>CAZHUE010000001.1:0-34654 GCA_964535875.1 uncultured Methylomarinum sp.
GGCTAGTATAGTTGCAGGATCTGCACCTAATGCAACTGAGACCGGAAAAGGTTTTCCTGGATGTTCTTCTTGCCATTCTTTAAAATCTAGCGCGCCACCTCGATGAGCTAGCCAGCGCATAATGACTTTGTTTTTACCAATGACTTGCTGACGATATATACCCAGGTTTTGCCTATCTTTATTTGGGCCTTTAGTGATAACTAATGGCCAAGTGATTAAAGGAGCAGCATCATCTGGCCAGCAGGTTTGAATAGGGAAAACACTTAAATCAACCTCATCACCTTCTCTGATAAGCTCTTGACATGCTGGTGATTTAATGACTTTAGGCGCCATATTCAATACCTGTTTAAAAACCGGAATTTTTTCCATCACATCTTTCATGCCTTTAGGTGGTTCCGGTTCTTTTAAATAGGCTAATAATTCACCAATGCCTCTTAGTTCAGTAACCGAATCAGCTCCCATTCCCATAGCAACTCGACGCGGTGTACCAAATAAATTAGCCAAAACAGGAATGTTTGAGCCCTTTGGATTTTCAAACAATAAAGCTGGGCCTTCTTGCTTTAAGGTACGATCGCAGATTTCAGTCATTTCTAAATAGGGATCAACTTCAACAGTGATTCGTTTGAGTTCACCTTGTTTTTCTAGCTGATCTATAAAGTCCCTTAAATCTTTATATTTCATCCTGCTATTCCAGTGTGTCTTAGCAAAGCATCAATATTAGGTTCGCGACCTCTAAAGTCTATAAATAACTGCATGGCATCCTGGCTGCCACCTTTTTCTAAAATATTATGCAGAAATGATTTTCCTGTGGCTTGATCAAAAATTCCTTTTTCTTCAAATAAGGAATAGGCATCGCTGGATAAGACTTCTGCCCATTTGTAACTGTAATATCCTGCGGCATATCCACCGGCAAAAATATGGGAAAAACCATGTGCAAATCGGTTGAATTCTGGTGTTTCAATGACCGATACTTGTTTTCTAATTTGCTTTAGTGTTGGGTAAATTTGCCCACCTTTGGCAGGGTCATAATTTTGGTGGATTTTAAAATCAAAGAGGCTAAGCTCTAATTGCCTTACCATTTGCATTCCGGCCTGAAAATTTTTAGCATCTAACATTTTCTGGAATAAAGTATCTGGTAATGGCTCGTTTGTTTGATAATGACTTGAAATAAGGGCTAATGCTTCTTTTTCCCAGCACCAGTTTTCCATAAATTGGCTAGGTAATTCCACCGCATCCCATTCCACGCCATTAATACCTGAAACGCCTAGATGATCTATTTTGGTTAGCATATGTTGTAAGCCATGACCAAATTCATGGAATAATGTCATGACTTCATCATGCGTTAAAAGAGCCGGAGTGTCTGCTGCTGGAGGGGTGAAATTGCAGGTTAAATAAGCAACTGGAATTTGAATTTTATAGGCAGTTTTTTTACGACCTACACAATCATCCATCCATGCGCCGCCTCGTTTTTTCTCACGGGCATAAAGGTCAAAATAGAATTGACCTCTGACAAAACCTTCTTCATCTGTAATTTCAAAAAAACGCACGTCTTTATGCCAGCTATCAAAATCAGAAATTTCTGATATTTTTAAACCATAGAGTTTTTCAACAACGGAAAATAAACCAGGTATGACTCTAGTTTCTGGAAAATAAGCCTTTACCTCTTCTTGAGATAATTGGTAAAAATGTTGGCGCATTTTTTCCGAATAATAAGTCATGTCCCATGCTTGTAACTCATCAATACTATGGTGTTCTTTTGCAAATTTCTTTAGCTCAGCAAAGTCTTTGCGTGCATGGTCTAAGGATCTTTCAGCTAAATCGTCAAGAAAATCTGTGACCTTGTCGGGCGTTTCAGCCATTTTTGTGGCAAGAGAGTATTCTGCATAATTATTAAAACCTAATAATTGAGCAATTTCATGTCTTAACGCCAAGGTATCTTCCATAATTTGGCTGTTATCCCATTTTCCTGCATCTGGCCCTTGGTCTGAGGCACGGGTAGCAAAAGCGGTGTAATGTTCTTTACGTAACTCGCGGTTATCCGCATAAGTCATCACGGCAATATAAGACGGAAATTGCAGAGTAATCCCCCAGCCTTCTTTACCCTGACTTTCGGCTGTTTGTTTGGCTTGTAATAAGGCCGTGTCTGGTAATCCTGCTAATTCTTTTTCATCAGAAATCACTTTTGTCCAGGCATTAGTCGCATCAAGTACATTTTCCCCATATTTGCTAGTTAAGCTGGATAACTCTTGCTTAATTTCTTTGTATCTTTTTTGTTTTTTTTCATCTAAGCCAATACCTGATAAACGAAAATCTCTTAATGCGTTGGTAATAATTTTTTGTTGAGCCAAGTCTAAAGATGAATAACTATCACTTTCTGATATTTGTTTGAAGGCTAAATACAGGGCTTTATTTTGCCCCATTTCTGTTGAGTATTCGCTTAATTTAGGTAAGCAAGCGTTATAAGCATCTCGTAAATCATCGGTATCGACCACAGAATTCATATGGCTTACAGGAGACCAGGCTTTATTAAGCTTGTCTTCGCTATCTTCAATTGGCTCGATCAAGTTTTCCCAAGTATAGTTGCTTGTAGCTTGTAATTGTTGCTCAACTATTACTCTTGATTCTGCTAATAAAGCATCTATAGCTGGCTCTATATACTCAGATTTTATTTTAGAAAATTGAGGAAGTGTTGTTTTTTCAAGTAAGGGGTTATTCATGATATTAGAATAGATTTGAAATTTATATTTTGGGGTAAGTAACTGGCAACAAAATAAATCTTCTTTTTATTTCCTAGTTTTATCCAGTGTGGATTGAGGTATTGTCTTTTTAGCAATCCAACATTTCACATTAGATCTGATTGTTGTGTTAATGATAGAACTGTTAACACAACCTACGCAAGAAATGAATATCTATCGAAAAAGGAGATTTATTGCTTCCTAACAACACTACTTGTAATGTGAGTGTGTTTTATTTGGTAAGTTTTTTGGGGTTAAATAGTTAAGTAAGGATCAGGATAACATACGCATAGTACTATTTACTCTGCTTTGGGCTTTTTGTAAAATCATTAGTGAGAAGTTAGCATCTAGCGAGCCTTTTTTTAGTTTTGAATAAGCAGGGATTGAATTGATATAAGGTAATCCTTCTGTTTTTTTTGTACTGATGTAGCTGTGTAATTTAGCTAAAATCACAATATCGGTTATTGTTAACTTATCGCCGCTATCATAAAACCAATCTTCTGAATGATGAGGGATAGCACTCAGTTCTTTAGAAAACCCTAGAGTATGTAAAACTAAAGACCCGACAGGAGCTCTAAGATAAGGCATTGCACTTTCAATATCGTTAAAATCAGGGTGGCCAGAAGGATACTCTTCTGCAAAATGTAATAAAGGGATGGTTCCAATATCAGCAACCAGACCTGCTAATAAAGCATCGTCCGGGTTAATAACCTTTGTTTCAGAGGCGAGAACAAAACTTAAGCTGGAAAGATAAAGACTTTTTTTCCATAAGCTTTCCATGCTTTGCAGAAGTTGTTTATTATCGCATTTAAATAATTGTTTTAAACTGATACCCATAACTAAATTACGAGTTGCTTCAAGGCCTAGTCTAAGTACAGCATCATGGCAATTTGTAATCGGGTTAGCCCGGGCATAAGCTGGGCTATTAGAAACCTGAACGAGTTTGGTTACTATGGCTGAATCCATATGGATAATATCAACAGCTTCATTGATGCCTATATCATCACTAGCCATTACTTTATTAAGTTTTAGTGCTACATTTGGCAAAGATGGAAGCCTTAGTTTATTTTCTTTATAGGCTTGAGAAAAACTTTCAAAAAACGCATGGTTAGATAATTCAGGCGGTAATTCAAAGTTATTTAATTCAACATAGGAATCTTCATCATAGCCACTTTTTATGGCCCAAAGTTGATTTAGCTTTCCTGGTACGACAAGTAACGTAACTTCGGTTAATGCTGTTGCAGTTCCACCAATTGTTTTTCCGCTATTAAGAGGAAGTCGTGCAATGAGATTGTCAAAAGAAATTTCATAATTATTGTTACTGTCCGGCTGAATTTGTACAGTTCCGTTTAACAAATAGTAGACTTCGTCTGATTTATCACCTTGTATAAACAGGGTAGATTTTTTTGAAAATACTTGAGTTTTTATAGTTAGAGAATTTAAGTCTTGTTCATCCATACTTTTTAACGGGATGAATTTTTTTAGAATATCAATTGCTAAGGGTTTAGTTGATGTTTTAATTGGTTTTGAACAAGAAGTTGGTCTCTTATTAGGCGTTATTTCTTCTTTTACGTAATCATTACTATTTTTTTCTTGAGTAAGTTTAGACCCAAATATTTTTGAAAATAACCTTTTTAACCAATTCATTTTGAATTTCTTACACCTACTTTAGGAAGAGAATGTTTTTAAAGCGTCATTAATTTTATCTTTTGCATCGTGCAAAAAACTTAGAGAATTTTCTGGGGAAAGCGTAATGTTTTTTAGCTTGCTGGCCGCAGGAATAGATGTTATAGGTGGTAAGTCAGAAGTCTCTTTTTTTCCAATTTTATTGTGTAACCTTGATAAAACGACAATATCTGTAAGAGTAAAAGCTTTTTCTGTATCTTGATACCAGTCATCTGATTGTAAAGCGACTTGAATAAATTCTTCTGCAAACCCCCATTTTTTTAGAATAGAAGCCCCAACAACTCCCTTAACAACAGGAATTGCGTTGAAAATATCCTCCTCACTGTAGTAATCTTGAGGTAAATTTGAAGCAAAATTTAGAAAGGGTACTATACCAATATCACAAATTAAGCCAGCAAGTAATGCTTCCTCGGGTTTTTTTTGTTTGCTTTCAGAGGAAAGAACGTAACTTAAGCTTGATAGGTAAAGACTATTTTTCCAGGCATGATCCAGGTATTTTGCAATTTTTGGAGAGTTACCTTTGAAAATATTTTTTATACTTAAACTAATAACTAAGCTGCGTGTAGCATTTAGCCCTATTTTTTTTATTGCTTCAAAACAGCTCTTGACCGGTACAGATGATACATATAAAGGACAATTAGCTACTTCAATTAATTTAGCTGCAATAACAGGATCTAGTTGAACAATTTTAACCGCCTCTTCAATACCAATATCTTTTTTCATCGCTTCGCTTAATTTAATGGCGATTATAGGTAATGAAGGGATTTCCATGTCATCATTAAGGAAATATTGAGAGAAAGATTGTAAAACACGACAGTCTTTTAATTCTTCAGGAATAGTCAATTCAAATGATTGGTGCTTGATTGAATTGAGAGACATTATTTTTTGTGATACACGCAATATATTGATCGTTGATTTTGCAATTGCCGTTGTTGTATGTTTTACACCACTGGAAATGGGAAATTTTGCTTTTGTTTCTGTTGCTTCAATTTCAAAAGATTTATCATTGGCATCAGTTAACGAGACCGTTCCTGCTAAAAGATAGATAGCTGAATCAGAAAGTTCATTAATCTTAAACAGAGCTTTTCCAGCAGATACAATCTCTGCTTTTTTTTCTAAAGCAAAAGATTGTAATTTGTCTTCACTTAAATTTCGAATAGGGATTAATTTTTTTAACGTTTCAACTGATATTTCTTCACCAATAAAACTGCTTGAGTGTTTTTTTCCTTTAAAAAATGAGCTTAATGAAGCCATAGAAATATCCTGAAAAATTATAACTCTGTTGAGAAGTGATTGAGAGTCTACTAAACTTGTTTTATAACTGTTAATTAATAGAATGATATTTTGAATCGATCATAACTTAAGTAATTCAATACATAGAAGTTGTTGCAACTATCAATAAAAGTATAACAGATAAGAAAAAAATGGTTGAGAAATTAAAGAGAATTTTTAATTCCTTCTAACTGCTGTACTTGGAGTGGAGCGCAGCGGAACTCAAGTACAGCAGTTAAGCTGGACGCACGGTAGCGCGTCCAGCTTAACAATACAGTAAACATAACATGCGCTACGTTAGAAAAAGAAATAATGGGATATTTTTGGAGCAATACAATGAGTCACCTACGAATTCAAGAACTGCTTTGCTATAGATAAACCGGAAGGACTTTATCTATCTAGATCCACATGTACTAATTTTTGAGGTTCCTTCCAAGCCCATCGCAACAAAGGACAAAAATAAAAACATCGCCTATATAATGTTGAGTGTGTCAAGAATTACATCATTATTGATCCAAAAGGGCAGGTTGCTAAAGTTTATAAACTACAAAACGGGAAATATTTAAAAAATCACCTGATATGTTTCAGGCTGACCTTTTAAAAATGATGGTACAACGTGGTGAAATCTGACAATCAATGCATTATAAGATTTCTGGGTTGTCCTTGAATTTTATCGCGGTAAATCTTCAAGCTGATATTTTACCATAAGCAGTTGTATTTAAATGAAAATATTGTTTTCGGTCAGGCACTACTTAGGAGTGAGGTTTAAATCACTTTCGAAATTTGCCTTGCCCTTTAGCTCCCAGAAGCACTAATAAAATAACTGTGTGGCTAGTTATGCACCTTTTAAAACCTATTTGCTATAAATTCCTCTTTCATGATGGTGCGAAGCTTATGCTAAACATTTTATCTGTTTTCAGAGTAGATAGTTAATTGCTTTTTTAAGGCTTTCGCCGCCATTGCATAGCCACCGTCAGCTCCATCAACAAAGTGTATATGATGTAAATTGTAATCTGAAATAACACAGGTCATTAAAGCTCGATCAGAAGCATAAATACCATAAACTAGTAAGCCATTTCGATATTGTTTTTCCAGATATTGAGTAAGCTTATTTCTTTGATCTGCATTTCCGGAAATAACCATGCGCAAGTTGTCATCAAATTTTCGAAAGTCTGTATTGGTTACAAGAGTCTCCTTATATTTCCCCCAGTCAGAACTCAGAAATTGTTTTCCTTTGTTCATCCAGTATCGACCCAGTCGTATTTTCCAGGGTAGTATCATTGCATAAACCAATCCTTTGAGCTTGGAATCTGACCCTGCTCGAACTTTTGCTTCACCTTGTAAATCCTGTGCTTCTGTTGTTAATTGAAGATGTTCTTTTTGTACGGGTCTATGGATTTCTTCGTCACCATAAATTTCTTGTATTCGATCAAAAACTTCTAAATAGAGCAGGTTACTTTTCTTAATTGTGTTTGCAACACTCAGCACTAGGAGAGAAACCGTTTCATCATGAGGGCTAGGCACATCTTTCCAGCGGCATTCAAAACCTGTGAAATCAGCAGAAGGAGATAAATCATTGTCTATGATGTTATATATATCTTGTTGATCATTTTTTACCAGTTTTTCTGCATAAACAAGACCTTTGCCCGTAAAGGCTGCTTGGTAATAGCCTTTTGAGACTTGGTGTTTAGCAACTAAAACTTGGTGTTTCGACTGATGAATAACGGAACAGGGCACAATACCCCATCTAAGAGATAAGGCAAAATTGTCTAGAGCCATCAATTTTGTTGCCACTAATGTTTTTTTTACGGCATAAATACAATTATTGGGAATGCATAAAGTTGCACCATCTCCGCCAAAAATAAAAGGAATTGACAAGGGTTTTACAGCATTGAAAATAGCAACTATTGAGACAACACCTATAGTATTTACATCGCGATATTTTCCTTGCTGAATTGCAGTTGTAGAGTCTTCGATATCAGTAATTACTACCGCCCAACCTTGAGGCAATTTTGTGTAATTATTTAGATTGAAAATACCGCGAAATTGATCAAAAGGTTTTAGCTTAGAATAAAAATCTTCGTTTGTAGTCATAGTTAACCATTCCAGATTAGTAGCAAACCATAGATTGTTTTATATAAATTTGATAGGGTTATTTTTATATTGTAAATCATTTAAGTGAGTGGTTTACAATGCTATTATTAACCCCTTAGCAATGGGAATAGGTTGTTAATATGTAACTATAATAGATTAAGCTATCTATAGGATACAAATATTGAATTTAATTTGTTAGGAGCAAATCATTGCAATTTCCAACAAACTAGCGTTAGAATCCCTAATCATTACTATGTTGAAGGTTTGAATAAGCAGTTAAAACGATGAATATTTTTGGCTGGATTGGGCAACGCTGTATAGAATCCTCTTTATACCTGGTTGATTTAACTTATTTTTTAGTAAGGGCGCTCTCTATATGGCAGCCGCATCGTAACTTTTTTAATCGAGCAGTCTATTCCAATTTGCTAGGGCAGATTATTTTTACAGGCGTTGACGCTATTGCAATGATATCTTTTCTAGCCGTTTTGGTTGGAATTGGAGTTACTTCACAATTGATTTATATCATGCAGGCAATAACGGGTGCTAATGATTTGACAGAAATTCTTGCCAGATTAGTGATAAGCGAACTGGGCCCGTTAATAACAGGCGTTATTCTGGTTGGTCGTTCCTGTTCAGCTATTGCTGTAGACTTAGGTAATACTAAGTTGCATGGTGAAATTGAACCTTTGGAATACTTAGGTATTGATGTTGATGATTATTTTGTTCTTCCCAGAATACTTTGCATGGTGATTAGTCAAGTGACGTTAGCACTTTATTTTTCAGTTATTATGATCTTATGTGGGGTGTTTTTTAGTGCATATATCTATAATTTCTCAGCACAGGAATCATTGACTGAATTGCTAAATACTCTAGGGGTGGATGTAGTTATAGCATTTATGTTGAAAAATATATTTTTTGGTTTGGGGGTTGGTACCATGGCCTGTTTTCATGGACTTTCTGTAGGCAATTCACCTACACAGGTACCCCAACAAATGCAGAAGGCAGTGATGAGGTCTATGGTGTTTTTATTTCTGATAGATGGCTATTTTTTACTCTTGATGATATGAATAATAGTCTCTCTCCTATTATCCAGGCATACAATGCTATTCCCGATTCAGGAGAAAGTACTTTAAAATTTCCTTCCTTAGAATGCAGAATAACGGCTTCTAATTTAACTTGTTTAGTTGGACCACACCGTTTTCAATTAAGAGCATATTTGCATATGTTGGCGGGTATTACCCAAGCAAAAACAGGTAAGGTTGAGATTTTAGGACGAATGATTTCCGAACTTGATCAAACGGCTTGGAGGAAACTTCGTTCTAAGATAGGTTATCTTTCTGGAACAACACCTTTGTTATCAGTACAGCATGGGTTGATGAATGTGATGTTGCCATTACTTTATCACAGTGATTTGTCATTTCGCGAAACTGCGGATAAAGCGAGGGTTTTACTGGATGAATTAAATTGCCATTTTGATGTGACAAAATTTCCTGCAATGCTGAATAGTTTTCATCGATTACAACTTGCTCTAGCGCGCGCGTTGATTCTTGACCCCCTAATACTGTTTCTAGATGTACCATTTCATGACTTAGGCGCGAAACAACGTGAGAAAATGGGAGTATTGTTGGGAAAACATAAACAGCATCGAGCTGTATGTATGATAGGGGGGCTTCAATATACCCATTTTTTGGAACAACATGCGAACCAAATTATTTTTATTTCTGAGCATAAAATTATTAATTATAAAAGCTGGGAATCATTTATTCATACTGAAGACCAGGATGTTAAGGAATTATTGAATGTTTTGCAGACCACGAATTAGAATGATTATAAATGGATACTGATCCTGTAAAAAAAAGGGAGCATTATATTCATCGGATTTCTTACAATCGGCGTGAGCGGATGGTAGGTCTTTTCGTGTTTTCTGCTTTTGTATTATTTTTAGCACTTCTTATTATTAGTGGTCAAAGCCAACATTTATTTGAAAAGAGAGTGACTTTTTATATTGATGTCAATAGTAGCGCAGGTATTAGCGAAGGGAGTGTGGTTATGTCACAAGGTATTGAAGTTGGAACGGTGTCAGCTTTGAATGTGACTGAAGGTCGTAAAGTTAGAATAACTATTGATGTTTATGATGGGCGAAGAGAAATGATAAGATCAGATGCAAGAGCTATCGTAAACCGATTGGCAAATATTAGCAATGCATTGATTGAGATAGAGTCTGATAGTAGCGATGCGGGTGAATTACCTGATGAGGCGATAATTCCTGTTGAAGAAACTCCTTCGTTAAATGATCTATTATTGAGTTTAGCACGGATTATTCAGTCCACTGACAATAATAATTTGTTAGCTAAAGTTGAAGCGATTTTGCCAAAGCTGGAAATATCGATAGAAAATATACACAACATTATCTCACAAATAGCAACAGGGCATGGGGTTCTGGGGGCGGCTATATTCGACCATAAAGTTGAAAAAGAGTTGAAGACTGTTGTTACATCTGGCTCTGAGATTTTATCAGAAGCTAAAGGTATTATTAGTATAGCTAAGAAACGGCTGGTTCAGCTTGATCCATTATTAAAAGATTTAAATAAAATAACTCATGATGTTCAAGGCGCAACTCAAGATCTTCCTGCTATGGTGATAGAGCTAAATAAAATTATCAATCAAGCTAATACTGCTCTAACTTTAATCAATGATGAATTAGATAATATTCCAGGCACAACAGTTGAATTAAGACGAGCGATGACTAAGGTTGATGGATTATTAGACAGTGTTCAAAATACATGGCCACTGTCGCATGATATTAAAAAAACACCTCATATCCCATTAATACCAGTTCATCCAGGCCATGATTAGAAAGTGTTTTACTGTATATGTTTTTATATTTTGTACGACATTATCTGGTTGTGGTGGTGGAATAGCAACAACAAAAACGTTAGAAATAAAGGATGCAGAAAGTTATACAAATGATGGTTTACAAGCATATTCAGACTCAAGGTGGGATAGTGCTCAACGGTTATTTGCTCGTGCATTATCGATTTATGAAGGAATAGATGATCAGCAAGGTGTTCTTTTAAGTCGAATTAATTTAGCCGAGGTGACATTAGCATTACACAATTACTCGGCTAGTCTAAGGTATCTTGATCTTGCTACTGATAATATAAAACAATCGTCACAGGTGAAGCATCAATCACGTATCACACTACTTTATGCACGGATTGCATTGCAACAACAAAAAGCTATTCAGGCTGAAAGTACTTTACAATCTTTATTACCAGAATTTGATCAGCTTATATCTATGACTCCCTTTGAGACAATTCACATGGCAGCGATAGCAGTTAGAACAAAAATTGCTTTTGTCCAAAAAAAAGATGAAGTACTCTGGACAAATCGCTATGCTAAGACCCTAGAGTTATCGGGGGTTCATTCTAAGGGCCTGAATTTTCGCTTGCTGCGTTTTCAGTCTGATTTACTACAGCAACAAAAAAAATATACTCAATCGGAATCTAAATTACTTCAAGCACTTACTGGCTACAAAATGATTTTTAATCGGCCTGGTATAGCTGCAACACTTTTACAGTTGGGTCAGCTCAATATGGTGCAGGGACATTGGCAAGTAGCTAGAAATTATTTTGATAGATCAGTTTCTGTTTTTCGCTATCTTAAAGATCTTGGTAAAGTTATCCGGGTGACCGAAAACTTGATGAAAGTAGAAATGGAACTTGGTGATTTAGAAAGAGTAAAAATTATAAACCAAGTGCTTATTAATTTGAAAGCTGAATATGGTGTTAAGGAGTATAAGGGATTATAAAACTCCCTTTTCGATGAGCAGTGGTTATAACTGATTGCATTTTTTATTATTAATGATGAAAATACTTTATCCTCAAATAGAACCTTTCAACAGTTTTTATCTGCAAACGGACAGTGTTCATTTAGTGTATGTGGAGCAATCTGGAAACCCACTAGGAATCCCGGTTGTTTTTCTTCATGGCGGGCCTTGTTCAGGTACCAAACCAGGACATAGGTGTTTTTTTAATCCCGAAAAGTATCATATTATTCTGATGGATCAACGGGGTTGTGGGCAATCGGTACCTTTTGGTAAAATAGAACATAATACGACTCAATATTTAATTGATGATATGGAGCGAATTAGAAAACAATTGAAAATCAAGCGATGGGTTTTGTTTGGAGGGTCTTGGGGAGCAACACTTACTTTGTTATATGCCCAGCAACATCCAGAGAAAATGTTAGCAATGATTATACGAGGTGTTTTTTTAGCAAGAAAGAAGGATTTGGACTGGTTTACTAATGAAGGGGTTGGACTTATTTACCCAGAAAAGTGGCAACAGTTAGTGGCTAGTGTACCTGATGATACAGCAGCAGATTTAGTGAAAAAGATATACAATGTTGTCTTTGGCGATGATGAATTGGCAAAAAGGCGTGCAACTAAAGCTTGGATTGAGTGGGGGGGGCAAGTCGCTTTAATGCAGGACTATCAAGAGAATGAACAACAAAGTCATGTGACAGAAAAAATGTTGCAGCAGGTACAAATGGAAATGCACTATGCTGAACATAAATATTTTATTACAGAAAATCAGATTTTAGATGGATGCGATATTTTGCAACACATCCCTACAATTATTATTCATGGGAGAAATGATTTAGTTTGTCCTATGGAGGCTGGTTTTTCATTGTCGAAATACTTAGTCAAAGCCAGGTTTGTTGTTTTACCTAGCGCAGGGCATATTGCCAGTGGAAAAGAAATGATTGATGCTTTGGTCAGTGCAACTGATGAAATTCTGCTAGAGGTTTAGTTTAAATAATTTTTATTATTAATGTTTAATTTTCAGTTGTTTGAAAAAAATAAAGATAATAAATAAAAGTAATATAATGGCAATGCTAACCATGACTTTGGTAAAGGAGAAGCCTGCAATAAACATGAACTGTTTCTCAGTTACGTTGTTATTTTTGTCGTGTAATTTTAACTTGATTGCATAGATGTCTATTTTTTTTAAATCAGTACTGATAGACACAACTTGATTAGAAAAAAACTGTAGTGGGCGTTGTTGAATCACAGAAAAAGCATCTTTTTTTTGTAGCAGTAGCCCTAACCATGAGTTGCGCTTTAACAGTTGCAATTCCACAGCCATACCACTTAAGTCATCAATGTTAGAATCAACTTTAATTATTGTCTGTCCTAGATACGGAAAATGACGGCAATAGTGTTTATCGGGGAACTTTCCTTGAAATTGATAGCCATTTAAGCGGATATCAAATTCATCTACTGTAACAATACATTCATCGTTGCCATGAGAGCCTGCATGTGAAAATGTAGTGTCTGAAAAGAGTAAAACTGAAAATAGCACAATACAATGTGTAATTATTGATGATTTCATTTCTAGTATCTAAGAATTAGTTCTTTTCCTTTTTGAGTCATTTCCAGGTGCTTCATAAAGCTCATCCCTAGCAATATTTCATCTCCTTCCATATGAGGGTTGATTGTCGCACGGATATTATTAAGTTCTATTGCACCAATTCCAACCGAGCTTAGCCTAGTATTATAGACAGTAATTGTTCCGTTTGCAGTCCTGCTATGAGCTAGATGGCCTTTTTTAAGGTCTATTTTTTTTGCAATCGACTCGGGGATACTGATAAGTGTTGCACCTGTATCAAGTAAAAAAGTGACAGGAATTTGGTTGATTTGGCCATTAGCTAAATAATGTCCATAGCGGTTTTGCTTTAGCCGTACCTCAGCAATACCCTTATTCCATTTTGTTGAAACAGTCTGGTTTGGGTTGTTTTGTTGTTCAAGGTAATTTTTAAAGCCAAAGGTAAGTAGTGCTAAAAACATAAACCAAGCAAGATAAATCATTCCTTGCCCTATTTTTGAGTTGCTATCATTATTGTTCATTAATGACTTTTTCTTGAACTAATACCCAAGGCTTTACAACGACAGACCATACAATTGTATTTTTTTCATACCACTTTAAGGCCTGCTGATCAGTAACTGGTGCTACTTTTTTTTGTTTTAGCCATAGTGCCACCTGTGTTTTATTATCTATTGAAAATTGATAGGCAACCTCTACTAAATCAATATCTTTGGATATATATACAGCCATGCCACTGGCAAAAAAACGTTGTAACTCATGCCATGGAATTTGAGAGGTTTCCAAGTTTATCTCTTTTTTGCTCATTGATAGATGATCTTGTAAAATTGAACTGTTATTCTATACCAATAATCCTAAAAAATTCTTAAAGAGGCAGAAATTAATGGCATTGTTTGGCAGAAGCAGTAAAAAATCGACTTTAAAAGCATCAATTAAGCAAACGGCAAAAGCTCGTGAAAATGAGGGTGCAAAAGCAGACCAGTTTTATATTAGTGCATACCAAGGTTTTGCTGATGTAGTAAAAGGAGATTTAGTAACAGGTGAAGCACTATTTAACTGGGGTTTTGCTTTGTTGCACCAAGCTAAAACTATGAGGGAGGATAGTATTAAGCTTTATTTAGAAGCTATTTCTAAATTTAATTTTTGTTTGTTAGTCACACCCAATCATCTAGGTGCAGCGATTGATGGGGGAGTGGCCTATATGGATTTAGCGCGTATTATGGAGATTAGTGCTGATGATGAGCTTTATGATTTGGCAAGAGAGTTTTT
Source organism: uncultured Methylomarinum sp. (assembly GCA_964535875.1). Taxonomy (GTDB): domain Bacteria; phylum Pseudomonadota; class Gammaproteobacteria; order Methylococcales; family Methylomonadaceae; genus QPIN01. The sequence goes on from CAZHUE010000001.1 coordinate 14,444, forward strand.
TGAAAATGCAGAGCGTATTCAACGAGGAAGTGCGGCCTATAACTTCGCTTGTATTTATGCTCTTCGTGGACAAGAAGATGCTTGTATTGAAGCATTTGAGTTATCGAAAGAATGTGGAAGTTTGCCTGATGCAGAAAATATTCTTGATGATTTAGATCTGACTGGAGTAAAAAAGGCTCAATGGTTTGTGGATTTTATGGAAAAATTGACTGCTGAGCCTGAACCAGAAGTAATTGACGATAGTGTTGTGAAGTATGATATAGAAGGGAATGTTATCCGTAAAAAGAAGAAAAAGCAATTTGAAAATGAAGTGGATGGAGTGGTTTATGATGTGGAAGGGAATGTGATTAGGAGAATAGAGCCAGAAGAGCCTTCTAAAAGTAAAATATCTGATAAAACCGAAAGTTCAAATACAGAAGAAACTAAGGTAGTTCAAAAAAATGAATAACCAATGTCAAGGTAAGATAGTATTTTAAAAGGTTTTTATAGAAAGAGAGCTTTCTTGCTTATATTTTTAAAGAAATGATTGTTACCAAATTGAGACACTCTGGTTAATCGTCTCAGAATGGCCTCACATAGTAAAGTAAATAATTTTATTATTCAGAACCGTATTTTATGCAAGTTTCAGAGTGGCAATGTGATGAGTAAGTTGTGTTTATAGCACTCTTAACCGCTTATAGATAAAGATCATAATATTGCGTTAAATATTATTTATTATTTAGTACATAATGAATAATGAGTTATTATTTTTCAGCATGTTAGAGTAAAATTTATTCAGATTGATTATGGATTAAATTAAGAATAGCTTATGTCTATTACAATATATTTTGAAATAGAGGTAGACAATAGGCGTTAGGATTTTTATCCTTCTGTCTCCAAATAGAGACAGGTTTTATAATAGAGAGTGCTTAGTATTAAGATCTATTCAGGAAGAACTGTAAATTAGAATCTTTTTTTCTTTTAGGTTGCTGATATAAGTTGAGGGTGGCAACTTGGCATAAAATATGCGTATTGGTTTTAAGTGAACAAGGTGTAAGTTTTGAATGCTTAAAATTGGTTTAATCTAGTTAGTGTCTGAACGGAAATACTGAAAGCTTTACCAGTTAATCATTTCAAGGGGAAATTAATTTGAAGTTTTTTTGGAGTTAGGACTAAAATCTCTGATATTTTGTTAGTTATGCCGATATTGAGAGTTTTTTCGAAAATCTTCAAATGAAATAAAGCGCTATACCTCCTATATGTCAATGCTTCGATGGTTTTTTCGTTCAGACACTAGTTAGTTATCTTGGTTTTATATTATTTAAAATAGCCTGAATTTTTTGAAGCCCTAGTTCTCTAGTGAGCTTGATATTTCTTTCTGGAATAAGTTCTGGGTTTGGATAAGATTGCAATGCCTGTTCTAAACTAGACTCTCTAATTAAATGTAGCATTGGGTAAGGGGAGCGGTTTGTATAATTAGCAGGGTCAGATATAGCTTCTCCTTCAAAACAATAATAGGGGTGAAAGCTAGCTAATTGATAAATACCTTCATAATTTTGATCGATTAAAAGAGATTGAGCCAAGTCAAGAAAATCAAGATAATCAATAAATAAGGGAAATTGATGTGGAAAAATAATCAGGGTTGTTTCAATTTTTTGGTGAATATCTAATCTTTGATATTCTGTGAAAACAGCTTCCAAGCATTGATCAATTTTTTTTAACTCAACTACTGAATAATAGATACCTTTCTGTTCATAGGCTTGTCTGGCAAAAGGACAAATATTATAAGGGATGATAAAGGATGTGAGCCACTTCTTGGTTTTGTTGATTATTTTTTTTGTGGCCATATGAAATAATAATTGTTGTATGAATCAAGCTTCAGGTAGGTAAGGTTTTGAATGTTTAGTTTTTCTTGTTGAATTGGGTAAAAGTGGTTGCTTTTTATCTGAACAGTTCATTAATACACAATGAGACTCTTCTTTTGAATTCATATTAAATTCATTGGAAAAATTGTTTAATAGTAAAGAATTTATTTTTTATTATAAAACTCTTTCCTTAAAGTTTGGTCGAATTAATTGACATTAAGTGGAAGTCGAATTAACTGGAGGGTTCTCTAGGCATATAAATGGTAATTAAGATAAGATAATGAAGTTATTAACTCGCTTTAGAGTCATTTCTTTAGCTTAATATAATTGTTTAATTAATTATTGTTTTTATTTTTGGAGTTATTTTATGCGTATTATCCTTTTAGGTAGTCCTGGATCAGGTAAGGGAACACAAGCACAGTTTATTACTGAAAAATATGGGATTCCCCAAATTTCAACAGGAGATATGCTGAGGGCTGCTGTAAAAGCGGGAACACCGCTTGGTATGGATGCAAAAAAAGTGATGGATGCTGGCGGGCTGGTTTCTGATGAAATTATTTTAGCTTTAATTAAAGAACGTATTGCTCTACCAGATTGTGAAAAAGGTTTTTTACTTGATGGGTTTCCTCGGACAATTGCTCAAGCCGAAGGCTTGGTTGAAATGAAAGTTGAAATTGATCACGTTATCGAAATCGCAGTTGAAGATGCTGAAATTATCAAACGTATGGCTGGTAGAAGAGTTCATTTAGCCTCTGGACGTACTTATCATGTTGAATTTAAAAAGCCCCGGCAGGAGGGTATAGATGATCTCACTGGGGAACCCTTAGTACAGAGAGAGGATGATAAAGAAGAAACCGTAATGAAACGGCTTGAGGTATACCATCAGCAAACAAAACCATTGGTTGACTTTTATTCTGCCAAAGACCAGGCAGTGAGGTTTAGTTCTGTTGCAGGGGTGGGGAATGTAAGTGATATTACTAAAAAAATATTTGAAATTTTAGGCTAATGTCATTTAGATATAAAATTATTGTTAGAGGAAAAATGAGTGTCTAAAACTTATGATGTGGCCGTTGTAGGCGCAACTGGAGCAGTTGGCGAAGCAATGTTGTCAATTTTGGAAGAACGTGATTTTCCAGTAGGTGAGGTCTATGCTTTGGCAAGTAGTCGCTCAGTTGGAAAACGGATTCCTTTTAAAGGGAAGAATTTAGTTGTTAAAGACCTTGCTGAATTTGATTTTTCTAAAGTTCAAATCGGATTGTTTTCAGCGGGTGCATCGATATCAAAGGAATATGCACCTAAAGCAGCTGCCGCTAATTGTGTAGTCATCGATAATACATCAGAATTTAGGTATGACAACGATATCCCTTTGGTTGTACCTGAGGTTAATCCTGAAAAAATTGCAGATTATAAAGTGCGTGGAATTATTGCAAACCCAAATTGTTCTACGATCCAGATGCTGGTTGCATTAAAACCTATCTACGATGCTGTAGGTATAGAACGTATTAACGTCTGTACCTATCAAGCAGTTTCTGGAACAGGAAAAGAGGCAATAGAAGAGGTTGTTTCTCAAACCGCCAAATTATTAAATGGGAAGCCCATTACTCCAGAAGTCTATCCTAAACAAATTGCATTTAATGTATTGCCACAAATAGATGTTTTTATGGATAACGGATATACCAAAGAAGAAATGAAAATGGTATGGGAAACAAAAAAAATATTTTCTGATGAGTCTATTAAGGTTAACCCAACGGCTGTACGTGTCCCTGTTTTTTATGGGCATTCTGAAGCTGTACATATAGAAACACATAAAAAAATTGATGTAAAAGCAGTTCGGGAATTATTGGGGAATGCGCAAGGTATCACAGTATTGGATGAACGTGTTGATGGTGGTTATCCAACTGCAGTGACTGAATCATCTGGGAATGATGATGTTTTTGTCGGGCGTATTAGAGAAGATATTTCACACCCTAAAGGCATTGATTTGTGGGTGGTAGGTGATAATGTACGTAAAGGTGCTGCTTTAAATAGTATTCAAATAGCTGAAGAGCTGGTAAAAAAATACATCTAGTCTAAGATTAAACATAAATATGATTCAATTTGGTATAACACTGTGGTAAAAAATTGTAAAGGAGAAACTTGTGCGCAATTTAACTAAAACAACAATAACGGCTATTTCGTTACTGGCACCTGTGAGTGCATTTCCGTTAGGAATTGGCGATATTAAATTGCACTCTGCACTTAATCAGAACCTTGATGCTGAAATTGCATTGTTCGTTTCTGCGGGAGAAAATATTTCAGATATTAAGGTCAAACTCGCACCGCCTGAAAAATTTGATGAAGCGGGTGTTCCCTGGAATTATTTTCTTTCAAAAATAAAATTTGAAACAATTAAAGCTGCTGATGGATCAGCGATTATTAAGGTTAGTTCCAATGAAGCGTTAAGAGAACCGTTTTTAGATTTTTTGGTAGAGGTGAGTTGGGATAAAGGAAATCTTTATCGAGAATTTACTGTATTGGTTGATCCTCCTGTTGCTTATACACAAGCAGTGATTCCTGTTGTAAAAAAACCAGATGAGTTTGTAGAAGTAAAACCTGCTAAGAATACAACTGTAGCTAAGGCCAAGACTAAAACATCAAAAAAAATAGAGAGTGTTGCTTTTTCTAAGGGGGAGTATGGGCCAACTAAAAGAAACGATTCTTTATGGAAAGTTGCTGAAAAAACGAATACATACAGTGATGTAACTAGAGCACAGATGATGATGGCTATTTTCAAGGCTAATCCAGGTGCTTTTTTTAAAGATAATGTTAATGCTTTAGAAGCTGGTAAAACGCTTAAAATACCAGAAAAAGAAGTAATTCTTAGTTTGTCTAAAGAAGATGCACAGTTAGCCTTTAAAGCTCAGTCTGATCAATGGACAGGCGTTGTTAATACTAATTTGCAAGCTCAAGCTAATTTGGATAATACCCAAGGGGTTCATGCCCAAGTGGAATTAAAAGCACCAACCGAAGCACAAATTGCTGATACGACAGTTGTTGTATCACAAAATGATGCACAAGTTGATCAGCAAAGTAATAGAGCAGAAGTAAAACAAACAGATTTACCGTCTTTAAGTAGTGAAGAAAGTTTTGCATTGCAAGCTAAAATGGAAAAATTGGAGCAGCAATTAGCAATGGTGCAAAAAATGCTGATTTTGAAAGATGAGCAAATTGCTGCCTTACAAAACCAGAATAAAGTAGAAAGCACTTCTAAGATAGAAGTGGAACAAGTTGAGGATTTTGACAAAAAAATTGAGTCAAAAGAAGATCCAGCAGCTACTGTTAAAGATACGAAACCAGTTGTTAAAGTAACACCAAAAGTTACTGAGAAAGCTAAGGAAAAAGATAAAGATGCAAAAGTAGAGGCTGAACCGGTTTCACCAGAAAAAGAAACGCTCTCTACCCCTATGCTAAGTGCAATAGTATTTCCTATTTTAGGATTGCTTGGCTGGGCATTATGGCGTAAAGGAAGAGAGGAAGATGAAGATGCAATAGATGATGACAGCATATTTGCCTCTGCGAGTGAAATTATTCCCCTTGATTCTTTGAGTGATGATGAAGAGCCGGTTTCTTCTTCTGATAAAACACCATCTCTTGAAGATCCCATGGAAGATAGTTCTTTTTTGAGTGAATTTTCATCTAGTGATTTTCATACTTTTGATAAAGACCTTAGCGAGGATGTTGATCCTGTTTTAGAGGCTGATGTTTATTTAGCATACGGGAGATATCAGCAAGCGGAAGAATTGATGCGTCAGGCCATTGTCGATCAACCTGAAAGAGATGAATGTAAGTTAAAGCTATTAGAAATATTTCATGCTCATGAAAACAAAAGTAGTTTTGAGAAATATGTAATCGAGCTAGAAAAATCAGGAAAAAATAAAGATCAGTCATTTTGGTCAAAAGTTGTAGAAATGGGTGATGAGTTAGATGTGAAGTCTTCATCGAATGAAAATGTTGTTGCAAAAAATGATATAGATGATATTGATAGCACTGTTAATAAAAAAGTAGATGTAAAGCCGAAAGGAGATAATGAAAATGAAATGGAATTTGATTTATCAATTTTTGACGAAGATGAGAAAGATCATAACTTAGATATAGGAAAGGGAACTCCTGACAAAAATGATGCGAATAATATAGATTTTGATTTAAGTGAGTTCCAGCTTAATACTTCAAGTTCTATAGATGATGGTGACAAGGATAGTAAAATAAATGAAGAGTTTGAGGCATTTGATTTTGATTTTGATAAGTTGCCAGAAAAAGATTCAGAGCAAGGTGCTTTAGATTTAACTGATATGGATGAAATGGAAACTAAAATTGATTTAGCGAAAGCATATATTGACATGGGTGATTATGATGCGGCTAAAGCAATTGCTCAAGAAGCATTTGAGAAAGGAAATGATGAGCAAAAGCTTGCTGCGCAAGATATCCTGGATTTATTAGACTAGTTTCTATTGAAAGTAAGCTTAAAAATAGAGGTAATGTAAAAATAAAAAAAGCCCTTAAAAGGGCTTTTTTTGTGTCTATATATATAAATAAATTATTATATTATAATTTATTGTATGCTATTTTTTTCTTAGAAATATATTTTTACTAAGTGTCATTAGGAGAATTTATGACAATTGATCGTTTAGTAATGTTTTTTTCAGGAATGTTTATATTAGTAAGTGTATGTTTAGCTCTATTTTATTCATTAAATTGTTGATAGATAACCGGTTTTGTGTGAAGTCAGGGTGCGCATTTTAAAAAAATAATTTGAGTATTAGGGTGCCTCTAAAAAGGGAGTAAAAGTTAATTTTACTCCCTTTTTTTGTCAAAAAATAAGTCAATTTTACTATAATTATATTATAATTAATTGAATTTAATAGTTAATTTAATTACGGCCTGTTAATTGCATTTAATAAATACGAAAGAAGATATAAAGTTTGTCTTGGTGATGAAAGCTACCTAGTTTGTTATTTATGTTTTCAAATGTATTTATAAAGATCATGGCTCATATTTAATGGTAATAAACCGTTCGCTAAGAATAGCTGTAATTTGCTTGGGCGAAAATAATTTTATAATTAATACACATGCTTAGAAAGAAAAAAATATGTATATATAAAATGATATGTCGAGTAATTTGCTAAAAATGGTCTACAGTTAGAGACAGAATAGGAGGAAAAATGGCAGAAAATGAAGTAGAAAATGGGGAAGAAAAAAAGTCTTCAAAAAAGTTGATTATTATAGGTTTAATCATTTTATTATTAGCAGGTGCAGGTGCTGGATACTATTTTTTTATGGGTAACTCTGAAGAATTAGATGGTGAGCAGAGTGAGGAAGTTTTAGAGGAAGACGACGAATCTGAAGAAGAGGGTGCTAATGATGAGATTTATTATGATATGAAAAAATCATTAATTGTAAATTTTCCAAAAGGGTCTGGAGCCAGTTTGATTCAGATATCAGTCTCGTTGTTAGTTAAGGGTGAAGAGACAATAGAAGCACTTAAGAAGCACGAGCCAATGATACGTAACAATCTATTAATGGCAATAAGTGCTAAAGGTTCAAAAAACCTTATGACTGTAGAAGGAAAAGAAGCGCTACGGGATGAAATGTTAAAGGTAGTGGGTGATGTTATGGAAAAAATGACTAAGAAAAATAAAGTGACAAATATTTTTTTTACTTCCTTTGTAATGCAATAAGTATTTCAGGTTATTAAAAAAATTATTCGTCAGGTGGTCAACGATATGGTGACGACTAAATTTTTGTTAAATTGAGGTTTTAAAGTTATGTCTACAGCAGATCTTCTTTCACAGGATGAAATTGATGCACTTTTGCATGGTGTTGACGATGGTGATGTAGAAGTAGAAACAAATGAAGAAGAGTTAGGCACTGTCAGAGGGTATGACTTAGCAAGTCAAGAAAGAATTGTAAGAGGCAGGATGCCGACATTGGAGATGATTAATGAACGATTTACACGTTATTTTCGGATATCTCTTTTTAATTTTTTAAGGCGATCAGCAGAAATTTCTATAGTAGGAATACAAGTTCAAAAATTTTCTGAATATATTCAAAGTCTCTATGTACCAACAAATCTTAATATTGTTCGGTTTGCACCATTAAGAGGTAGAGCTTTAATAGTTATGGAACCAAAGCTTGTGTTTACAGCGGTGGATAACTTTTTTGGTGGTGGTGGGCAGTTTTATAATAAAGTGGAAGGACGTGAATTTACGCCAACTGAAATGCGAGTTATTCGTTTAATTATTGATCTTTTGTTTAAGGATTTAAAAGAGGCATGGAAACCAGTGATGGATATTGAAATGGAATATATGAATTCTGAGGTAAATCCTCAATTTGCAAATATCGTAAGTCCATCAGAAATTGTTGTTGTTTCAACCATTCTTGTGGAACTTGAAGGCGGAGGGGGGCAAATTAATATAGCAATGCCTTATTCGATGGTAGAACCGATTAGAGATTTATTGGATGCTGTATCAAGTGATCGAGGGGAAGTAGATGGAGCTTGGCAAGAGAATTTAAGGAAAGAAGTGCTTCGAAGTGAAGTTTCTTTAAACAGTATGTTGGTTGAAAAAACCATGACAATTAAAGATGTCATTAATTTTCAAAAAGGAGATGTGATTCCTATTGAAATGCCTGAAATAGTGACTGTTAAAGCAGAAAAAGTCAATATTTTTAAAGGTAAAGTTGGTTTGTCAGATGGTAATTATGCCGTTCAAGTAACAGAAAAATTAACTCAGGATTCTTTAGGCTAGGATGAAGGTAATAGAGTTCCTTCCAAAGTAAAGCAAGGTAAAAAAATGAGTGAAAATGAAGAGGAATTGGGTGCGGATTGGGGTGATGCGATGGAAGAGCAAGCAGTTGCCGAAGCTGAACCTGGAACTGGAACTGAGGCTGGTGAAGAAGATGATGCCACTGCTGACTGGGGTGATGCTCTACAGGAACAAAGTGATGCCGAAGGTTTAGAAGCGGCTACCTTTGATGAATTAGAAGCGCAAGCTGAAACAAGTCCTGCACCGAGTGAAGCTACAACAGAAGATATTAAGTTAGATGTCATTCTGGATGTGCCAGTTACTGTTTCCATGGAGATAGGAAGAACAAGTATTAACATTAGAAACTTATTGCAACTTAACCAGGGCTCAGTTATTGAGTTAGACAGGTTTGCTGGTGAACCAATGGATGTATTGGTTAATGGTACATTGATAGCTCATGGGGAGGTCGTCGTAGTAAATGATAAATTTGGAATTCGGTTAACCGATGTAATTAGCCCATCAGAGCGTGTAAAAAAATTAGGTTCATAAATTGAGAATAATAATTGCCAGTACCACTATTTTTCTATTTTCAATTTCATCTGTATATGCAGCAATAAATGTTGATGGAAAAAAACCTGCTAAATTGGTCACTTATGATCATGTGATGAATTGGGTATTAGGCCTAATAATCGTAATAGCTTTATTTTTTGCTTGTATCTGGTTGATGAGGAAAATGGGTGCATTACCAGAAAATTCAAAACAAAAAATGAGGGTGTTAGCCGGTCTATCGCTGGGAGGGCGTGATAGAGTTGTTTTGGTTCAAGTGGGTGGACAACAATTAGTATTGGGAGTGTCTCCTGGAAGAATCAATAACTTGTTGGTACTTGAGGGTGATGATCGTGTGGCTGAGGAAACTAAGGAAAAGCCAGTAGAAGGTGAGTTTTCTCAAAAACTCAAACAAATAATGACAAGATCTTTAAATGAATAAGTTAGTTGTGAGCTTGTTTGTTGGATTAATGCCGGTTGCATCAGCTATCGCAGCTCCTGGAATTGATGCGCTGACTGTCACAACAAATCCTGCGGGTGGTGAAACATATACGGTAACCATTCAGATTTTAGCATTAATGACAATGCTGACTGTTTTGCCATCAATGCTATTAACCATGACGTCGTTTACCAGAATTATGATTGTTTTGAGTTTATTGCGCCAAGCATTAGGGACAGGGCAGGCACCAAGTAATCAAGTATTACTTGGTTTATCTCTGTTTTTGACGGTTTTTATTATGATGCCTGTTTTTGATAAAGTTAATTCAGAAGCTGTACGGCCCTATATGGAAGAAAAAATTAAGATTACAGCGGCGATTGAAAAAGCATCTGAGCCTTTTAGAGCTTTTATGTTAAAGCAAACGCGAGAAACAGATTTAGAGTTATTTATGAGAATATCAGGGAGCGAAGATTTTGAATCAGTTGATGATGTGCCTTTTTCCCTACTTTTACCTGCTTTTGTGACCAGTGAACTTAAAACTGCATTTCAGATTGGTTTTTTGATTTTTTTGCCTTTTTTAGTGATTGATTTGGTTGTGGCCAGTGTATTAATGGCAATGGGGATGATGATGTTATCTCCAATGATTATTTCTTTACCGTTTAAAATTATGTTGTTTGTATTAGCTGATGGCTGGACATTAGTGATGGAAATGTTAGCAGCAAGCTTTTATATTTGATAATTTATAGGCGGCAATATGACACCAGACGTTATTTCTTCAATTGCTGAAGATACAGTTTTAGTAGCAATAAAGTTAATTGCCCCCATTTTATTGTCTTCTTTAGCGGTAGGGTTACTTGTTGCCATGTTTCAGGCGGCAACACAAATTAATGAACAAACATTATCTTTTATACCTAAATTAGCAACGGTCATTATAGTTCTAACACTTGCAGGGCCTTGGATGTTACAAGCAATTATTGATTATTTTCAAAATTTAATGCATCAAATCCCGACTCTTATTGGGTAAGCCGGTGAATATCACTGAAGAGCAAATGTTATCAATGGTGGCTTCATTTATATGGCCGTTTATTCGTATTGGTTCAATGTTTATTTCAATTCCGGTATTTAGTGTTAGGTCACTTCCCGCAAAAATTCGTGTTATTACTGCGCTTGTTATAACACTTGTTGTTGTTCCATTGCTACCAGCCCAACCTAATGTAGAAATTTTTAGTTATCAAGGGTTTATGGTAACTCTACAACAATTAGTTATTGGTTTAACGACTGGTTTTGTACTACAAATGGTTTTCTCTGTGATGTTGCTAGGCGGACAAAGTATTGCCTACAGTATGGGCTTAGGGTTTGCATCCATGGTTGACCCCGCATCTGGTTTACAAGTACCCGTCGTGTCACAAATATTTATAGTTTCTGCAAATTTAATGTTTTTAAGTGTTAATGGACATTTATTATTAATAGAAATGTTGGTAGAAAGCTTTAATACTTTGCCTATCGGAATTGTTGGTCTTAATCTGAATGATTTATGGTCTGTTATAGCCTGGAGTAGCCAGGTTTTTGCAGGCGGTGTTCTACTTGCGATGCCTATAATGGCTGCATTACTCTTTATTAATATAAGCTTTGGTGTCGCTGCCCGGGCTGCACCACAAATACAGATTTTTGCTATAGGGATTCCTATTACTATTATGGTAGGGCTAGTTTTAATCTGGATTTCAATGTCTAGTTCAATTGAAATTTTTTCAAATGTGTTAACCGAAGGCTATCAGTTAATAAATCAATTATTAAAGTTATAGGGCAATTAAATGGCTGATGACTCAGGGGATAAAACCGAAGAACCCACGGCAAAGCGAATTGCCGATGCTAGAAAAAAGGGTCAGATTCCCCGTTCTAAAGAACTTAATACCTTTGTTGCTTTAGTGGCTGGCTCAGTTATGTTGTTGTTTACAGGAGAATCAATAAGTAAAGGTTTGATACAAATCATTAGGAAACAATTTAAATTAAATCGTGATGTTTTTTTTGACGATGCAAGCCTGGTTATTTATTTTGAGCAGGTTTTATTAGATGGAATGCTATTAATTGTACCTCTGGTTTTGATCATGGGACTAGTCGCATTATTGACACCCATTATGATGGGTGGATGGAATTTTAGTACTGAATCAATGAGTCCTAAAATTTCAAAAATGAATCCTTTTTCTGGTTTAAAAAGAATGTTTGGTGTCCAGGGATGGGTAGAATTATTAAAATCTATTGTAAAAATCGTACTCATTTTTTCAGTTGCAGGAAGTTTGTTCAAGGGATATTTGGATCAGCTCATGGCATTAAGTTCTTTGTCATTAAATAATGCAGTCATTAATGCAGCCGATATTATTTTATATGGCTTTTTGATTTTAAGTTCAACCCTGATTGTTATCGTCGCAATTGATGCGCCTTATCAATTATGGAATAACAATAAACAATTAAAAATGTCTAAACAGGAAGTGAAAGATGAGTCTAAACAACAAGAAGGTAATCCGGAGATTAAGGGACAGATACGAAGAAAACAGATGGAAATGTCTCAACAAAGGATGATGGATGAAGTGCCAAAAGCCGATGTGATTGTTACTAACCCAACTCACTTTGCTATTGCATTGAAATATGATCCCTTAGGTAGTGGAGCCCCTGTTTTAGTCGCTAAAGGTGTAGATCTGATCGCTGCTCAAATAAGAAATAGTGCAATGGGTGCTGATATTCCTTTGGTTGCTGCACCACCATTAGCTAGAGCACTATTTTATTCAACAGAACTGGGTGAAGAAATTCCTAAAGGATTGTTTTTAGCTGTTGCACAGATATTAGCCTATGTCTTTCAGTTGAAAGCAGCAGTAGAAAATAATGGGGAAAAACCAGTGCTACCTAAAGATATAAAGGTTTCTGATGAATTCAGACAAGAGTAAAAACAATCAATTCACATATGTTTTATAGAAATAACCTTGTTTTTAAAGACCGGATTATATATTAAGAAAAATCATTATGGATCTCACTAAAGTAGTCGAAACAATTAAATCTATTTCAAGTATGGGGTTAGGTGCACCCGTTGTGATTGTCATGATCTTATCAATGATTGTGCTACCTTTGCCGCCTTTTTTATTGGATTTGTTTTTTACCTTTAATATTGCATTTTCATTAATTATTCTACTTGTTGTAATTTACAGTCTTAAACCATTAGAGTTTGCCGTTTTTCCCTCTGTTATTTTAATTGCAACCTTGTTAAGACTGGCTTTGAATGTCGCCTCAACACGGATTATTTTGCTGGAAGGGCATGAGGGTGGAGATTCAGTAGGAAAAGTGATTGAGGCATTTGGTTCTTTTGTAATTGGTGGAAACTTTGCTGTAGGACTGGTTGTTTTTGCAATTTTGGTTGTTATCAATTTTGTGGTTGTCACAAAAGGTGCTGGGCGCGTTGCTGAAGTAGGTGCCAGATTTACCTTGGATGCTATGCCTGGAAAACAGATGGCGATTGATGCTGATTTAAATTCAGGGTTGATAGATCAGGATCAGGCGAAAGAGAGGCGAATAGAAGTCGCGGCAGAAGCAGATTTTTATGGATCAATGGATGGTGCGAGTAAGTTTGTAAGAGGTGATGCAATAGCAGGGATAATTATTTTATTTATCAATGTTATAGGTGGTTTGTCTATTGGTGTGGGACAGCATGGATTGAGCTTTTCGGAGGCAGGTGAAGTTTATGTTTTATTAACCATTGGGGATGGATTGGTTGCACAAATCCCATCACTACTATTATCAACTGCCTCTGCAATTGTAGTAACAAGAGTTCGGGGAAGTGATGAAACAGTGGGACAGCAAGTAGGGAGTCAATTATTTGGTGACCCAAAAGCACTGATAGTGACAGCAACAATTATGGGTTTACTGGGTATTATTCCAGGCATGCCAAATCTGGTTTTTATTTTACTTTCTTTAGCTTTATTAGGTAGTGCTTATTTAATTCACCAGAGACATCAAAAAGAACAAGAGGAGATATTGGAGCAAGCAGCACAAACTCCTCAACAACAAATTGCTTCGCAAGAGATAAAAGAATTAGGCTGGGACGATGTTATGCCTGTTGATGTTATTGGTTTGGAAGTTGGTTACCGGCTGATTCCACTGGTCGATAAAAATCAGGGTGGACAGTTAATGACACGAATTAAAGGCGTGCGTAAAAAATTGTCACAAGAACTTGGGTTTCTAGTTCCATCCGTTCATATTAGAGATAATCTGGATTTATCGCCAACAGGCTATAGAATTTCTTTAATGGGGGTTACGGTAGGAGAGGCCGAGATTATGCCAGAAAAGGAAATGGCAATTAATCCAGGGCAAGTGTTTGGTGACTTACAAGGCGAAGCGACTCAAGATCCTGCTTTTGGACTGGATGCAGTATGGATAGAAAGTAATCAAAAAGATCAGGCTCAAACCTTAGGCTACACCGTTGTCGATCCGGGAACGGTCGCAGCAACGCATTTAAGCCATATTTTACAAAGCAATGCGCACGAACTATTTGGATACGAAGAAGCACAGAATATATTAGATAATTTATCTAAATCAGCACCTAAACTGGTTGAAGATTTAGTCCCTAAAACCCTCGCTTTAGGTATTGTGGTTAAAGTATTACAAAATTTGCTACGAGAAGGGGTTTCTATTCGGGATATTCGGACTATTGCAGAAACTTTGGCGGAATATGGAACCAAGAGTCAAGATCCTGACATTTTAACTTCAGCTGCTCGTGCCGCATTAGGTCGATCAATAGTCTATGAAATCAACGGTGTAGAGAAAGAACTTTCTGTTATCACGCTAGATCCAGAGTTGGAACGGTTGTTGCAACAATCTTTGCAAACGGCGGGCGAAAACGGTGCCGGTATAGAGCCAGGGTTAGCAGAGCAAATGAACACCTCGTTAGAAGAAAGTGCTCAAAAAATGGAAATGGAAGGTCAGGCAGCAGTGTTGCTAGTGTCTTCTTTTATCCGGCCTTGGTTAGCTAGATTCGTCCGACATTCAATTTCTGGTTTGCATGTTTTGGCATACAATGAAATTCCTGAAGATCATCAGATTAAAGTAGTTTCAACGGTGGGGCAAAATGCATAGCTCAAGGGTAAATAAATGAAAATAAAACGGTTTGTTGCAAAAGATATTCGTCAGGCCATGCGAATGGTTAAAGAAGAATTAGGGGCTGATGCCGTCATTATGTCAAATAAGTCAGTCGATGAGGGTGTTGAAATTGTTGCGGCTAGAGATTTTGATGAAGAGGCAGTTCAAAGCCACTTGAAAACACAGGCTATAGGTACTCCTCTTAAAACAAAGAAGAAAATCGAGTTAGCTAATTTTGATACAGAGAAAGATCAATTTCATGTTGTGACTAGCTCAAGAAAAATGGGTGAAGATGGGGTGATTCCAAAACGGCCCAGTCGTCGGAAAATTGACCAATATGTAGGTTATGCTGAAAAGGTTGATTTACTGAGTAAAAATAATAAGCCAACGGTTACAAAACCTAAGCCTGTTGTTAAAAAAATAGCAGTACCTGCATCTGCAGCAAAACAATTTAGTTCTGATGTAATGAAACAAGCAAAGCCAGAACCTGCTGTTTCTGAGTCATTTATGCAGGAAATGCGAAATGAAATTAATTCCCTAAAATCAGTTTTTAATACTAAGTTGTCTGAAGTAGCATGGGCTCAGGGCGTTAAAAGTAATCCTGTACGGATTGATTTATTACATAAACTATCCGAGATGGAAATCTCAAAAAAATTAGCCATTAAAATAGCAAATCGACTGGATAACCATAAAGACTCTACATTTGCTTTTGAAAAAGCCAAAGACATGCTGTCCAAAGTTTTACCAATCTCGAATGATAATCTTTTAGAAGACGGTGGAATCGTTGCCTTGGTTGGGCCAACAGGTGTCGGAAAAACCACAACCATAGCAAAGTTGGCAGCTAAATATATTTTAAAGCATGGGACTGGAAATGTAGCCTTGGTCACTACTGATAATCATAGAATTGGCGCGCACGAGCAATTAAATACTTATGCAAAGTTGTTAGATGTGCCGATGAAAGTTGCTGTAAATGCTGAAGAATTACGCATGCATATTAATAGTTTTAAAGATAAACAACTGGTTTTAATAGATACTGCTGGCATGAGTCAGCGTGATATGCGATTAGCTGATCAAATTCAGACCTTACAGCAGCATGAAGTACCCATAAAAACTTATTTGGTGATGTCTGCCTCAACTCAGCAAAAAGCAATCAATGAGATTATTAAAGTTTTTAAAGTGTTTGAACCAGAAGCCAGTATTTTGACTAAACTGGATGAAACAGTTGCACTAGGCTCAACCCTATCAGCAATTATAGAACATCAATTGCCTATAGCTTTTATGACAAATGGCCAGCAAGTTCCTGAGGATATTTATTATCCTGATTCAAATGACCTGATAAATCAGAGTGCGGCAGGACTTGATGAAGAAAATGACTATACTAATGAATTAAGTTATGACCATTGGGTGTCAAAAGGTTATGCATAAAGCATCTGATCAAGCATCCGGGATACGAGAAATGATACAACATAAACCAAAACCAGTTCGAGTTATTGCGGTCACCAGTGGTAAAGGTGGTGTCGGAAAAACAAATTTAGCTGTTAACCTCGGTGTGGCCTTATCGCAATCAGGAAAGCGTGTTGCTTTACTTGATGCTGATATGAGCTTGGCAAATGTAGATATTTTATTAGGATTATCACCGGAATTTAATTTGTCGCATGTTTTGAAAGGTGAAAAAAGTTTGAAAGATATTATGCTTATCGGGCCTGAAGGGTTGCAAGTTATACCCGCATCTTCCGGATTGCAGCATATGTCCGAACTTTCTGCCGCAGAACAAGCTGGAATTATTAGTGCATTTAGTGACATAGATCAAGATCTGGATATTTTAATTGTTGATACAGCGGCTGGAATTTCCTCAAGTGTGGTTAATTTTGCTAGAGCGAGTCAAGAAATTATTGTTGTTATCTGTGATGAACCCACGTCTCTAACGGATGCCTATGCTTATATTAAATTACTGAACCGAGATTTTAATATAGAAAAATTTCAAATAGTGGCAAATATGGTTGAATCTTCTCAGCAAGGTCAACAATTATTTACTAAGCTTACAAAAGTGACAGATAAATACCTTGAAGTTTCTTTAGGTTATGTAGGAGCAGTTCCCTTTGATGAATCTTTGCGGAAAGCAGTACAAAAACAAAAGCCGGTTGTCGAGGCTTTTCCTGGAAGTAAATCTTCACTTGCGATTAAAGACCTTGCTAAACGGATAGATAACTGGCCGATTAAAAAGCAAGCAGGTGGCTACTTAGAGTTTTTTATAGAAAGAATGGTTGAATACAGTACCAACGGAGATATTGGATGAGTGGAGCAGCAATTTATGCAACTATGCAGGCAGGAAACACCAATGATTTGGTAGTTCAACATATGCCTTTAGTTAAGCGTATTGCTTATCATTTAATGGGGAGGTTGCCCGACTCAGTACTGGTTGATGATTTAATTCAAGCAGGAATGTTAGGGCTTTTAGAAGCAGTTAAAAAATATGACGCTTCGCAAGGTGCCAGTTTTGATACCTATGCCGGGATTAGAATCAGAGGAGCAATGATTGATGAAGTCAGGCGATCTGATTGGACCCCCCGTTCTGTACATAAAAAATCCAGAATGGTGTCAGAAGCAATCAAGGAAATAGAAAATAAAATAGGTCGGGATGCTAAAGATAGCGATATTGCAGAGCATTTAGGTATATCAATTGAAGAATACAACCAAATTCTCCAAGACTCTTTGGGATGTAAAGTATTTAGTGTTGAAGAATTAGCTGAGTCTGGTGAGCAGACCTTTGAGCGTAAAGACAAAAGCTCAATAGAACCTTTAGAAATGCTGGGTAAAGAGAAATTTCAGCAGGCATTAGCGCAAGCTATTAAACAGTTACCTGAAAGAGAACAATTGGTTGTCTCGCTTTATTACGAAGAAGAGCTAAACTTACGTGAAATAGGTGAAGTTTTAAATGTAAGTGAATCCAGAGTGAGTCAAATTAGTAGTCAGGCTATGTTGAGATTAAGATCAAGACTTTCTGATTGGATAGAAGAAATTAATTAAGTATAAATAGGTTGGAGATTTCCCTTGGATAAAAATATGAAAATTCTTGTTGTTGATGATTTTTCAACAATGAGACGGATAGTAAAAAACTTACTTAGAGATCTGGGATTTACTAACACAGTAGAAGCTGATGATGGTCAAACAGCACTACCCATTCTGGAGGCGGGTGGAATTGATTTCCTGGTAACTGATTGGAATATGCCTGGAATGACAGGGATTGATTTGTTAAAAGCGGTTAGGGCAAATCCTAAATTAGTTGATATGCCTGTATTAATGGTGACGGCAGAAGCGAAGAAAGAGCAGATTATTATGGCCGCTCAGGCAGGTGTTAATGGCTATGTTATTAAACCGTTTACCGCAGGAACGCTAAAAGAAAAAATAGAAAAAATCTTTGAACGTATTGACGGATAGGGAAATAACAGATGACAAATGATATTCGCTTGGAATTAGCAAAAAAATTGGTTGTTGCTTTAGAGTCAGACAATGAGTTAGATGTAAATAGTTTGTTAGATGAAATTGCAAGTCAAAGAGAGACTCAAATGTTTCATGAAGTTGGCAGAATAACGCGTCAATTACATGACACTATGGGGGGGATGAGTCTGGATGCAAACCTTGCTTCGATAACAGAAACGGATATTCCTGATGCAAAAGAGCGTTTGCAATATGTCATTACTATGACGGAGCAAGCCGCCAATGAGACATTAAATGTAGTAGAAAATTTACTACCGGTCTCGGAAGAATTAAGTGAGCATGCTGAACAATTATCAGAAAAATGGGAACGTTTTTTAGATAGAGAAATGCCTTTTGAAGAGTTCAAAGGCATGACCACTGATTTGACTCAATACTTTAAAGAGTCAAAAGGGTTGTTACAGCTGGTTCAACAAGGTCTTAATGATATTTTGATGGCTCAGGGTTTTCAGGATATAACAGGACAAATAATCAAGAAAGTCATCGGTCTGGTTCAGGATGTAGAAACCAGTATGGTCGAATTGGTTCGAATTTCGGGTGCTAAAAGTAATGAATCTAAAAAGGTTAAGGATGAGGTGGTATTACCGGGACCTGTTGTGCCTGGTGTAGATGATAAGGCTGGTGATGTGGTAGCGAATCAAGATGATGTAGATGACCTTTTATCAAGTTTAGGCTTTTGAGGAAAAATCATGGCAATTGATATGGACGATGAAATATTACAGGATTTTCTAGTTGAAGCGGGTGAAATTCTTGAATTATTAGGAGAGCAACTGGTAGAGCTTGAGCAATCACCAGAAAATTTTGACTTATTAAATGCTATTTTCCGTGGTTTTCATACCATCAAGGGGGGGGCTGGATTTTTAGCTCTGGATCCTTTGGTTACAGTTTGCCATAAGGCTGAAGATGTTTTTGATATATTAAGACAGGGCGAGCGCCAAATTTCTGCTGAATTAATGGACGTAATTCTGGAGGTTGTTGATATTGTCAATGTCATGTTTGATCAGGTTAGGGCAGGAATTGAGCCGGACGAGGCAGAAGAAGATTTATTGACAAGATTACAAGCTTATACTCGTGCGGGAGCAGAAAAAGTAGAAGAAACTGTGCCAGTTGAAGAAGTATCAGAAGTAAAAAAAGAATCAGAGCATTCAGCAGCTACAGATATTGTTGAACAAGAGTTTGGATCAATGTTTGATGATGTTTCAGAGGATTTGGAAGAGAATGAATCTACACCCTCCAGCTCTAGTAATGAAGAAATTACAGAGGCTGAATTTGATAGTGTATTAGATGATTTGCATGGAAAAGGACAGTTTTCAGCTCAAAGCCTCCAAGGAAATACTAAAGAAAAAAAGCAAGAAACAAATTCAGAGGTAAATTCAGGTGATATATCCGAAGAAGAATTTGATCAATTATTAGACGAATTGCACGGCAAAGGTTCTTTCTCCGCAAAAAATGTTTTGGATGACCAGAAAGTAGAGCAAATTGCTTCAGGGGATATAACAGAAGAAGAATTTGATCATTTATTAGATGAACTACATGGAAAAGGAAAGTTTAATGGATCTGTAGCTGAGACAGAAACAAATAAACAAGAAATAATACCTGAAGCCAATGCTACGCATAGTAAGGAAGAGGTTGAACCACAAAGTGAAAAGGTACAGGGAAGTGTGGAACCAGTACTTAAGGAAGAAGCTGAAATCCCGAAGATAAAAAATAAACCAGCAAAAGTGCCTGTAAAGGAAAAAGCAAAAGGAAAGGTAACGGCTAAAGCAGCATCTCCACAAGCAGACACAACGGTACGAGTTGATACCCATATTCTTGATGAAATTATGAATATGGTTGGAGAATTAGTTTTAGTCAGGAATAGGTTTCAGACGCTCAAAGCCTCAGAAACGGAGGCAAACGAGCCTTTAGCCAAGGCGGTTTCAAATTTGGATGTTGTGACTGCAGATTTGCAGTTAGCCGTGATGAAAACCAGAATGCAGCCAATAAA
>CAZHUE010000001.1:34664-51085 GCA_964535875.1 uncultured Methylomarinum sp.
GTATTTGGACGTTTTCCTCGAGTCGTTAGGGATTTATCCAGAAGCCTTAAAAAAGAAATCAAACTGGAATTAGTTGGAGAAGAAACGGATTTAGATAAAAACTTAGTTGAAGCGTTAGCTGATCCTCTAGTACATTTAGTTAGAAATGCAGTTGATCACGGTATTGAGACGCCAGAAGATAGAGTGGCCGCCGGAAAACCGAGAGAAGGGCTGGTTGTGTTATCCGCATCACAGGAAGGTGACCACATTCAATTGGCAATTAAGGATAATGGTAAAGGAATGAATGCGGATGTCCTTAGGCGAGTTGTTGTTGAAAAAGGATTAATGGATGAAGAAACTGCACAAAGGCTTGATGATAAAGAATGTTATAACCTGATTTTTATGCCTGGATTTTCAACTAAAACAGAAATTTCAGATGTGTCTGGTCGTGGTGTGGGAATGGATGTAGTAAAAACCCGTATTAATCAAATGAATGGAGTAGTTGAAGTTGATTCGGTAGAGGGCGAGGGAAGTACAATTATCATTAAAGTACCTTTAACTCTTGCGATAATGCCTACACTAATGGTTGTTCTTGGAGGACAAGCATTTGCGCTACCTCTAGCTAGTGTTCTGGAAATTTTAGATTTAGATCTGAAAACAACGAATGTTGTTGATAGCCAGTTGGTCATTATGGTTAGAGATAGAGCTTTACCTTTATTTTTTCTAAGTGACTGGTTGGTGAATGACCCCGGTTATGTCGCAGATAAGCAGACGACAGGGCATGTAGTTGTTGTTAATTCAGGTGGAAGACAAATCGGTTTTGTCGTTGATCAACTGATTGGTCAGGAAGAAGTTGTTATTAAACCACTAGGTGCTAAATTACATGGCTTGGATGGTTTAGCTGGCGCAACAATTACCGGTGATGGACAAATTGCTTTGATTTTAGATGTTCCAGGGTTGATGAAAAGGTATGTAGCATAGTCATTTTTATTTATAAAATGACTATTCGAGTATTAATTGTCGATGACTTTACTTTTATATGTAAAAGTATACAAAGAATTCTAGAGCAAGATGCAGATTTTAAAATTGTTGGTTTTGCATTTAATGGGGACGAAGTTGTTGCTTTGTCAGCTCAGTTAAAACCTGATGTTATTACCATGGATGTTGAAATGCCTATTATGGATGGTATTTCAGCAGTAAAGCAAATGATGGCGAAATGTCCTACTGCTATTTTAATGTTTTCAGCAGCAACAAAAGTAGGCACTAAAGCAACGCTTGATGCACTAGATGCAGGAGCAATTGGTTTTTTACCAAAACAATTAAATCAAATTGATGGGAATAAGGAATTAGCTAAATGGTTGCTTAGAAGAAGTGTTCGCAATGTTGCTAAGCAGACCAAAAGAATAAGATCAATTAAAGATACGAATTCTGATATTTCTAAAGATTTAAAATTAGAATCATCCGCAGGCAACAAAATTCACAAACAATCCTTATCATCAATTAGGACTAAAAAAAATAGAAAAATTGAATTGTTAGTGATAGTGGCTTCAACTGGTGGGCCAGTTGCAATTCAAAAAATATGACATAAACTTTCCGATAGCTGCACATTTCCAATTCTGATTGTTCAGTACAGGCCAAAAGATTTTACCAAGAGTTTTGCAGAAAGATTAAACCAAGTCTGTAATGTAAAAGTGAAAGAAGCCGTAGATGGCGATAGTTTGGTTTCTGGAGAAGTTTTATTAGGGCCGGGGGTATGCAAATGGAAGTGAAGGATTGTACGGGAAATAAAAAAATTTCTATCAGAGAAAAACAAGAAGGCGAAATATACAGTCCTTGTGCAAATATAACTTTAGAATCTACTTTATCATTACTCAACTAATGTGTTGACGCTAGTTTTAACTGGAATGGGAACTGATGGAAAAGAAGGGGTTATAAAATTAAAACAAAAGGTTTTTCAGTTTGGGCTCAGGATGAGGCCAGTTCTATTATTTATGGTATGCCAAAAGCAATTGTTGATGCAAACCTTGCTGACAAGGTTTTAAATCTTGATCAAATAGCACATGAATTTACAAAATTAGGTTAATGGATATTTTAAGTATTATCGGTGTCTTGTTAGGGTTTGCCGCTATTCTCGGAGGAAATTTTTTAGAGGGTGGAAATTTTAACTCTTTAATTAATTTTCCTGCTCTACTTATTGTACTGGGTGGAACTTTAGGGGCAACATTACTGCATTTTCCTACACGGATAATTTTTCATAGTATTAAAGTATTGTTACTCATTGTTAGGCCAAGAAATTTTTTACTGGGTAAACAACTTAAAAAAGTTGTGGCATGGAGCCATATAGCCAGAAAAGAGGGTTTATTAGGCTTGGAAAATGCTGCAGAAAAGGAAAAGGATCCTTTTGCAAAAAAAGGCTTGTTACTTTTAGTTGATGGTGGAGCCCCGGAATTAATTAGAAACTATTTAGATGTAGAGCTTAATACTATTGAACATGAGGAAATGCAAGCAGCCACGGTTTATGAGGCAATGGGAGGGTACGCTCCTACTATTGGTATTATCGGTGCTGTTGTTGGTTTAATTCATGTCATGCAAAACTTAACAGACCCTGAGTCATTAGGTGCAGGTATTGCAACTGCCTTTGTAGCGACAATTTATGGTGTAGGGTTTGCTAATTTATTGTTTTTACCTATTTCAAATAAATTGAAAGCCCAGGCGTACGCACTTTTGCAAGCAAAAGAAATGTTGCAAGAGGGTATTGTGGCCATTGCTGAGGGCGAAAACCCAAGGAACATAGAGTTAAAATTATCAGGATATATTACGCTTAACAATTCTAATGGCTAGAGAGCGGAGAAGGAAAAGTTATTTTGATCAAGCAGACAACCATGAAAGATGGTTAGTTTCCTATGCTGATTTTGTCACCTTGTTATTTGCATTATTTGTTGTTCTTTATGCCCTTGCTATAGAGAATGGGGAAAAATATGAGGTATTAGTGGAGGCCTTAAGTGGTGCTTTTTCAGGAGATTATCAACCTCTAAAAGTTGTTGATCTCATACCGGTAGGGAACGAGCCAACAACAATAACCCCGATCATTTTAGATAAGCCAATTGTTGCTGTAAAAGAAGAGCAAGAAAATAATGATAAACAGGTTTTGAGCGAAGAAATTTTAAAAGAAAGACGCATGTTGCAGATGATCGCAGAACAATTTGAAGATGTTTTGCAGCCTTTTGTGGAAAACGATTTGGTTAAAGTGAAACGAAATGATTTTTGGATAGAGCTTGAAATGAATAGCGAATTACTTTTTTTAAGTGGTGAAGCTGAATTATCAAGCAAAGCTAACCCTATCCTTAAAAAGATTGCTGATTTGGTCAGGCGAATGCCAAATGTGATTAATATAGAGGGACACACCGACAATATGTCGATTAAAACATTGGAATTTCCGTCAAATTGGGAGTTATCATCGGCACGAGCAACGGCCGTAGTTAGACAGTTTGTAAAAAATGGAATTGCACCTAAAAGATTATCAGCAATTGGGTATGGAGAATTTCATCCCGTTGCCGATAACAATAGTAAGAAAGGAAGAATTAAGAACCGGCGCGTAGTGTTGGTATTAATGTCTCAAGTTTTTTCACGATATGGAATGAGTGATAAAGAAAGAGCTGATTTATTAAACTTAGGCAACTAGCAATAAATAAGTGTTGAAATGTAGGTGTGTATGAAAATCTGGGCTGTATCAAATCAAAAAGGAGGCGTGGGTAAAACAACAACCGTTGTTTCCCTAGCAGGCCTATTATCTTCAAGAGGGTTTAGAGTATTAGTAGTAGACCTTGATCCACATTGTTCTTTAACCAGTTATTTTAAGTTAAACCCAGATGATTTGGAGTTAAGTGTTTATAATCTTTTTCTCGAAACTGGAGAAAAAAAGAAAAACATTTCCCCTGTTCCTTATATCCGAAAAACTAAATTTGATGGGTTATCTATTTTACCTGCGTCTATAGCAATAGCAACATTAGATAGACAAGTTGCTACATTGGGTGGCATGGGTTTAGTAATAACTCATGCATTAAAAAAGGTCTCCGATGATTATGATTATGTCATTATTGATAGTCCACCTATGTTAGGCGTATTAATGATTAATGCATTAGCAGCTTGTCAACATATCATCATTCCAACCTTGTCAGAACACCTTGCCTTAAAAGGGTTGGAAAGAATGATTCATACTTTGCAAATGGTGTTTAAATCAAGGAAAACACGCCCTGGCTATACCATAGTCCCAACCATGTTTGATAAACGAACAAGAGCTGCTAAGGATAGCTTAGTTTTATTACAGAAGAGATACCCAAAAAATATTTGGGATTTAGTTATTCCTGTCGATACTAAAATAAGGGATGCTAGTCATCAGGGTATTCCAGCTCCCTTAGTTGATCAGGATTCAAAATCTGTTGTGGCCTACAAAGCATTATTAGATTTATTGTTACAGGAAAACGTCGAGGTAGAAAGAGAAATGGCGATAAATTAATGAGCCAGAAAAAAACTGATCAGCAAATTATCCATCACGACTTAGCGTTAGACACTTATTTTAATGCTCTGTTTGATGAAACTCCAGAGGAACATTTGCTTGAGAAAGATTTAATATTGGTTGTAGATGTTAATTAGACGGTTCCTTACTGAAATAATTAAGATAAATTTCGGCAATGATTTAACTTTGAACTAGAATTGATAATAGTTATTTTAAGAATTTGGTGAACGGAAATGAGTGAAGAAGATAAACAAGACGATCCTATTATGCAATGGGTAACTTTTCGGTTAGGTGATGAGAAATACGGCATCAATGTTATGCAGGTACAGGAAGTATTAAGAATAACCGAAATTGCCCCTGTACCTGGATCCCCTTCTTATGTATTAGGTATTATTAATCTTAGAGGTAATGTTGTTACTGTTATTGATACACGCAACCGTTTTGGTCTGATGTCTAAAGAGACAGATGATTCATCACGTGTTGTTATTATAGAAACAGAAGATCATATTATTGGGATTTTAGTCGATAGTGTTGCAGAAGTTGTTGAGTTAAGGGCTTCAGAAATGGAAAATGCGCCTAATGTAGGGAATGAAGAGTCCTCAAAATATATTCAAGGGGTAACGAGCACAGAGAATGAACTTTTAATTCTAGTAGATTTAAATAAATTTCTAAGTGACGAAACAAAAGAAGAAATGTTTTAAATTTAAAAAATAGTTGCTTATACTTTATATCTCTTCCATAGAACTGGTGAATAATAGTTAGGACTGAAGTTTAAATACCTTCCAAGTTTTGATTTGCCTTTTGACTACACAGAAGTACCAATAAAATAGTTGCGTAGCCTTGCTATACGCCTATTTTATTGGCACTCCTGTTAAGCTAAAATTCTGCGCTAAACTTTCGGAAGTTATTAAACTCTCAGTCCTCAGCATTTTTAGGATTATTAAATAAGAAAGGTGGTTATACTTCACGCGGTCACGGATGCGGATTTCTATCGGTCGATTTTTGCCGATAGGCTGTGTTACTGAAATAGTTGCGTAGCTTGCTATGCGCCAGTTTCAGTGCCTTGCTATCGACAAAAATCAACTCAATATAAATTCCGCATCCGTGACCGCGTGAAGTACATGAATGAAACGCACTCAATTTCTCTAATTTACCCTATAAATATGCCAAATAAATTCATCAGGAATCGTAGTAAACAGCCTGAGAAAAATCAATCTGAGCAAAAGAATAACCATGAAGATGATCGTGACGAAAATAAGCCATGCGTCCAACATATTGATGAAATAGTGTAATGATTAATGTTTTATTGCTTAGCTTTGTTGCCCTTACTATTATTTTGCTTGGTATGCTT
Source organism: uncultured Methylomarinum sp. (assembly GCA_964535875.1). GTDB lineage: Bacteria > Pseudomonadota > Gammaproteobacteria > Methylococcales > Methylomonadaceae > QPIN01. Next base: position 40,511 of record CAZHUE010000001.1, read on the forward strand.
GTTTGGTTGGTTCTAGAACATAGAAAGTTAAAGCAAAGCTTTATACGTCTTAGTGATAATGTTCAGAGGAATAATAATGATATTGCCGGGATTTGTTTAGCTGCAGTATCTGTGGATGATCGAATATTAGATAATGGTCGGCAATTAGAATTGGTTACCGAAAAATTAGCCGACTCTGAGCAAAACGAACAACAATTTAATCATCCATATTCAAGTGCTATACAGAGAATTCGTCATGGTGCAAATATTGAAGAGCTTATTGAACAGTGCTCGTTGAGTCGAGAGGAGGCTGAATTACTAATTCGGTTACATGGTTGAAATATAGACTATGCGTGGCTTAGTCCTATGGATGCCTAAATCTAAAGTGAGTGCAGAAATAAAACCCCGATACCAAAGCTTATCGGGGTTTTGAAACAACTATATTAATCTTCACCACCAAACATACCTAATAAATGCAATAAACTTGAGAACAAGTTATAAATTGATATATATAAAGAAACTGTAGCCATAATATAGTTAGTTTCACCGCCATGTATGATGCTGCTTGTTTCATACAGTATTAATGCTGACATTAGCAGAATAAACATTGCAGAGACGGCTAGTGATAATGACGGAAGGTTGAATACAACTGCACCAATACCTGCCAAAAAAGCAACGAGGATGCCTACCATTAAAAAACCACCAAGAAAACTAAAGTCTTTTTTCGTTGTTAGAGCATAACCTGAAAGGCCGAGGAAAATAACGCCAGTCCCGCCTAATGCAGTCATAACTAACTCATGGCCATTACTAAAGTTGTTAACATACATACTGATAACAGGGCCGAGAGTTAACCCCATAAAACCCGTGAGTGCAAAAACACTTAATATTCCCCAAGCACTATTACTTAATTTGCTGGTTAGAAAAAGTAATCCAAAATAAACGACTATAGTGACTATGAAGCCTGGGTGGGGAAGATTCAAATGCATTGAAAGACCCGCAGTTGCAGCACTAAAGAGAAGTGTTGCTGCTAATAACATGTAAGTGTTTTTTAATACTTTATTAGTAGATAATATACTTGCTTCTGAACGTGAAGCAGCTGTTTGTAATCGCATGATTCATTTCCTGTGACTATAATTAAGTTAATCTAATGATACAATAAATTCAGTGGTTTTGTAAGTTTTTTTAATTTGGTTGTGTGAAAGAAATCACTGAAATGAATAATATAATCAGGTATCGATAGTATCTATTCATATTTGTGTAATAATCAATAGCTAAGAATATCGAAATTTTTATAAAATTCAACTATCTATAGATATACATCGAATATTAATTAAGATGACCGAAAAAACAAAAATGACTCCCTATGAATTAATAGGCGGGGAAGCATCGGTTTTACGATTAGTAAACCGATTTTATTTTTATATGGATTCCTTACCGGAAGCCAAAGAAGTAAGAAAAATTCATGCTAAAAGCTTATCTGTTGCAAAAGATAAATTATTTAAGTTTCTGTCTGGTTGGTTAGGTGGTCCGGATTTATTTGTTCAAGAGTTTGGACACCCTATGCTGAGGAGGAGGCATTTTCCTTTTGTCATAGGGCAAGTAGAAAGAGATCAGTGGATGATATGTATGAAAAAAGCAATGCACGAAATACCAATGAATCCAGAGTTAAAAAACAGCTTACTGGAATCATTCGATCAATTGGCAACCCATATGATCAATCAATAATAAACAACTTACTTGTAACAAACAGGATATTCCCCTATGTCGCTATATAAGCAATTATTAATACTTGTTTCAGCTTTGTTTTTATTGATTTTTAGTCTTAATTTTGTGTTAAGTATAAATAATATTAGGAGTTATCTGGAGGGTGAGGCAGAAGTACATGCTCAAGATACAGCAACATCCTTAGGTTTATCTCTTAGCCCACATATGGCTATAGATACTGATCCTATTATTGAAACAACGATGAAGGCTATTTTTGATAGAGGTTTCTTCCAGGAAATTAAATTAGTCGATGTGGATGATCTTACCTTAGTAAGGTTATTAAATAATGAGAAGATTGAAGGTGTTCCTGGCTGGTTTGTTAAAACTTTTCCGATGAATGCGGCAAAGGCTGAAAGTGAGATTAGTTCAGGCTGGCATATTACTGGTGTGGTCTACGTTACAATAAATCCAAGTTTTGCCTATCTTAAATTATTTGAACAAGTAAAAAGTAGTTTTTTTTATTCATTAGTGGCTTTTATTTTATCTGTATTTCTGCTGCAGATTGTTTTGAGAATAACGCTATCTTCTTTGAAAAAAATTGATCGTATGGCATTGGCAATTGCTAAAGGTCAATTTGAAACGATTGATGAATTGCCCTGGACGACAGAGACTAGAAATGTCACTAAATCAATGAATATGATGTCCAGAAGAATGGATGGAGTGATAACAAATCTAAACGTAAAACTAACAGGAATTGGTAGAAAACTTCAACAGGATGAATTAACTGGACTACATAAAAAAAATAGTTTTGAAACCGATTTGAAGCATTTATTTGAATCAGATATAGATGCATTTGTTTTTATCATAAAAATTGATGTGTTGAATGAGTTAGTTAAAGAATGGGATAGTGATGCAGTCGATCAGTTTTTAAAATATTTTTCTCAAATACTAATTGATGTACCAAAACCAAGTGAAGCATGTGATATTTCTGTTTATCGATTTTTTGGTTCAGAATTCGCTTTGTTAGTAAAAAATGCTAAGACAGAAGAAGTAGATAAAATTGCAAAACATCTAAGTTCTTCTTTTACAGAAATTGGTGAAAAATATAAAAAACCGGATATAGCTCATATTGGTGTTGTTCCATTTAACCCTGTAGATTCAGTTGAAGGTATCTTATTAGCGGCTAATGAAGCCTATGAAAAAGCTCTTCTTATTGGGCAAAACAGTTATTCTATTCGTAGCAATGAAGATCAGGCAAAGGATATTGCTGACTGGAAAACACTAGTGTTTAGTGTTATAGATAACCATGATTACAGCGTAAGGTATGTTGATCCTGTGGAGAATTTTCATACAGGAAAAACAATCATGAAAGAATCATTTTTGGATGTTTTTGATAAGCAAGGTGAAACTGTTTCGGTTGGTACTTTTGTATCAATCGCAGAAAAGTTTTCTAAAATTGTTGAGTTGGATAAAGGCGTTATATTAACTGTTATTGACCATATAAAAACATTACAGATTCAGCATGCTTTAGCTATTAACTTGTCTACCAGGACTGTTAAAAATAGTGCTTTTCGCTCATGGTTAGCTGATCTGATAAGAGAAAATAAAACTCTTTCTCAACAGCTTGTTTTTAATTTATCTGCTTATGCAGTAGCCAAAGAAGTTAAAGTTTATAAAGAGTTTATAGCTTTTATTCATCAATTAAATGCAAAGGTAATGATTAAACGGTTTGAAATTAGATCCTTATCTCCAGAAAATGCAAAGATTTTAAAACCGGATTATATTCGTTTAGCGAGAGATCTGGGACGTGATGTTTCTTCAGACCAAGAAAAAAGAGCATTTGTTGAGACAATGCAAGAGATTTGTGAATTATTAGATATAAGCATCTTAGCAGAAAATGTCCAGGCAGAAATTGATTTTAATTGCTTGAAGGAGATTGGTATTACAGGAATAAGTCGGTAGGTGTTGTGAAGAACAACTTTGTTTTATTTAAAGTGCTTTGTTTTTTATTTAGATTTAAAACTATTCAGATACAGGCATTTTTGATTGGCATGTTTTCCGTATTTTCGGTCTCTGCAACAATAGAGATTAGTGAGGCTCTATTGTTGAAAATCCAAAATAAATATGGAAAGGAAGCTCCATTAAGAGTAAGACAGTGGCAATCGTTAATGCAAACGGCAAAGGGTTTATCTGATCAAGAAAAACTACAAAAGGTGAACGATTTTTTTAACTATAGAATAAAGTTTGTAGATGACCTTCTGTTGTGGAATGTTGTTGATTATTGGGCAACCCCATTAGAGTTTTTAGCTAGAGGGAAGGGGGATTGTGAAGATTATTCCATTGCTAAATATTTTACCTTAAAAGAGCTGGGTGTTTCTGAGAAAAAGATGCGAATAACTTATGTCAAAGCACTAAAGTTAAATCAGGCACATATGGTTTTAACCTATTATTCATCGCCACGAGCAGTGCCCGTTGTTTTGGATAATTTAATTCCTGAAATCAAATTAGCAACCAAGAGGACAGATTTATTGCCGGTTTATAGTTTTAATGGTTTGGGTTTATGGCTTGCAAAGACTAGAGGTAATGGGAAAAGGGTGGGAAATGCAGATAAATTAAATTTATGGACAGAATTAACACAGCGAATGATAAATAATACATTTTGATGGAGAAATATTCGATTGTTAGCGTTTAATTACACCATTCGTCGTAGTCAACGAGCAAAAAAAACTCGGATAATTGTTACACCAGAAAAAATAGAGGTTGTTGCTCCTTTAGGCGTGTCTGAACGAACAATTCATAAGTTTGTTAATGCTCATAAAGAATGGGTTGAAATTACTAGTGAGAAAGTAAAATTAAGAAAGAAGAATGAAAAAAAAATAGCCCCTGTTATCTATGGTAATGGAGTTTTAGTACCTTTTAAAGGTCATCAGATAAGAATAAAACTAGAGCAGGCGTTGTCCAATAGAATAAAAATAGAATTTGATGGAGAAGGTCAAATTATGATTTTTCTTCCTAAATTAAATGAAACGGATAAAAACGAATTGATTAGATTAGCTTTAATAGAGTGGATGAAAGGTCAGGCTTATAGAGCAGTGGAAGCTTATGTGAAAGAATATGCTAAAAAATATAATTTATACCCTCGAAGTTTAAGAATAAAAACACAGAAGAGTCGTTGGGGAAGTTGTGGTATTCATAACGATATAAACATCAACTGGCTGTTAATTCTAGCACCACCAGAAGTATTGGAATATGTAGTGGTTCATGAGTTATGCCATATAAAAGAGAGAAATCATTCAGCGAGGTTTTGGCAGTTAGTTGAAATACATTTCCCGACATATAAAAAACAAAGGGATTGGCTTAAAAAAAATGGAGATAGTTTAGCTTTATAATGGGATTTTAGAGATTTAGAGTAGTTAAATAGACATTAATGCTTTAGGAAAGTGCACGAAATAACTTGAACAACTGGCTTGTACTAAAGCATAAGAATCGCTAAAGAATTTTTAGTCTTTTTGTCCGTCTTCTGCATTGTATAAATAGTTGTGTAGCTGACTGACTATGCGATTATTTATACGCCTCGGTAATTGCTTCTGTATTACTCTAACCTACACACATCCATGTGTTAGTTGAATACAAACAAAAATTCTGCGCCAGTTGCCCAAGTTATTCCGTGTGCATTCCTTAGTAATGTCTATTTAACAATGTGACTGATTTATTAGCGCGAACCTTTTAATATATGTGATTCATCGGGAAGAGTAACACCTAAGTAACTGTTTAAAGCCCCTTTGCTTGCTAAAATTCTATATTGGGAAAAAAGCTCATCATATTTTGCATTGATAAAGTCACTTTTTGCAACGAACATTTCATTCGCAGAATCAAGTAAATCCAGTAATGTGCGCTGACCAATATTAAATTGCTTTTGGTAAGCCGCGTTACTTCTAATACTAGAGAGTTTATGGGTTTTAAAGAAATCCATTTGACCTCGAAGTGTTTGCCGAGCAACCCAAGATAAACGCATGCTTTCAACAACCTGTCTGTATGTGTTATCCCTGATTTCTTTAGCTTGATAAATCAGTGCAGTTGTTTCTTTGCGACGAGCAATATCTTTTCCGCCATTAAAAAGGTTGTATCTAAGGCGCAACATAGCATAGGTATCTTCGTTTTTACCTTTAATTCCATCTAGGTCCACATTGTGTGAAGCACCTGCTTCAACATCAACTCGCGGTAAGTAGGGTGCTCTAGCTGTTGCATGCTGGGCAAATGCTGAGTCGATATCTGCATTTGCTGATTTTAAAATAGGATGATTTGCAATAGCTTGTTCAGTCGCTTCTTCAATAGTTTTTGGTAATATTTTGTTAAGTGGTGAGACGGGGTGTAAATTAGAAGGTAATGCGCCAACAATTCTTAAAAAGGCTGTTTCTGCATCTTTAAGATTACCTATCTCTGAAAGCGTATTTTTTTCTGCTAAAGCTAAGCGTCCACTTGATTGGTCTGAATCTGCTCTTTTACCAATTCCTCGCTCACTCCGCAATGAAATTTGGTCGTGAGTGCGAAGGTGAATTAATAAATTTTCCTTAGCTAGTTTAAGCAAATCCAGACGTCGTAAAACATTGATGTAGGCTTCAACGGCATTTAATCCAGTTATTTCTGATTTTCCAAAAACGCTATAAGCTCTAGCGTTTGTTCTTGCTTTATGCCGTTTTACTTCACTAGACGTTGCAGAGCCATCAAAAATCATTTGACGTAGCTGGATAGAAGCTTCTTCTCTACCATAAGAAACAGTCCCATCACCTCTTGATCTAGTCGTAGGGTTTGTTGATTGTTCCCAGCCAATTCCAGCAGAAATATCAACAGTGGGAAAGTAGCCTGCTCTGGCTTGGCTTATTTCATGTTCGACAGCTCTTCGTTCAGCTTTTTCAGATTGAATTTCCGGGTTTTCGTTAACAGTTTGTTGTATTGCTTCTTGTAGAGATTGAGCAGAGACTGTAGTTGAAAAGGCGAAGCTAGTAACAATGCTGCCTATATGTAGTGCTGTTTTTATTTTCATCTTCATTCTATGTACTCTAAAGCTTAAGTCAAAAATTAAATATTTAGAATAAATGTATCTTACTAGCTACAGTTGGTCAACCTAATTCTTTAATAAACACAGCAAGATGTAAGCGGCTTGGAACGTTTAATTTTTTAAAAATTGATGTTAAATGGGCTTTAACAGTCCTTTCAGAAATATATAAAGATGATGCGATAGTTTTATTGTTTTTACCCTCTTGTATCATTTTAGCAACATCCATTTCTCTGCTAGATAATGATTTTAAAAGTTTTGATGAAGAATGATTTTTATTGACTTCAGCTTCAGTGGTTTTCATTTTCATTAGTGAGCCAATAACTTTAGGAACAAGAAGGCGTTGAATCCAGATATCACCTTTTAAAATTTGTTCAAGTGCCTGGAGCATTAGTTTTGGAGATTCGGAAGCCTCACAATACCCTGCTGCACCTAGCGTTAAGGCATTGATTTGATTGTTTTCAGACCAGTTGGAACCGACAATGAGAAAACGAGTGTTTTTATTACTAAACATTGATAATAAATTAATATCATGATCAATTTTTTGTGAGTCTATAACAACCGCATCAGCAACAAAATCTTTATTAATATCGTCAAGCTTTGAAACTTGATAGGTTGGAGAGAGAGTAGTTGACCATGACTCAATCAATAGATTGTTTTCTGAAAAAATTAAAACGCGCTTCAAAATAGCATCCTTTGTTGATGTGTTTAAACTGGTTATTTTTACAGTAATATTAAAAAAAAGTTTTTACAGACAGAAAGCGTTTATCAAAAATTTTGTGATTTTTCTTAGTGCATCCCATCATAGTATAAAGAGGCTTAACGCTCCCTTAATGCTCTTTCTTTAGCTTTTAATATAGGTTTTAAAATATAGTCGAGAACAGTTTTTTTTCCAGTTAAAATGTCAACATTTGCGGTCATACCAGCAATAATATTTAATTTTTCTCCATATTTTTCTAAATAATTCTTGTTAGTTCTTAGACGGATTAAAAAATAACTTTCTCCATCTTCTTCATTAGTAATAGTATCGGCACTGATATGTTCAAGTTTTGCTTCTAAGCCTCCATAAATTGAAAATTCATAAGCTGTCAGTTTTACCATTGCTTTTTGCCCTGGGTGTAAAAAAGCGATATTTGCAGGTCTGATTTCTGCTTCAATCAATAGTTGATCTTCTAAGGGTACAATTTCTACTAAATCCATCCCTGGCTTGATCACACCACCAATGGTCGTTACTTTTAATCGTTTTATGGTGCCTTTAACGGGAGACAAAATCTTTGTTCGTGTTACTTTATCTTCAAGTGCCATCATTGATTCAGAGGTTCTCTGTAATTCTGCTCTCGCTTCGTTAAGTTTTTTGAGTGCCTCAGTATGAAAACGAATTTCCAGTTCAGATAATTTGCTTTTAGCTTCGTTGATTGAGAATTGAATTCTAGGAATGGATAGTTGTGCTGAAGTTAAATCACCTTTCAAGTCATTAGTGCTGCGTTGTAAACGTAATAATTCAACTTTTGACATGGCACCTTCAGCGACTAGAGGTCTGGACATTTCCAGTTCCTCTTGTAACAACTTATGACTTCTGGATATTTGACTTGATTTTGATTTAAGTTCTACTAGATCTTGTTTTTTTTGTCGAACCTGAGCGCTTAAAATTCTTTGATTGGCATCTAGTTCGTTACGTTTAGAAACCAGTAGTTCCTCCGCATTACGGGCTATTTTTGGTGCTTTTAACGTGACTTCCTCGGGTATTTTAATTTCTTTTTTAGTTACTTCTGCTCTTAAGCGAGCAACTGTTGCAAGTAATTCGTAATGTTTGAATTTTGTTTCATTAAAAGAAGAGGCAAATTGGACGGCATTTAATTTAAGTAAAGCCTGTCCTTTCTCAACCAGTTCACCTTCTCTAATCAAAATGTCTGAAAGAATACCGCCTTCCAGGTTTTGTACAATCTGAATGTGACTTGAGGGGATTATTTTGCCAGTCCCCCGTGTTACTTCATCTAAAGTTGCAAAATTTGCCCAGAAAAGAGCAATAATTACAAAGCTAAAGGTTAACCAAAGAATGATATGACTTTGAATCGTCGTGTCGTAAAGCCTGGTTGCATTAATGTCAGTAATAAACGCCTGGTCTTCTGCTTGCTGTTTATATTCTGTTTTTAAATCAAAAATTTTATTTAACATAATTATTCAGAAACTTTTAATTTGCCTTGTTTTAATGCGTCAAGGACTTTTTCTTTAGGACCATCTGCCAGCATTTTAGAACCGTCCATGACAATAAGCCGGTCAACCATTGACAGTAAAGATGCTCTGTGAGTGACTAAAATTAAAGTTTGTCTATCCAAGTGCTTTAAAAAACGCTGTTTAAACCCTTCTTCCGTACTGCTATCCATAGAGTTACTCGGTTCATCAAAGATATAAATGGGTGGGGATAATAATAAGGCTCTTGCGACAGCAATACTTTGTCTTTGTCCACCTGATAACGCTGAGCCACGCTCACCTACGGGTAAGTCAAATCCTGCGGGGTGTTTGTTAACAAAGTGAGTTACACCTGCAATTTCTGCAGAGCGTAAGATGGATTGATCATCTGCATAATTAGCACCTAGCGTAATGTTATCTTTAGCACTACCGAATATGAGCGATATATCTTGGGGTACATAGCCAATTTGTCTGCGTAAATCAGTCGGGTCAATTTGTCTGATATCTGTACCGTCAATAAGGATAGAACCCTCTTGAGCTTGATATAATCCCAATAAAAGTTTTTCAATAGTACTTTTTCCAGAACCAATGCGGCCAATAAAAGCGACACGTTCTCCAGCCCTGATTTTAAAAGAAACGTTGTCTAATGCTTTAACGGGTTGCTCTGGGTAACTGAAGGAAATATTTTTAAATTCAATAGTTCCTTTGAGAGCGGGACGATGTAAAAATTTTTTACCTGGTTCACGCTCAGCTGGCAAAGACATCAGATGAGTTAATGAGGTTAATGATGTTTTTGATTGATGATAGCGGGTAAGAAGTGATGCAACTTGGGCAACTGGTGCTAAAGCCCTGCCGGTTAAAATAGTACAGGCTATCAGTCCGCCGGTTGTTAAATCACCATCAGCTATTTTATAAACTCCAAAAATAACTACAGAAACTGAAGCCATTTGTTGCAAAAAAGTTGTGAAGTTAACAGCAAGCGAAGAAAAGAACCTGGCTTTTAAGCTAAGGCGTGAAATTTGTCCAACACTTTGTTCCCATTGCATTTGCATTTGGCCTTCAGCACAATTACTTTTTATAGAATCAAGGTTAGTGAGTGATTCAATTAAAGTGGCACCTTTTTGTGCTGAATATTTGAATAATTCTTGAATTGTATTCTTTAGCGGTTTTTGTACAGCAACACCTGATAGAATCGCTAGAGGTAGTACAAACAGAGGGATAAGGGCCAGGTTTCCACCTAGCATATAGATAACAAAAATAAAAATAAATAGAAAGGGAAGATCTATTAATGTTGTTAGAGTGGCAGAGGTTAAAAACTCTCTAAAAGATTCAAATTCATGAAAATCATTTGCAAAAGCACCGACAGAAGCGGGACGAGACTCCATTTTAATTCCCATTACTTTTTCAAAAATAGTAGAGGATAAGATAATATCAGAGCGTTTTCCGGCAACATCAATAAAATAACTTCTCAATGACTTCATTATAAAATCAAAAATATAAACAATCGCGACTCCAATCGCTAAGACCCAAAGTGTTTCAAGTGCTTGGTTGGGAACAACACGGTCATACACATTTTTAATAAATAAAGGTGATGCTAGCGCAAAAAGGTTAATAAGAAATGATGCTGCTAAAACTTCGGAATAAAT
>CAZHUE010000002.1:0-19551 GCA_964535875.1 uncultured Methylomarinum sp.
TAGAAAAGATTGGTGTCGGTTTTTTGTTTGCGCCTAAGTATCATAGCGCGATGAAATATGCGATAGGCCCACGTAAAGAAATGGGGGTAAGAACCCTGTTCAACTTATTAGGTCCGCTATCCAACCCTGCTGGAGCTGATAATCAATTAATTGGTGTTTTTTCTTCACATTGGGTAGAGCCCTTAGCTGAGGTTCTAAAAAAATTAGGCAGTCATCATGTATTGATCGTTAATGCAGAAGATGGTCTGGATGAAATTAGTATTGCATCTGCCTCTAACATTGCAGAATTAAAAAATGGCAGAGTGACAACGTATCAAATTACGCCTGAACAGTTTGGTTTGCAGCGTGCAAATTTAAAATCACTGGCTGTTGATGGTGCTAAATCCAGTTTATTAATGGTTAAAGCTGTATTAAATAATCAAACAGGTGCAGCAAAAGATATTGTTGTATTAAATGCTGCAGCGGCTATTTATGCTGCAAATTTAGTCGATACTTTTGATGCAGGAATTGAAAAAGCACAACAAATGATTGAAAGCGGTGCCGCACTTGAAAAATTTCAACAGCTAATAAAATATTCTAATAAGTTTTAATAATATTTATAATAATGACCGATACCCCTGATATCCTAAAAAAAATTCTTGAAAGAAAAGCGGAAGAAGTTGCAAATAGAAAGCAACGAATACCTCTTGATACCCTACAAGAGATTGCTAGTGGAACTGAAACACCAAGAGGTTTTGCGAAGGCATTGAAAAGTAAGGTTGATGCAAAAAAAATAGCGGTTATAGCAGAAATAAAAAAAGCATCCCCTAGTCAAGGCGTGATTAGAGAAGATTTTAAGCCATTAGAAATTGCTCAAGATTATGCCATGAGTGATGCAACATGCTTATCCATTCTTACTGATAAAGATTTTTTTCAAGGTTCAGAAGCTTATTTACAAAAAGCTAGAAGCGTTTGTCCTCTGCCAGTTTTAAGAAAAGATTTTATGATTGACCCTTATCAAATCCATGAATCAAGGGCATTAGGTGCGGATTGTATTTTATTGATTGTGGCTGCTTTAGAGGATGGTCTAATGCATGAACTTGCAAATATAACAACAGAATTAGGCATGGATGTGTTGGTAGAAACACATAATGCAGAAGAATTAAAACGTGCATTAACATTAGATACAAAACTTATTGGTATTAATAATCGTAACTTAAGAACATTTGAAACCTCATTGCAAACAACAGTAGAATTAAAAAAGGCAGTGCCTGAAGATTGTTTAATTATTACAGAAAGCGGTATTCATACTCATGAGGATGTACAGCTTATGCTGAATAACGAGATCTATACTTTTTTGGTAGGAGAAGCCTTTATGAGAGCAGAATCCCCAGGTCAAAAAATGAGAGAACTTTTTGGCTTTTAAATGGTCTTACAGCCTAGATGGATTCTCATTTTGGTATAATTTATTTTGTTTGGAAAGTGATTATATTGCTATTATCCAAGAATATAAAACTGATTATCTAACTTGAAGGTTCAATATTGTGAATTTTATAGATTCCTATCTCTTACCGATAGCAGCCCTTGATAAAAGCTATAACCTATATTTGGTTATTTTATCAATCGCTATAGCAATTGTTGCTTCCTTTACTGCTTTTGGTGTCTACGAAAGAGCGCATGCTTCTACAAGACCATTGTTTCAAACACTCTGGATTATTTTTGGAGCGGTTTCAATGGGCATTGGCATCTGGTCTATGCATTTTATTGGTTCGGTAGCATTGCAGTTACCTATTCCTGTCTTTTTTGATCTCAAGATTACCCTCCTATCAGTTTTACCCTCAATACTAGCAAGTAGTGTTGTTTTTTGGTTGATGAGTCAAGCAGAATTCAATCGAACCAGATTACTATTTTGTGGCTTATTGCTTGGTACGTCCATTGGAGCAATGCACTACATAGGTATGGCTGCTATGGAGCTAAACGCCAGTATGGTTTATTTAAAACCAATCTTTGTATTATCTCTTGTCGTTGCTGTTATTTTAGCGACTATTGCTTTAAATATAAAATTTAGAGCTATATTTAAAGATGAATATCAATTTATAACTAAAGAACAAACCTTCAGCGCAATTGTGATGGGTATTGCTATTTCGGGTATGCATTATACTGCGATGTTTGCTGTTGAGTTTATTCCTCTGGAAAGTACAAGTTTTTCAGCTAAAGGAATTGATGCGAATTTTTTATTTGGAATCGTCAGTATCGTCTTATTTTTAGTTATTTCTATAGCACTTGCTGTACCGTATATATGTCGTTTTAAGCAAATGGTGCAAACACTACAAAAAAATGAAGAAGACTTGAAAATTGCTGCAACAGCTTTTCAAACCCATGAGGCAATCATGGTAACAAATGAGCGATCAGAAATAATTCGGGTTAATGACGCTTTTACCCGGATCATGGGTTATGAAGAAGTTGACATTGTAGGTGAAACACCCAAGGTTTTATATGCAGGGAATAATGATGATTTTTTTCAAAAAAAGTTTTGGAACACCTTAGTAAATGAAGGGAAGTGGAATGGGAAAATTACTAGCCGGCGAAAAAGTGGCGAGGTTTTTTCTCAATGGCAAACAATCTCTGCAGTAAAGGATGAACAAGGGGAAACAACACATTATATTTCTTTTTTTTCAGATATTAAAGAATTCAAGTTAGCTGAAAAAGAAATTGAAAAACTGGCTTTTTATGATCCGTTGACAGGACTACCAAATAGAAGGTTGCTGCACGAACGTTTAGCCCATGAGCTAAACCTTGCCAGACGCTATCAGAGAGCCGGAGTCTTACTTTTTTTGGATCTTGATCGATTTAAACATATTAATGATTCACTCGGTCATTCAGTTGGAGATGAGTTACTGATCGAAACAGCTAGAAGACTACAGTCAATACTTAGAGAAACAGATACAGCTGTCCGTATTGGTGGTGATGAATTTATTGTACTAGGCAGTGCTCAGGATGGTATTCACTCTGATTTAACTGAACAATCCCATGTAATCGCTGAAAAAATTAATAAAGTCATTTTAGAACCCTACCATATAGGTGGGCATGAATTGTATATCTCAGCAAGTATAGGTATTACTTTGTATACAGGGATTGATGAAACTGTTGATTTGTTGCTCAAAAGAGCAGATACAGCGATGTATCAGGCAAAGGATGCAGGAAGGAATACTTACCGTTTTTATCAACAAAGTATGCAAGAAGCTGCGGATGCAAGGCTGGATATTGAAAAAAATTTACGCTCTGCAATTTTAAATGACGAGTTCAAAATCTATTACCAGCCTCAACATTCTGATGAAAATAAGATTATTGCTGTTGAAGCACTCATGCGCTGGAATAATTCAAATTTAGGAATAATTCCGCCTGCAGAATTTATTCCTATCGCAGAAGAAAGTGGTTTAATTTTAAAGATAGGGCAATGGGTTATAGAAACGGTATGTGAACAAATCATTAGTTGGGATAGTCTGAATGTTGCTGTTCAACATATTGCAATTAATATAAGTGCTAAACAGTTTCATCAGGCAGACTTTGTTTCAAATTTAGTTCATACAGTTACAGATTATCAAATACAACCAAAAAGAATAATACTGGAAATAACAGAAGTTGTTTTTATAGGTAATATTGAAGATGCAATTGATAAAATGAATGCTTTAAAACAAAAAGGATTTAGGTTTTCTATTGATGATTTTGGTACCGGTTATTCGTCACTTACTTATTTAAAACGGTTGCCTTTTGATCAGCTTAAAATTGATCAGTCGTTTGTAAAAGAGTTTGTAAATAGACCTGCAGATGTGGCTATAGTTAAAGCTATTTGTACCATGGCAAAAGGTTTAGGGTTAGAGCTAATTGCGGAAGGCGTCGAAACAGAAGAGCATTTGGCTTTTTTATCTGGTTTTGGTTGTCATGGCTTTCAAGGCAATTATTTCAGTAAACCACTGACCACAGGGAAATTGAGGGAATATCTCAAAGAATTTAATAAAAATGGGTAATTAAAAAAGTTATGTCAAAAATAATAGTTAACAATCCAGTCGTTGAATTGGACGGTGATGAAATGACACGTATTATTTGGTCATTTATTAAACAAGAACTCATTTTGCCTTATTTAGATTTGCCCATTGAAACTTATGATTTAAGTATAACAAGCCGTAATCAGACAGATGACCAAATTACGGTTGATGCTGCGGAAGCCATTAAAAAATTTGGTGTAGGTATTAAATGTGCCACCATTACACCCGATGAGGACAGGGTTAAAGAATTTGACTTAAAAAGAATGTATCGCTCCCCTAATGGAACTATTCGTAATATTCTTGGTGGAACCGTCTTCCGAGAACCTATTATTTGTCAAAATGTCCCACGTCTTGTTCCTAACTGGACACACCCTATTTGCATAGGTCGTCATGCCTTTGGTGATCAATATAGAGCAACTGATTTTAGAACAACAGGTAAAGGAAAACTTTCTATTACTTTTACCCCGGAAAATGGGAGCGAAGTTCAACAGTTTGAAGTTTATGACTTTGAAGGTGATGGCGTTGCTATGGCAATGTTTAATACTGACGAATCAATTCGTGGTTTTGCACATAGTTGTTTTAATGTGGCTTTGGGTAGGGGATGGCCTCTGTATCTATCAACTAAAAATACTATTCTTAAGCAATATGACGGGCGCTTTAAAGATATTTTTGAGGAAATTTATCAGTCTAAATATAAATCACGATTCGAAAAAAATAATATTGTTTATGAGCATAAGCTGATTGATGATATGGTTGCCTCTGCATTAAAGTGGCATGGAGAATTTGTCTGGGCCTGTAAAAACTATGATGGAGATGTTCAATCAGATACTGTAGCTCAAGGTTTTGGTTCTTTGGGTTTAATGACGTCTACATTAATTACACCTGATGGAAAAACCATGGAAGCTGAAGCTGCACATGGCACCGTAACAAGACATTACCGGCAGCATCAAAAAGGTGAAAAAACATCAACTAACCCTATTGCATCTATTTTTGCGTGGAGTCGAGGTTTAGCATTTAGAGCAAAACTAGATAAAAATGAAGCATTAATGCAATTTTGTCAAAAGCTGGAAAAAGTGTGTGTTGATACAGTAGAGTCAGGAAAAATGACTAAAGACTTGGCTTTGTGTATTTATGGGAAGGAGCTAAACGAATCACACTATTTAACAACGGAAGATTTTTTGAATGCATTAAGGATTAATCTGGAAGCTACGAAAAATAGATTAGCATAAATAAAATACTTTTTAGGCAACTTGCAATATGGGAGATATATTAGTTGCCTTACATCAATGAAAATCAAAAAAATCCAGTTCTTCTTGCTCATCACTTTCTTGTGTAGCAAGTTTGGCCAACGCAGTTGCCGCATTATTAATAGTGCCAATATTCTTGCTAAGAAAATATCAGAGAACTTCCTCTATATTCGTAGGTAATAGTTTTTTCTAGACAAATTAATGTACCTACCCAATTATTCATCAAGCCCAAAAAAGCCCCAAATTTTATGAGCAAAAGTGGTTTGGTTATAATCTGTCACTGGTGCGCCATCAGGATAATTTTCCTGATAAATCTTTTCAGTATCAGATGCCAGGTTCGTCATGCCAAGTTTTGTATAAGCTTCATGCATCACTAATAAAGCGTGGGGTATTGCAGGAGTACGTTTAAACTCCTTAATAACGTAACTTCCCCTGTTTGCTGCAGCAATATAAGCTTTGCGCTTTAAATAAAATCGGGCGACATGAACTTCATACATCGCCAAATTGTTTTTTAGTGATAGTATTCGCTGTTTTGCATCAGGAACATATTTGCTTTCAGGAAAACGGCGAACTAACTCTTGGAAGTTTTTATATGAATCTTTTACATTACTTGGGTTGCGTTGCGAGGCATCAGTAGGTAAAAATCGTTCAACAAAACCAATACTTCGGTTAAAATTAACCAGACCTTTTAAATAGTAGGCATAATCTATACTAGGGTTTCTGGGGTTAACTTTAATAAAACGATCGGCAGCAGCGACTGCTGCTTCCGGGTCATCATTTTTATAGTAAGCATAAGCAATGTTCAGTTGAGTTTGAGCCGCATATTCTCCAAAAGGATAACGTGACTCTAGGGTCTCGAAGAGTTTTATTGCTTTTTGATAATTACCTGCATCCATAGAAGCCTTTGCTTTTTCATGGAATTTTGCCGCATCCCAGCCTGCATATTCTTTTTCATCAGCACTTGATTCATCATATTTTAGGTTGCTAAGTGTTTCACAGCCTTGAAGAACAAAAGCCAAACAAAAAATAATTAAGAGTTTTTGTAAAAATAATTGCATACTAATTAACAACACGTTGTAAGATTAAGGGTTTCTTGCTTATATTAATCTTTTATTATTAAGCGATGAGTATAACTTAATTTTTCAATAGATATGGCTATATTAACAGCAAAAATACCTGAAGAAATGGCCGGCATGCGTTTTGACCAATGTTTGGCAGAAATATTTCCTGATTATTCTCGCAGTAAATTACAAACATGGATTAAAGCCGGGCGAGTTACAATTAATAAAAAATCACTTAAAGCAAAAGATAAAGTGGATGGTGGTGAAGAAATAAAGCTTGATGCGGAAGCAGAAGAAGTCATGGAATACGAAGCTGAAGATATTCCATTGGAGATAGTTTATGAAGATGACGCTATACTAATTGTAAACAAACCAGCAGGCCTTGTAGTGCATCCAGCTGTTGGGCATTGGCAAGGTACTTTGGTTAATGCGTTATTAAATCATAAATCATCACTAAAAACTTTACCTAGAGCGGGTATTGTTCACAGATTGGATAAAGACACTAGTGGATTATTAATGGTAGCAAAAACCCTACAAGCTCATAATAGCTTATCGTCCCAACTACAAGAGAGAGCAGTTGTTCGTGAATATTTAGCCTTGGTAAAAGGTTGGATGACAGCGGGGGGTACGATTGACGAGCCACTTGGACGACACCCAAATGATCGAAAACGGCATACAGTTAGAGAAGATGGAAAACATGCTGTAACTCATTATCGCCTTGAACAGCGATTTAAACGACATACCTTAATCAGGGTAAAGTTGGAAACAGGAAGGACACATCAAATAAGAGTTCACATGGCTTATGCTCAGTATCCATTAGTTGGAGATCCGGTTTATTCGGGTCGATTCCAAATGCCTCCTAATTGTAGTGAGAAGCTTGAGCAAGTATTAAGAGGCTTTAAAAGACAAGCATTACATGCGACAAAATTAGGGCTTCAACACCCGGAAACTGATGAATATTGTGAATGGGAGCAAGCAGTACCTGAGGATATGGCAAATTTATTAAGCGTGTTGGAACAGGATGAACTGGATTAAACCCAATTGGCCGGTTTCTTCAAATATACATGCAGCCGTTACTTTGCGTTCTGGTGGCGTAAGTCAAGGAGATTTTTATAGTCTTAATCCTGCGCTGCATGTTAAAGATGAGTCTGAAAAGGTCTATCAAAACCGTAGAATTATATTAAGAACCCTTAACCTTCCTTCAGAACCCGTATGGATGGAGCAAGTACATGGTATAGAAGTTATAAGGGCTGATCAATGTAATCAGGTTGAAAAAGCAGATGCTAGCTATACAGACAAGAGAAATATAGTTTGTGCTGTATTAACTGCTGATTGTTTGCCAATTTTGTTAGCCACGACGGATGGAACTAAAATAGCTGCTATCCATGCTGGTTGGAGAGGGTTGTTAGCTGGTGTTGTAGCAAACACGATTAATACTATTGGTACAATTAATTTAATTGCATGGCTGGGACCTGCAATTGGTATTGATTGCTTCGAAGTTGGCTTGGAAGTTAGAGATTCCTTTGTTAATAAATCAGACAAGTTTACCCAGGTATTTTTAAAAAATAAGGAAGGTAAATACCTGGCAGATATTTATAAGCTGGCTAAAATTGAGCTGGCTTCTGTGGGAATTAACCAGATCTACGGTGGTGGTTTCTGCACAGCAACAGATAAAGAACGATTTTATTCCTATCGCCGTGATGGTGAAACGGGTCGTATGGCCACATTAATTTGGAGAGATTGACCTTGGATTTATTGATATTAATTATCATATTTACAGCTATTGGAGGTATATTAAGCGTTTTAGCTGCTGGCATATTTTTATTGCTTCCAGAAAAACAAAGAAATAAAGTTTTACCCCATGGAATTAGTTTTGCTATTGGTGCCTTATTAGCCGTTGCTTTTTGGGGGTTAATTCCGCATGCTTTTGAAGAAGTAGAGTCAGGTCAATTTCAAATTTTATCAGGCACAATATTAGCCGGAATTTTAGGTTTTTTTGTGTTAGAAAAGCTATTAATTTGGCGT
Organism: uncultured Methylomarinum sp.; assembly: GCA_964535875.1. Classification (GTDB taxonomy): domain Bacteria; phylum Pseudomonadota; class Gammaproteobacteria; order Methylococcales; family Methylomonadaceae; genus QPIN01. The sequence goes on from CAZHUE010000002.1 coordinate 8,359, forward strand.
CATTGTCATTCGGATTCTTGTGAAGCCCATGGTGATGATCACGATCATGGGCATAAATCAGCAGGTACTTTAATTATTATTGGTGATAGCATCCATAACTTTGTTGATGGTGTTTTAATTGCCGCTGCATTTTTGACTGATGTGGAATTAGGCATTGTCACTAGTTTAGCTGTTGCTGCCCATGAAATACCTCAGGAAGTAGGCGACTTTGCCATTTTGTTACAAAGTGGTTACAGTAAATCAAAAGCTTTGTTTTATAATGTTTTGGCTAGTTTTACTACTGTAATAGGTGGGGTTCTTGCTTACTATAGTTTAGAAGATTTTCATGATATTTTGCCTTTTTTTCTGGCTTTGGCATCATCAAGCTTTATTTATATTGCGGTTGCTGACTTAATCCCATCGTTGCATAAAAAAACTGATATAAAAACCTCAGTACACCAAATTATTCTAATTTTGGCTGGTGTTGCTGTTATTAGTTTATTACATGGGATTGCTCATGATATTGAAGTTGAGCAACATGAAATTGCTACTCATCACAGATAAAACTATGGGGCTAGCTTTATATATTGAAAGCGATATAAAAACAAATTTTTAAGTGTCAGTCTGTCGAACAAATAAACGGGATAATAACAATCCAATTTCAAATAGAAACCAGATAGGTAGTGCTAAAAGAGTTTGAGATATAGCATCAGGTGGGGTTAAAAACATTCCTACAATAAATGCTCCTACAATGACATAAGGCCGCTTCTCAGCTAAACTTTGTGGTGTGGCAAGTCCTGTCCAAACGAGCAAGATGGTAAAAATAGGGACTTCAAACGATAAGCCGAAAGCAAAAAATAGAGTAAGAACAAAGTCTAAATACTTGCTTATATCAGTCATTACCGTGACACCTTGTGGAGCAGCAGCGGTTAAAAAACTAAAAATCAAAGGGAATACAACAAAATAGGCAAAGGCAATGCCCATATAAAATAATAAGGTACTACCTATTAATAGAGGTAGAATCATTTTCTTTTCGTTACTATATAACCCTGGGGCAACAAAACCCCAAAAATGAAAAAGAATAACAGGAACTGAAAAAAAGATAGAACCAACTAAAACCAGTTTAAATGGCGTAAAGAATGGAGAGGCGACATCAGTCGCAATCATGGTGCTATTTTCTGGCATGTGCTGGAGTAATGGCCCAGATAAGAAGGAGTAGATTTCGTTTGCAAACGGTGCGGCACATAAAAAAACGACCAGAATGAATGCAACTACACGTAATAAGCGATTGCGTAATTCGATTAAGTGGCGAATAAAAGGTTGTTCATCAGACTTAATATTAGGTTCACTTTGACTCATCTATTTGCTTTGTTTGATCTTTAAGGGATTGTTTTACAGATTGAGTGTTTTTTTTAAAAGTATTTGAAGTGTCTTCTATTTTATTTTTAAAGTCATCTATTGTCGGGTGTTGTTTAAGCATTTGGCGAATTTCCTCCTCCTGTAATTCTTCCTTTATTTCAGACTTGACTGAGGCAACCATGTTTTTTGTTTTTCCTACCCAGAAACCAACTAGCCTAGCTACTTTAGGTAGTTTCTCTGGACCAATAACGATTAAGCTAACAATAGCAACAAGACATAATTCCCAAAAACCAATATCAAACATATTATTTCTCTGAGTTTTCTTTTTGTTTTGAAGTGACTTCGCTTTCTATTGTATTAGTATCTTCTTCTGACATTTTTTTATTGGCTTCACCTTCTTTTACAGCAGATTTAAATCCTTTTATCGCCCCGCCTAAATCACTGCCTAAATTACGTAAGCGCTTAGTGCCAAACAATACAATGACAATAGCGAGGATAATTAATAATTGAGTCACGCTGATACCCATGTTCTACTCCTGATTATGTAGATTATTTATTGCTGCGTTTTGCTTTTTCTTCTAAGCCTGATAAACCAAATCGGCGTTGTAACTCTTCTAATACATCATTTGGACCTAAACCTTGGTCAGCAAGCATCACCATAGAATGAAACCATAAATCAGCTGTTTCATAAACAATTTGTTTTTTATCACCATCTTTTGCAGCAATAACTGTTTCAGTTGCTTCTTCACCAATTTTTTTTAAAATATGGTCTAAGCCTTTCGCATATAAACTTGCTACATAGGATTTATCGGCAGACTCTTGTTTTCGTTGCTCAAGAATTTCAGCTAGTTGTTGTAACGTATCGTTCATTATAATAAACAGTTTATTTGTAAATTTCTTTTGGGTCTTTCAATATAGGGTCTTTTGCTTGCCACTGGTTATCAACCAGACTACGATAAAAACAGCTTTCTCTACCTGTATGACAAGCAATTCCTCCTTCCTGTTCAACTTTAAGTAAGATAACATCTTCATCACAATCCAGTTGAATATCGACTATTTTTTGCTGGTGTCCAGATTCTTCACCTTTTCGCCATAAGCGTTGGCGAGAACGTGACCAATAGACCGCGTAACCAGTTTCTACAGTTAATAGTAAAGATTCACGATTCATCCAGGCAAACATAACTACTCGACCCGAATCGGCTTGCTGTGAAATAACTGGAACTAAACCATCAGCTGTCCAACGAATCTCATCTATCCAAATTTCACTCACTACAACCGCACCTCAATTCCTTTTGACTGCATGTGTTGTTTGGCTTGCTCAACACTGTATTCAGCAAAGTGAAAAATACTTGCGGCTAAAACTGCATCAGCTTTTCCTTTTATAATCCCTTCAGCTAAATGATCAAGATTTCCTACGCCACCGGAAGCAATGACAGGAACTGAAACAGCATCACTAATTGCACGAGTAAGATCTAAATCAAACCCTTCGCGAGTTCCATCTCTGTCCATACTGGTTAGAAGTATTTCCCCTGCACCGTATTCAACCATTTTGATTGCCCACTCAATCGCATTGATTCCTGTTTCTTTACGGCCGCCATGGGTGAAAATTTCCCAGCAGTTTTTTTCATTTTCTGTACTGACTTTTTTTGCATCAATCGCAACAACAATGCATTGCGAACCAAATTTTTCTGCGGCTTCTTTTACAAACTCTGGTCTAAAAACAGCAGCGCTGTTAATTCCCACTTTATCAGCACCAGCATTTAACATTCGACGTATATCATCCAGTTCTCTAATTCCACCACCAACTGTCAGTGGAATAAATACTTCGCTGGCGACCTGCTCTACGATATGAACAATAGTTTCTCTATTATCGTGAGTTGCGGTAATATCAAGAAAGGTTATTTCGTCTGCACCTTCTCGATCATAACGTCTAGCAACCTCTACAGGGTCACCGGCATCTTTAATATCAACAAATTTAACACCTTTTACAACGCGGCCATTATCAACATCAAGACAAGGGATTATGCGTTTAGCTAAGCTCATAATTAATAATTTTCTGCAATTTTTTCTGCTTCGGCAAAATCAAGCGTACCTTCATAGATGGCTCGACCAGTGATTGCTCCCATAATGCCATCGTCTGCAACTTTACCTAAGGCATGAATATCATCCATATTGGTAATACCTCCAGAAGCAATAACAGGAATCCGGATGGCACGGGCTAATTTAGAGGTGGCTTCTACATTGACGCCTTCCATCATGCCATCTCTGGAAATGTCGGTGTAGATAATGGCTTCGACTCCATCAGATTCAAATTGTTGAGCTAGATCAATGACACTATGTCGAGAAAGCTTTGACCACCCATCGATTGCAACTTTACCTTCTTTTGCATCAAGTCCAACAATAATGTGACTAGGGAATTCAACTGCAACATGACTGACAAAGTGTGGTTCAGTCACGGCTTTTGTGCCAATAATCACATATTGAACGCCTGAGTTTAAATAGCCTTGAATGGTATCTTCATCACGAATACCACCACCTATTTGCACAGGAACGTCGGGGAAAGCCTCGACAATGGCATGAATCACATCTGCATTTTTAGGTTTTCCAGCAAATGCTCCATCAAGGTCAACTAAATGAATGCGTTTTGCACCTTGTTCTACCCATTTCCCTGCAATAGCAACAGGGTCATCTGAAAAAACCGTATCATCTTCCATACGGCCTTGGCGTAAGCGAACACATTTTCCTTCTTTTAAGTCTATTGCAGGTATAAGCAACATGTTTAAATCTCTATATTTTAACGAATTTGGTTAGATAGATTTTGTTAGTAAGTCCCATCCCAAGATAAAAAGTTTTTTAACAACTGTAAACCAGCAGTTTGACTCTTTTCAGGATGAAATTGTACTGCAAAAATATTATCTTTGGCTAGTGCGCTAGTAAATGCCTGTGGATAATCTGTTGTTGCAATTGTATCTGATGCATGTAGTGGTTTTGCATAATAGCTATGAACAAAATAAAATCGGCTATTCTGTGGTATGTCTTTCCATAAGGGATGTGGTTTTTGAGTGACTTTATTCCAGCCCATATGAGGAACTTTTAATCGATTGCCAGTAGCATCTGTTAGATCTGTCGAAAAATGCTCTACATGTCCAGAGAAAATATCAAGACAAGCTGTATGGTCATTTTCTTCACTGTCTGCTAATAAAGCCTGCATCCCAAGACAAATGCCTAAAAAAGGTTTTGTTTTAGTGACTTCTTTGATAACCGGGATTAATCCTGAGCTGTCAAGCACTTTTATACAATCTCTAATAGCACCCACGCCAGGAAATAAAATTCGGTCACATTGTTGTATCTTTTCTGCATCTGATACTATTTGTACATCAACTTCTGGTGATGCATGTTGTAGAGCTTTTTCAATGGAATGTAAGTTTCCCATTCCATAATCAATAACGGCTACGGATGACATAGTTTAATGAAAAGTCGGGTATTTATAAAGAGCCTTTAGTGGATGGCATAATACCTGCCATTCTAGGGTCAGCGGTTATGGCCATTCTTATTGCTCTTCCAAAAGCTTTAAAAATCGTTTCTGCAACGTGATGAGCGTTACTGCCTTTTAAGTTATCGATATGCAAAGACACGCCAGCATGGTTGACAAAACCTTGAAAAAATTCACGGAATAAATCAACATCAAAAGAACCAATTGAAGCGCGAGGAAACTTTACTTCGTAAAACAAACCTGGTCTACCAGAAAAATCTATGACCACTCTGGATAATGCTTCGTCTAATGGCACATAAGAGTGTCCGTAACGTACAATACCTTTTTTATCGCCTAGAGCTTTTGCAAATGCTTGGCCAAGTGTAATGCCTATATCTTCAACCGTATGGTGGGCATCAATCTCCAAGTCGCCTTTTGCATCAATAGTTAGATCAATTAAGCCGTGTCTAGCGACTTGGTCAAGCATGTGGTCAAAAAAAGGAATACCTGTTATGAATGTTACTTTTCCAGACCCATCCAGATTAATCTCTATTTTAATTTGAGTTTCGAGCGTATTTCTCTCAACTTGTGCTTTACGTTGACTCATTAGTTAAATTATATTTAATAAAAATTACTTGGCACGTTTACGCTCAATTTCTGTCAATAAAACTTTGCGCAAGCGAATTGATTTAGGTGTAACTTCTACTAACTCATCATCACTGATAAATTCTAGGGCTTGCTCTAATGTCATTTTTTGAATTTTAGCACAGGTTAAACTTTCATCTGTTCCTGAAGCACGTACGTTTGTTAATGGTTTGGGTTTAGTTGGGTTAACCACTAAATCATTTGTCCGAGAATGGATGCCAACCAGCATACCTTCATATATTTCATCACCATTGATGACTAGTAATTCACCACGAGCTTGCAGTGGGTGCAAAGAGTAATCAACCGCTTTACCTTTTGCCATAGAAATAAGTACGCCACGAATTCTCGAGCCGACTTCGCCTTCTTTTAACGGGCCGTAATGGTCAAAGACGTGATAAAACAAGCCAGAACCAGATGTTGATGTTAGAAACTCAGTCTGAAAACCCAGTAGTCCTCGAGATGGCACAATATATTCCAAGCGGATACGGCCTTTACCATCAGGAACCATATCTTTAAGATCACCTTTACGATCACCTAATTTTTCCATAATGGTGCCTTGATGTTGTTCTTCAACTTCAATAGTTACATATTCAAAGGGTTCTGACTTAACGCCGTCAATTTCTTTGATAATGACTTGTGGTCGAGAAACGCCCATTTCAAAGCCTTCTCTGCGCATATTTTCAATCAGCACTGATAAATGTAATTCACCTCGACCCGATACTTTAAACTTATCAGGGTCATCAGTTGGTTCAACGCGCAAAGCAACATTATGCTGCAGTTCTTTATCTAAACGATCACGAATCTGGCGAGTAGTGATGAATTTACCTTCTTTTCCTGCAAAAGGCGAATTATTGACCTGAAAAGTCATGCTAACCGTTGGTTCATCAATCGATAGTTTTGGTAAAGCTTCAACATTATCTGGGTCACATATTGTCTCAGAAATTTGTAGTTTATCTATTCCACAAAAAGCAATAATATTTCCGGCTTGGGCAGATTCTATTTCAACTCGTTCTAAGCCATTAAACCCATAGATTTTAAGCATTCTACCCTTGCGTATATTACCTTCAGTATCAATTAAAGTTAATGGCATATTGCGAGTTACCTTACCTCGCTGAATACGACCAATACCGATGATCCCGACATACGAGTTATAATCAAGGCTAATGACTTGCATTTGAAAAGGGGCGTCAACATCTACAGGAGGGGGTGAGACTTTGTCAACAATAGTTTGAAATAAAGGTGTCATATCTCCGCTGGATACTTCAACTTCTAACCCTGCATAGCCATTAATTGCTGAGGCATAAACAATAGGAAAGTCTAATTGCTCATCTGTTGCGCCTAAATTATCAAATAAATCAAAAGTTTGATCTACAACCCAATCAGGGCGTGCGCCTGGTCGGTCAATTTTATTAATCACAACAATCGGCTTTAAACCCAAGGCAAATGCTTTTTGAGTTACAAATCGAGTCTGAGGCATAGGGCCGTCAACAGCATCCACTAATAATAAAACAGAATCAACCATTGACAGTACACGCTCAACTTCGCCGCCAAAGTCAGCATGCCCCGGTGTGTCAACAATATTAATGTGATAGCCATTCCAATCAATTGCTGTATTTTTTGCCAGAATGGTAATGCCACGTTCTTTTTCAAGATCATTAGAATCCATCATTCTTTCATCTAGTTTTTCATGTTCAGAAAAAGTACCAGATTGTTCTAATAATTTGTCAACCAGTGTTGTTTTTCCGTGGTCAACGTGGGCAATGATTGCAATGTTTCTTAGTTTTTCTATCACGAGAGTGTAATTATTTTGTTAAAAATTAATTTTGTTCATGCGTGAATCAAAATTGACACGCAATATGTTTCGGAGGTAAGTAGTTTATCTCTTTAATTACCAAAAAAATGAAAGGTAAAGTTATCTAGCTTTGTATCCATGGTAAATTATGAAACCCCCAACCATCAATGTTCCCGCGATGTTTTTTCTCATCAAGAGCACCTTCAAAGCCCTCAGCAATGTTAATTAAATGTTGATAGCCAGACTCTTCTAGTGCCTTTGCTGCGGCTAGAGATCGTTGTCCACTCCTGCAAAGAAGTAGTATAGGGGTGTTTTTATCTTTAACGACTTCTTCAACTTGTACAATGAATTGTTCATTTATTTGCATGCTGGGAAATTCCTTCCAGGGAATATGAATTGCCTTTGGAGGATGACCTACAAATGAATGTTCTATTGCTGTACGAACATCAATTAGAACAACATCGGCGTTTTCTTGTAATAAAGACCAAGATTGTTTGGGGTCTAAATTTTCTATCATAATATTTGTTTAAGGTTTTTGGCCTATGTAGAATGCTTCATTTCTTTCTCCGCACTCTAATTTTCCTATCAAACTATTTTCTCTGTAACTAACCAATAATAGAGGCTGAAAGAGTTGTAATAATTCATTTCTAGCTAATAAAAAATCGGGGTTATTTGGGCCATTAGGGTCTATTTTGTCTCTTACATAGGTCTGATAAAAAAGTAGCCCACCCGTTTTTAAGCTATCCATTATCGCATTAGTTAAAGATCGGTCAAGGAAATGCGTGATAATAATTACATCAAATGTATTTTTGGGTAAATTATTGGCTTCGATAACAACTTGTTTAGTCGATAAAATTAGGTGTTTTTTTAATGCGGTTTGTTGCAGTTTTTTTAAGGCAACTGAAGAGATATCCCAGGCGTAAGTGTCTAACCCATGATCTGCCAAAAGTAAAGCGTTTGAACCAAGTCCGCAGGCTAAGTCTAAAGCTTTACCTTGTTTTGGTAATAAAAAACTATTTTCTTTTAAAACTTGGGCTACTTGAGTTGAGTTGTTTTTAGTATGTATTTTATTCCATTTTTTTTCAATGGTTGCTGGATTAAAGGAAGCCAAATCAATTCATTCCTACTCTATGAGGTAGCCAATCTTGCAAAAAATCAAGGAAATCTCTCACTTTTGCCGACAAATATTTACGGTGTGGGTAAACAGCATGTACATCTAATGGTGCAATACTATATTGTTCTAGTACTACTTTTAATTTGCCTTTTTCTATGTCTCTACCTACGATATATTTTGGTAGCATAACCAGTCCAAGCCCATCATCTGCCGCCATACGAATTGGGTCAGCAACATTGGCCTGGACACGCCCTGTTACTTTTACTTCTCTTTCGCCTAAGACTCCTTTGAATGTCCATTTATCTCTTGGCGGGTTTGCCCAATTAATTAGGCAGCTGTGTGTTATTAAATCTTCTGGTTCTTCGGGAATTCCATACTCCTCAAAATAGGAGGGTGAGCCACAGACAACTATTTCAGAGCTAGCCAGTTTCCTTGCAACTAGGCTAGAATCTTCCAGTTTACCCAAATAAATTGCAATATCAACACCTTCATCAATTAGGTCAATATGGCCACCTTGCAAAGTTATTTCAACGGATAATTCTTCATGTAATTTAAGAAACTCGGCTAAAGCCGGTGCTATATGGGTTGCTCCAATAACTGGAGGGGCATTGATTTTTAATAAGCCTCTGGGTTCTGAATGGAGGTGGGTGACAGCTGCTTCCATTTCCTCTACATCAAGCAATACTTGTTGGCACCTTTCTAGATAAGAAAAGCCTACTTCAGTTAAATTGATACTTCGAGTTGTTCTATTTAATAAGCGTGTACCAAGCAATTTCTCCAAATTCATAATATGTTTGGTTGCCATGGCACGTGAAATACCAAGATCTCTAGCGGCGCCAGCAAAACTGCCTGCTTTCGCTACGCGTACAAAGACGTTCATGCTGGTTAATTTATCCATATTTAGGTATTTAGAGTTAATGTTACTAAAGGAGAGCCATTATTAAAAAATTTTATAGAATGAATGAGTGAATCATTACATAAGGCAACTCGCAATAAATAACCCACCATTTTTGCTTGTCTTTTTGTCTGTCTTCTGCGTTGCAACTTCGGTTACATAGCCTGCTATGCGCCCTACGTTGCGTCTCGAAGACAAACAAAAATCCTACGCAAAACTGGTGGGTTATTTATTGCGTGTTACCTAAGAAGTTAAAGTAATGATAAGTTTGGATAATTTATACTTAACTTTGTTGATTGGAATTTAAGGAGTTCTGGTAGAGCAGGCATGCGCTAATATTGTTTGAGAACAAGGAGAAGATCGCAGTTAATAGTGGGCTATTAACAAGACTTTCAAAGCTTCCTCTTCTTGCTCACGCCCATCGCCTACTTCCGTGTAGGCGATGAAGTTGTCGAATATTTTAAACGTATAGATGCCAGTCATGAATTAAGAACCTGTTCAAGATTTACTGCGCTACTGCCTGTTATGCTTGGGTTGTGCTCGAAACCTTCTTTACTTCGTGTAAACTCGGTAATGGCTCCTGCATACTCTACCTGCAGCCATCCTTGGCTTAGTCCGGTTTCTGCGCTCCGTCCGCACTCAACGATCTTGAACAGGCTCTAAGAGATGTCCTTAAGTTTAAATTATTTTTTATATCTTATATTTTGTTTGTTTTTCGCTGTCTGTTTTTGCTAACAAGCATAAGTGGTTTTTTTTTGGTTCTAAATGATTCTGAAGCTTCTTTTTCTTCTTCTTTTAAGAGTAGGTCATTCAATTCGCATTGTGGGTTAAATCCAGAGACAGACTGCTGGAGAATGTCACGCATTAGTTTTAAGTTATCTTGTTTAACCGCCAGTTTGAGTTCTCCTAAGCTTTGGAATAAATCTGTTAAAGGAATTACTTCTTCTTCAGCGCGCATAATTCTGCAGTGTGCAGTTTCGGAAATTTCATTACCAATTAATAATTCTTCGAATAATTTCTCACCCGGCCTTAATCCTGTATAGCTTATTTCTACTTCGCCATTAGGATGTGTTTCATCTTTTATTTCCAGTCCGCTCAAATGAATCATTCGTTTGGCTAAGTCAAGAATTCGGATGGGTTCACCCATATCTAATACAAAAACATCCCCTCCTCGACCCATTGCACCCGCTTGAACGACTAACTGAGCTGCTTCAGGGATGGTCATAAAATAACGAAGAATGCGCGGATCAGTGACTGTGACAGGGCCGCCTCTAGCAATTTGTTCTCTAAATAAGGGAATAACAGAGCCTGAGGATCCAAGGACATTGCCAAATCGAACCATGGTAAAGCGTGTAGAATGATTGCCTAAACTTAATCCTTGTAGTATTAGTTCTGCAAAGCGTTTTGTTGCGCCCATAGTGCTTGTTGGTCGTACAGCTTTGTCAGTTGAAATAAGAACAAAGGTTTCAACTTTGTTTTTGATGGCTGCTTGGGCAATGCATAATGTTCCATATATGTTGTTCTTAATAGCTTCGCAAGGGTTTTGCTCAACTAGAGGGACGTGCTTATATGCAGCGGCATGATAAATAGTTTGTACTTTTAATGTTTTGCATATTTTATTAATACGCGCATCATCAACAACAGATCCAAGCAGGGAAATAATTTCAAACTTATTGCTAAGGTCTAATAAAGAAACGGTATGATTCAGTTCTTTTTGTATTGAATAGAGTGCAAATTCATTTAATTCAAAAAGGATAAGTTTAGTGGGTCGTAATCTGATGATTTGTCTACATAGCTCTGAGCCGATAGTGCCCCCAGATCCGGTAACCATAACGACTTTTTTCTCTATATTTGCATGGAGTAGTTTTTGGTCTGGTGCAACTGAGTCACGGCTTAACAAATCTGCAATATCGACCTCCTGAAGCTCATCAAATTTT
>CAZHUE010000002.1:19574-39609 GCA_964535875.1 uncultured Methylomarinum sp.
ACCTTGAGCGATATCTGTCATTCTGGGAACTGTTCTAACGTGAACCGGATAGGCTTCTAATAGTCTAATAATTTCATTCCTGCGCGCGCGGGTTGCAGAGGGGATGGCTAATAACAGATCTGCAACACCGTGACGCTCAATTAAATAGCTCAGAGATGTCATTGAATAAATTCTCAAGCCGTTAACCTTTTGCCTCTGTAATGATTTATCATCATCTATAAAAGCAACAGGTTTAAATTCTTGAGCGCAAATCAGGGCTGAGACGAGTTGAATGCCTGCATTTCCTGCACCATAAATAATGACTTTCTTGGAATAGCAGTCTTTCGCTACATCGCCGCCTAGTCTTGCATAAGCATCGGCAAACCACCATCTGGCGATAAAGCGGCTTCCTCCAATGAGAAGTAATAAAGTAAGCCAGTTTAGGATTGGCACTGTTTTTGGCACATCATCAAAGATAGTAAAAACTATAATGATTGAGAAGGCCAAAGAAGAAAGTGTAACTGCTTGGAAAATCACCCATAATACTTGTCCGCCAATGTATCTAATTATTGCATGGTAAAGGCCAAGTCTAATAAATATGGGGACTGCGAGAATAGGGCTAATGCAAAATAGAAGCCATTGTTTATTGACAGGGGTATACCATTCGCCCAGTCGTAAAGAAAATGCTGTCCATAATGCAAGCATAGATAAAAGAACATCAATGCTGATTAATATCGCAGCAATTTTTCTTGTGGAAAGAGATAAAAACCAATGATCTAGTCTTCGCACTTTAAAACCTATAAAAAGAGTGTTCTGTGAGCATAACGTATATTAAAAACTAATATCATCACGGAAAAAAACTTTTAAAAAGGTGCGATATAGAATGTAACAGTCGAAGCAAAAGTTTTTTCGCTCCCTATACTCAATTTCAAAAATGACTTTTTGTGGTATTGGCAGATCATCTCTGCCATTAATTTGAGCCCAGCCTGTTAGCCCGGGAACTAATTTTTCAATCCCATGCTTGTTTCGTAGTTCAATTAAGTCATCTTGATTAAATAAAGCGGGTCTTGGGCCTACAAAACTCATTTCAGCTTTTAGTATACACCAAAGTTGGGGTAGTTCGTCCAAGCTTGATTTTCGCAAGAAAGCACCTATTGGTGTTAAGGCACTAGTAGGGTTTTGAAGTAAATGTGTTGCTACAGTAGGCGTGTCTTGTTTCATGCTTCGAAACTTAGGCATTCTAAAAATAACATTCTGCATTCCTACCCGGTCTGACCAGTATAAAGCAGGCCCCTTAGATGTCAGCTTTACCAATATAGCAATAATGGCAATTGGAATTAAAAGAATGATTGAAGCTAAAATAGCTAAAGACAAGTCAAACAGTCGTTTCATTCGAATAGAAATCCGCAATTTTTTTTATTTGTGAGTCCATTGATATGATAGGCTTCCAGTTTATTAGTTCAACTGCTCTAGAGTTATCGACTTGTAATGATTCTAATAAACGATTAACCATGGCTTCTTTGCCAAAGAGTTTTGCAATAAATGATAATGCTACAGTTGGAATTGATATAAGCAAAGCTTTTTTGTTAAAAGCTTTTGCTATTTTATGTAGAAGTTCAGTGGTTGATACATCTTCGCCATCAGAAATTAAGAAAATTTCATTAGCAGCTTTAGGATGAGTGGCACAATGACGAATAAAGTTAACCAGATTGTCCAAAGCCACAAAGCTACGTTGATTGTCGATAGAACCTAAAGGGAGAGGTATTCCTCTTTTAATAAATTTTAAAAGAGATAAGAAATTCCCTTTAACATTAGGACCATAGACTAGAGGTGGGCGAATAATGACAATGTCCATGTTGCTTTTTTTTGCTAAATCCAGCAGCCCTTGTTCTGCTTCATATTTTGATAGGCCATACGGATCATCGGGAGGTAATGTGTCATCAGGTTTTAATGCAGATTGTGGTGAAGATGACTGTCTGCTGGCTTTTATTGAGCTAATGAATACAAATCGAGTAACGCCAGCTGATTCAGCTTGTTGAGCTAAATTTAAAGTTGCATAGAAATTTGTTTGACGAAATTCTTCTAAAGGGTTTGCAGAAGAGTCGTGCATTATATGGACTCTAGCTGCAGAGTGAATAACGATATCAATATTTTGTAGGGCAGAAGTCCAGTCAGTTGAGGCAAGTAGGTCACCAACATAAATGGTTTTTATCCTCAGAGAGGAAGAGCTGTGCGTATTTCTAACACTCGCTATTACCTCAAAGTTGTTTCGCAAAAGTTCATCTGTTAATGCTTTTCCAATAAAACCGGTTGCCCCGGTTAATAGTATTTTATTCATTTCAAGTTGGCGAAGATAAAGGGTTGTTAAGAAATTAAGAATTCACGGTGTTAATTGGCGATTTTTTAGGTAACTTGCCTTGAACAGGTTCTTAGGTATCTGTATTTTGTGTTTAGTGATAAAGTAAATATATAAAAAATATAGGCTTAAATAAATAAATATATTAACACTACTTGCTGGAAGCAAACAGAGCCGCAATAGATATTTAAAATGTTTTTAGCTTTGAAATGTCTGTATCTAGTCTGGCTTATGGCTTGATTAAAACATTGTCGGAATGTATAATCCTTCGGCTAATATAGTATAGGTTAGAAGATGACAGAGAAATCTGGCTTTTCAACAGTTAAGAAGATTTTGGTCATGCAGGTTGTGGTCATTATTGTTACCACAGTTGGATTTGCAATTGTTGATAAACAGTATTATATAATTTCTTCGTTTTTCGGTGGACTAGTCGCTTTTTTACCTAACTTGTATTTTGCGTATCGAATATCTTTGGCTAAAGGAGAAAGTGCAAAAATAATTGTACGCTCTTTCTATAGCGGTGAATCAAGGAAAATTTTGTTGACATGTGCACTTTTTGCGATTGTCTTTCAAGTGCCCAATATAAAAATATTCCCCTTGATGACTTGTTTTGTCGCTGTATTATCAGTTTTTTGGTTTGCGCTTATTTTATTTGCGCAAGATTTTGAAATTAAAAGTGTGAGAAAAGATGGCTAGCGAAGGTGGTACAACAGGGTATATTGTTCATCATTTAACACCATTAACGGTGGGTGAGGGTTTTTGGACATTACATTTAGATACCCTGTTTTTTTCAGCCGTATTAGGTGCATTATTTATTTGGTTCTTTAGATCCGTTGCAGAAAAAGTAACTACAGGTGTGCCGGGGCCAGCTCAAAACTTTGTTGAAATGATGATCGAATTTGTCGATCAGCAGGTAAAAGATACTTTTCATGGAGAAAGTAAATTAATAGCGCCGTTGGGATTGACTATTTTCTGTTGGGTTTTTCTCTGGAACATGATGGATTTACTTCCGGTTGATTTATTATCCCTGCTTGGTTCACTGATGGGTATAGAATACTTGCGTGTTGTTCCTAGTACGGATTTAAATGCAACATTTGCTTTATCAATCAGTGTTTTTATTCTGATTATTTTTTATAGTATCAAAATAAAAGGTGTCTTTGGCTTTGCTAAAGAACTGACTTGTACACCTTTTGGCCCATGGATGATGCCTTTTAACTTATTGTTAAAAGTAGTTGAAGAAATAGCAAAACCTATTTCTTTAGCACTTAGGCTTTTCGGAAATTTATATGCTGGTGAACTTATCTTTATATTAATTGCTCTGTTGCCAGCGTTTATACAGCCATTTTTAAGTTTCCCTTGGGCAATATTTCATATTTTAATCATCGTGTTACAAGCATTTATATTCATGGTATTAACCATCGTTTATTTAAGCATGGCACACGAAGAACACTAATTTTTTTTAATTTTATAGTAACAATACTTTTGGAGGTATTATGGAACTTGCAGCGTTAATTGCAGATGTACAAGGTTTAACAGCCATTGCAGTCGGTCTTATTTTAGGTATGGGCGCAGTTGGAACAGCGATTGGTTTTGGCTTGTTGGGTGGTAAATTCTTAGAAGGTGCCGCACGTCAACCAGAATTAGTGCCAATGTTACAAGTTAAAATGTTTATCGTTGCGGGCCTTTTAGATGCGGTAACAATGATTGGCGTTGGTATGGCGTTATTCTTTACATTCGCTAATCCATTCCTATCAGCAGTTACTGATGCAGTAGCTGGTTAATATTTTACTTTTTTCATAGTAATTAAGGGGAATGCTCTGTGAGTATTAATGCTACTCTGATCGGTCAAATGATCACATTTACACTACTGGTATGGTTTACCATGCAGTATGTGTGGCCGCCACTAATTGAAGCCCTGGAAAAACGTAAAAAGAAAATTTCTGAGGGACTTGCTGCGGCAGAAAAAGGGCAGGAAGACATCAAGTTGGCTGAGAAAAAAGCTAATAAACATCTTAAAGAAGCCAAAGCTGAATCTGCTAATATTATTGCACTTGCGCAAAAGCGTGCAAATGAAATTGTTGAGGAATCAAAAAACACTGCAAAGTTAGAAGGTGAAAAAATGATTGAATCAGCAAAAGCACAAATTGAACAAGAAACTCAGCAAGCAAAAGAAAGTTTGCGCAAAGAAGTGTCTTCATTGGCATTAAAGGCGGCTGAACAAATTTTGCAAGAAGAAGTTGATAAAACTAAGCATAAAGATATTCTTGCTAAAGCTTCTAAGCAGTTAGGGTAATATCATGAGTGAACTATCAACCTTAGCAAGGCCTTATGCAGAAGCCGTTTTTAAAACAGCAATAGAAAACAAATCAGTGCCTCAATGGTCTGATATGTTAGAGTTTTTGTCTGTGGTTATGCAGGATAAAGAAATGACTGCGGTCGTTATCAATCCAAAAGTGAATCATGAGCAATTAACTCAATTATTGTTAGATATATGTCAGGATCAATTGACAAAAGAAGGTGTAAATCTTCTTAAACTCTTGGTTCAAAATGACAGATTATTATTGGCACCTCAAATTTTTGATCTTTATGAATCTTTTAAAGCAGAACATGAAGGTTATGTCGATGTTGAAGTCATCAGTGCATATGCTCTTTCTAAAGACGAACAGAAAAAGTTTGCGAATACGCTGGAAAAAAAATTAGACAAAAAAGTTCACATTACTACATCAATTGACAAAACTTTGATTGGTGGGTTTCTTGCTAAGGCAGGAGATACAGTAATTGACGGTTCTATTAGAGGCCAGATTCAACAATTAGCTAAAAAACTCTAGTATTCCATGAAGGGCTACTAAATTAGGGTGAAAAAATAAATATGCAATTAAATCCATCTGAAATCAGTGATCTGATTAAAAAGAAGATTGAGAATTTTGACGTTAATGTCGAAGCTCATACAGAAGGTACTGTTGTCAGTGTAACTGATGGCATTATTATAGTACATGGTCTTTCTGAAGCAATGCAGGGCGAAATGCTGGAATTTCCAGAAAACACGTTTGGCATGGCTCTTAACCTGGAGAGAGATTCTGTCGGTGTTGTTATGTTGGGTTCTTACCAACATATTTCCGAGGGAGATACGGTTAAATGTACGGGAAAAATTTTAGAAGTTCCTGTTGGTGAAGAATTATTGGGACGTGTTGTTGATGCGTTAGGAAACCCAGTTGATGGCAAAGGATCAATTGACGCAAAGCAGTCATCAGCCGTTGAAAAAATTGCGCCAGGTGTTATTGCCAGACAATCAGTTGATGAACCAGTGCAGTTAGGGTTGAAGTCAATAGATTCAATGATTCCAGTAGGTAGAGGCCAACGGGAATTAATTATCGGTGATAGACAAACAGGTAAAACAGCAATTGCGGTTGATGCGATTATCAACCAAAAAGACACTGGCGTAAAATGTATCTATGTGGCGATTGGTCAAAAAAGATCATCTATTGCTAACTTGGTAAGAAAATTAGAAGAACATGATGCTCTAGCCCATACTATTATTGTAGTCGCATCTGCATCTGAATCAGCAGCACTTCAATTCATTGCACCTTATGCAGGTTGCTCAATGGGCGAATTCTTTAGAGATAAAGGTGAAGATGCTTTGATTATTTATGATGATTTGACTAAGCAAGCTTGGGCATATCGTCAAATGTCATTATTGCTTCGTCGTCCACCAGGTCGTGAAGCATATCCTGGTGACGTTTTCTATATTCACTCCCGTCTATTAGAAAGAGCATCTCGAATTAATGCAGCTGAAGTTGAAAAGCTGACAGGTGGTAAAGTAAAAGGTAAAACGGGTTCTCTAACAGCATTACCGATTATTGAAACACAAGGTGGTGACGTATCAGCTTTCGTACCAACTAACGTGATCTCAATTACCGATGGCCAAATTTTCTTAGAATCAGATTTATTTAACTCAGGTATTCGTCCTGCGGTTAATGCTGGTTTATCTGTTTCGCGTGTTGGTGGTGCAGCTCAAACCAAGATCATTAAAAAATTAGGTGGTGGTATCCGTCTTGATTTAGCCCAGTATCGTGAATTAGCGGCATTCGCCCAGTTTGCATCTGATTTAGATGAAAGTACACGTAAACAAATTGAACGTGGACAAAGGGTAACAGAGTTGATGAAACAGGATCAATATTCACCGATGTCAGTGGCTGAAATGGGGGTTTCATTACATGCAGCTAACGAAGGCTTTCTTGATGATTTAGAAGTGGCTAAAGTACGTGATTTTGAAACGGCTTTACAAGCTTATATGAAGTCAGAAGAATCAGAATTGATGAAAAAAATCAATGATACTGGCGATTATAGCGATGAAATTAAGAAAGGCATTCAATCGGCAATAGAAAAATTCATTAAAACAAGTAGCTGGTAAGGGGCTTCTTATGGCTGTTGGTAAAGAAATACGAACGCAGATATCGAGTATTAAAAATACTCAAAAAATCACTCGGGCAATGGAAATGGTTGCTGCTAGTAAAATGCGTAAAACAAAAGAAAGAATGCAGGCAACACGACCTTATTCAAAAAAGATAAGCCAGATTATTAAACATCTGGCTCATGCTAATCCAGAGTATAAGCACCCCTTTTTGATCGATCGTGAAGTAAAACGGATTGGGGTTATTGTTATAACATCTGATCGAGGCTTATGCGGTGGCCTGAATTCCAATTTATTCAGAACAATATTAAAAGACTTGGCTGCATGGGAAAAAGAAAAAGTTGAAGTAGATATATGTACGATTGGTACAAAAGGAAGTTCTTTTTTTGCAACCATCGGTGCAAATATTGTTGGTCAAATAGGTAAGCTTGGTGATACGCCACATCTTAATGAAATTGTTGGTCTTATAAAAATCATGTTAGATAGCTACTCAGCAGGCACAATTGATGAGCTGTATGTAGTTAGTAATGAGTTTATTAACACCATGACTCAAAAGCCAAATGTAGATAAATTAATACCTATTGTTGCGACTGAATTAGAAGATGATGCAGAGGATCACTTTGGTAACAAACACTGGGATTATTTATACGAACCTGATGCCAAAGAAGTGCTGGATACATTGTTAACCAGGTATATTGAATCAATAGTTTATCAAGGTTTAGTTGAAAATAATGCTTGTGAACAATCAGCAAGAATGGTTGCTATGAAAAGTGCTTCAGATAATGCTGGTAATATTATTGATGAATTACAACTTGTTTATAACAAGGCTAGACAAGCAGCTATTACGCAAGAAATTTCAGAGATTGTTGCAGGTGCTGCTGCTGTTTAGGCTGTTTATAAAAATGGCCGATAGCTAAACGAATTTTAGAATTAGAGAGGACGAAGAATGAGTAAAGGTAAAATCGTTCAGATTATTGGAGCGGTCGTTGATGTGGAATTTTCGCGTGAGGATTTGCCGAAAGTATATGACGCATTAAATGTTGAAAATAAAGAATTAACGTTAGAAGTTCAACAGCAAATTGGCGACGGAGTTGTTCGTACAATTGCAATGGGAACGACTGATGGCTTAAGCCGTGGACTGGGTGTTAGTAATTCAGGCGAAGCCATTAAAGTACCAGTAGGTAAAAAAACTTTAGGACGTATTATGGACGTTCTAGGTAACCCAATAGATGAAAAAGGCCCAATTGGCGAAAAAGAAAAATGGGTTATCCATCGTGAGGCTCCTGCTTATGATGAACAAGCGCCTGCCAACGAATTGTTAGAAACGGGGATTAAAGTAATAGACTTAGTTTGCCCATTTGCTAAAGGTGGCAAGGTTGGTCTATTTGGTGGTGCGGGTGTTGGTAAAACAGTCAACATGATGGAGCTGATTCGTAACATTGCGATTGAGCACAGTGGTTTCTCAGTATTTGCTGGTGTTGGTGAACGTACTCGTGAGGGTAACGATTTCTACCACGAAATGACAGACTCTAATGTAATTGACAAAGTATCATTAGTGTACGGTCAAATGAATGAGCCACCTGGAAACAGATTGCGTGTTGCTTTGACAGGTTTGACGATGGCGGAGTTCTTTCGTGAAGAAGGCCGTGATGTATTATTCTTTGTTGATAATATTTATCGTTACACCTTGGCGGGTACAGAGGTATCAGCATTATTAGGTCGTATGCCATCAGCGGTAGGGTATCAACCTACACTTGCTGAAGAAATGGGTGTACTACAGGAACGCATTACTTCTACTAAAACCGGTTCTATTACCTCTATCCAAGCGGTTTATGTCCCTGCGGATGATTTAACCGATCCTTCGCCAGCTACAACATTCGCACATTTGGATGCGACCGTTGTATTATCTCGTCAAATTGCAGAGTTAGGTATTTATCCAGCGATTGACCCATTGGATTCAAGTAGTCGTCAGTTAGATCCGTTAGTAATTGGTGACGAGCATTACGAAGTAGCGCGAGGCGTACAAGGTATCTTACAACGTTATAAAGAGTTGCGTGATATTATCGCGATTTTAGGAATGGATGAGTTATCTGAGGAAGATAAACTAACAGTAACGCGTGCACGTAAAGTTCAACGTTACTTATCTCAACCTTTCTTTGTTGCTGAAGTATTCACAGGCTCTCCAGGTAAATATGTCTCACTAAAAGATACGATTGCTGGATTCAAAAGCATTATTGCTGGTGAATATGATGATCTTCCTGAACAAGCTTTCTATATGGTAGGTACCATTGATGAAGCGGTTGAGAAAGCAAAAGGAATGAAGTCCTAATCTAGGAGATACTTATGGTTATGACAGTACATGTAGACATTGTGAGTGCAGAGAATGAAATTTTCTCTGGATTGGCAGAAATGGTATTTGCACCTGCAGAGTTAGGTGAAGTAGGTATTTCACCACGTCATGCTCCATTAATAACTACACTACTTCCTGGTGAAGTTCGTGTTAAAGTCAGTGATACAGAAACTCAAGAATTTTATGTTTCTGGTGGTATGTTAGAAGTACAGCCACATTTAGTTACAGTCTTAGCAGATACAGCAATCAGGGCAAAAGATATTGATGAAGCTGCTGCATTAGAGGCGAAAGCAAAAGCAGAAGAAATGTTATCGGATAAATCGGGTAAAATTGACTACGCAAAAGCTCAAGCAGAGCTATCTCAGGCGATGATGCAGTTAAGGACATTGGACCGACTAAGAAAAAAAGGTAGATAATTTTTTTAAAATTTAATAAAGACCCAGTAATGGTTAGTCATTATTGGGTTTTTTTTTGCTTATCTAATATTGAACTATAATATTAATGATGTATCGAAATAGAATTTACTAAATCAATATATAAGAAACAATCCTTGGTTTTTTTGTTTAATCTAGGATACAACGAATTAATTAATCAGAGTTGAGTTATGGGAATTAAAACAATTATTTTAGCGGCAGGCCAAGGGACACGGATGCGTTCATCAAAACCAAAAGTATTACATAAAGTTGCAGACAGAGCTTTGTTGCATCATGTCTATGACACAAGTTCAGAAATAGAAAATAATTCTATTGTTATCATCTATGGACATGGCGGCGAACTAGTTAAAAATGAATTACAGACATTGAATGCTGAATGGGTAGAACAAAAAGAACAGTTAGGCACTGGGCATGCTGTTCAACAAGCTGTAAATTTTATTAATGATGAAGATAAAGTCCTAATTTTATATGGTGACGTTCCTTTATTAAAAAAATCAACAATAGATAAATTATTAGAAAATGTTAGTCAAAAATCAATTGGATTACTGACAGTAAAATTAGATGACCCGACTGGTTATGGAAGAATCGTTAGAAATAATGAAGGAAAGGTTTTAAAAATTGTTGAAGAAAAAGATACAAATCAAGAAGAAAAATTAATTTCCGAAGGTAATACAGGAATTATTGCAACGCCGGGTAATCTATTAAAGCAATGGTTATCTAAACTAGAGAATGGTAATGTGCAAAAAGAATTTTATTTAACAGACATTATTGAAATGGCTGTAGAAGGTGGGGTGGAAGTGAAAACTAACCAACCTGATACTCAGGATGAGGTCTTAGGCGTTAATGACCGAACCCAGCTTGCACACTTAGAGAGAGTTTATCAATTAGAACAAGCTGAAAAACTAATGATCCATGGTGTAGCATTATGTGACCCAGCCAGAATTGATGTTAGAGGAAAGTTTAGCCATTTAGGTAAGGATATTGAAATTGATGTTAATGTGATTTTTGAAGGAATCAATAAGATTGGCAGTAATGTAAGTATCGGTGCAAATTGTATTTTAAAGGATTCTGAAATAGGGGATGATGTAGAAATTTTGGCAAATTGTATTATAGATAATGCATACGTCGGTGAACGAAGCAGAATAGGCCCTTTTGCTCGATTGAGACCTTTTTCATAACTAGCTAGTGAAGTGCATATTGGTAATTTTGTTGAAATAAAAAAATCAACAGTTGCAACCGGAAGTAAAATTAATCACTTAAGCTACATTGGTGATGCGGAAATAGGTTCTAAGGTTAATGTTGGCGCAGGAGCGATCACTTGTAATTATGATGGCGTTAATAAATTTAAAACAGTGATTGAGGATGGCGCTTTTATTGGTTCAGATAGTCAATTAATAGCACCAGTAACGATAGGCAAAGGCGCAACAATTGGAGCTGGATCAACAATAACAAAAGATAGCCCTGAAAATAAATTAACTTTATCTAGAGCAAGACAAATTTCAGTAGATGGCTGGAAAAGGCCAGTTAAAAAATAGTTTCTCCTGCTGTAAATTTAGTAGAACTGGTTAGCTTCCAAGGAAGGATCTAAGTTAGAAAATAAGACAATTGTTGTGGTTAGGGACAAATAGTTTAATTAGAAGATTTTATAAGGAAAGCAATTAAATATCTTCCTTATTAAGAACAGAACACTTATTTCTTCCACTTTCTTTTGATAAGTAGAGTGCTTTATCAGCTCGTTCAAAAACAGTATCCTGATTGTCTTCATTTGAAAATTCACTTATACCTCCTGATATAGAGAGTTTGATTGACTCACCATTGTGATTAAAGGCAGAATTACAAATAGTTGTCCTTATTTTTTCAGCTAGATTAAAAGATTGAGTAGAATCGGTGTCAGGTAAAAGCATAACAAACTCTTCACCACCATAACGAGCAATAAAATCGTTTTTTCTACAATTTTTTATGATTAACTGAGCGATTAGAACGAGAGTTTTATCTCCAGCATTATGCCCATATTTATCATTGATTGATTTGAAAAGATCAATATCCCAAATTATAATTGTAAAGGGGTTTTCGTAACGTAGCCAACGATTGAATTCTAGTTCGATACGCTCATCATAAGCCAATCTATTAGGTATGCCTGTAAGAGGATCCCTTATAGTTTTATCATGAGCTTCTTTAAGGTTATTACGTAAAATTTCAGTTTCAAGCTCCATATCCTGTATTTTTTGAGACATAAGATTGAGCTGTTTTTGTGTTTCAAGTTGACGATAATCTTCTGTTTCTTTGTGTTTATGAAGTTGAGAATTCAATTGATAAAGTTGTATACTAATATTTTCTTGTAATACTGATAATTCCTTAGTTTTAGCAGAACTAATTTTTATGTTTTCAACATGTTGATCAATTTCAGTGCTTAGGTTTTCTCTATTTTGAATTGACTCTTTATTTGACTTAGTCGCATTAATAGTTTGCTGTTCAAGACTATTTAATTGTTTTGGGATATCAGCTAAAAATAATTCTATATCTCGACTTTCATGTTCTGTAGCATCTTTAATATTAAGTAGAATTGATACGGAGGAATTAACAATACTTTTATAAGTATTAAGATCTAAATTACCTTTACTTTTTTTAATTAACTGAGTGCATTGGTGCTGAAATTTTAAAGGAATATCCGTTGCTGTAAGTAGTTTATTTAACTTATTGATAAAATATTTTTGTTGTAATTCTGGATCAACAGAAGGCTGTATTGTTTCATCTCCAGGATTTTTCTGAGGAGAAGAAATATTGGCTAAAGCATCAGATAAGGAATTTAATTCTGGAATTAATTGATGATAATTTGAACCAAGCTTAATTTTGTTGCTAATACTTAGCAAGTAAGGGTCTAAAGATTTATTTGTTCCATTTACATAAATAGAAAATTGAAAAATCAATTTATATAATAATTTTTCAGAATCTAATTGTTTATTTGAATTCATTCAGGTGAAGGAAGTAGTCAATTATTAATTAATTAATGAAGGGTGTACTCATGTTTGAGTTTTCCTGTATGTTAAGTATAGACTAGTTTTCACAATCCAGAATACATTGATTTCTACCTTTGTTTTTAGCTAAATATAATGCTTTATCTGCACGATTAAAAGCTGAACTTTCTGTGTCATCATTTATAAATTGAGTGATACCGCAAGAAATTGTAATTGATATTTTTTTTCCGCTAGAGTTAAAAGCAGTTTTTTCTATTATTTTTCGGATTTTATTTGCTGCCAAAAGCGAAGACTGGCCATCAGTATTAGGTAAAAGCATTATAAATTCTTCCCCACCAAACCGGGAGACAAAATCAGTTTCTCTGCAATGACTAGCTAACAACTTACTAATTAGAATAAGGGTTTTATCGCCAGCTTTATGTCCATATGTGTCATTTATTCTTTTAAAGAAATCTATATCCCAGATTAATATAGAAATTGGAGCTTTATAGCGTTTCCAGCGTGCTATTTCAATTTTTAATCGATCATCATAAGCTAATCGGTTAGGTAAGTTTGTTAATGGATCATGGACTGCCTTTTCTTGGGCGGCATCTAATTTATCTTTTAAGGTTTGGGATTCCTTTTCCATTACTGTTATTTTTGTAGTTAACGATTCCAGAAGATTTTCCACTTTTTCAACTTTATTACGTTCATTTTCTTCTTGAATCTGATGCTCCTGGATTAGTTGAGTTATTGTTTCCAGGCGCGTATGAATCAACTGTTTTAGGGGTTCAAGCTGGGTAGCATCTTTTGAACTTTTTTGTAGCTCTAAAACTTGTAAAGAAACTGATTGATCCAGTAAATTTCGTTTTTTCCTTGTGGATTTTGAAGAAGACTGGGCACCAGCAGCTTTGATTCCTATCTCAGTCAGTTGCTCAGTTAATAGAGCAAGAAATTCAGCAATGTCTTTCTGTTCTGATTGAACATGCTTTTTTATTTGGAATAAAAAAGAAATAGTTTCTTCAAGAACTGTAGAAAGAGGAACATCATCGTGAAGTTTTTCTTTTAGAGCCTGAGCTTGGCTATCAAGTTGAGCGGGTATTTCAGTACTATTTAGTAATCGTAGTACATGAGATAATACCGACTTTGTCTCAACCTTATTAAGTGTAGAGATACTTGACTCTTTTTTTTGTTTTGCAGGCTTTATTAAAGCATTGATATCAATAAATAAACTTTCCTGATTAGGACATTCAATATTATATTTAGCTTTTAAGAGCAGTAAGCTATTTTCTTGTTCTGAAAAGTGTTGAACAAGAAAATCAAATAATAGATATATTTCTTGCTGATTATTTCCATGCTCTGATTCTTCCATAGTAATGAGAGCACTAGAAAAGTTATCTAATTCAGATTTTAATTGTTCGGTTTTTAAACCTTTTTTAAGTTGAGTACGAATTTTTTTCAAATAAGGGTCTAGCTCTTTATTAACCCCCATTGTAGCAAAGGACAAACGAATGATAGTTTTACAAAGTAAATCCTCTCTTTCTTGATTAGAAGACTCAAGCGCTTCATTTTCATCTAATAAGTTAAAATATTTTTTTTTCCATTTATCGGGAGTATTTTTTTTACCTAAGATGGCCATATGGTTTTTGCCCTAAAATTTGATTTGTATTAAATTTTCAATACTGATTTTAATAAGTATAGTCGCGTGAAAGACTTTTGATAAAAATCAGGAAGAAATGGCAAGTATGGAAATATTATAGAGGAATGAACTGAAACTATAGTGAAAAGGGTTTTTGGAGAGTGTGACGTTATTTTCAAGCACGTCCCTGTGCGAGAAAAGATGTTATTTGGATTGACTTTCTTGCTTGATTAATTGATTCATTACTTTAATCATATTTTCGTGTGATTTAGCTAATACCCCTGTCGTTTTATATTTTCCATTAATAATTAAAGCGGGTACACCTGTCAGTCCATAGCGAGGCCCCATCGCTTTAGCTTGGCGTAATTTGGAGTCAACTAAAAAAGAATTATAGGCATCACGGAATTTAGTTTCATCAACACCACGGGCAACAAAAAATTTTGCTAAGTCATCTTCAGAGGTTAGTTTTTGTTTTTTATTCTGTATTTCATCAAATAAATCTGCATGAACTTTATCTACTACACCTAGAGCTTCTGCGACAAAATATGCCTTAGCATGTTTTCCCCATACATCATTAAAAACGGCAGGTTGACGAATAAACTCAACATTGTCAGGCATTGTTTTCAACCATTTTTCCATAAGTGGTTCAAGGGTATAGCAATGTGGGCAGCCATACCAGAAGAACTCAATAACTTCTATTTTATCTTGATTTTGGGTAGGTTGAGCGGGTGATAAAGTTTCATAGCCTAAGGATTCAGCTTGAGTTAGTGTTGTGAATGAAAACAAACATAAGAAAATAATTTTTTTTAACATATTACGGCTCTCCGCAGGTGTAAGATAAAAATAAAAACAAATTCACACTACTGTGAACTGAAAACTAAAAGGCTACTGATATTTAGAAAATTGCAACATATTTATGACCAGCTCTATTGAAAGATAGTTCAGTTCCTTAATCTCAACATAAAACTTGGCTGAGTGGAGTATTTAAGTAGTTAAGGCAACTCGCAATAAATAACCCACCAGTATTACTTGTACTAAAGCATAAGAATCGCTAAAGCTTTTCTAATCTTTTTGCCTGTCTTCTGCATTGCAACTTCGGTTACATAGCTTGTTATGCGCCCTACATTGCGCCTTAAAGACAAGCAAATATTCTGCGCAACCGGTAGGTTATTTATTGCGTGTTACCTAAGATATATTTTACTACTGTTTTACGCTATCTCAAACAATCAGTGCTTAGGATTTTAGCACAGGCTGTTGATGTATTAGTTTTCTTAAATGATAAAAATAATTAATTTTTGTTTCTAGTTAGAGTTTATCCGTTCCAGAGTTAAAAAACTATATGTAAAGTCAGCACTTGGATCATTTTTAATATCTTCTCTTGCGATTTCTTTCCATTCTTGAGGGTTAATTGAAGGGAAAAAAGTATCGCCTTTAAAAATTTTGTTTATTTGCGTTAAATAAAGAAAGTTGGCTTTGGGTAGCATTTCTTTATAAAAAGATGCGCCACCAATAATGAAGATTTCATCATATTTTTGACAGGCAGTAATAGCATCTTTGACTGAATTAAATACTAAACAATCTTGTTGTTTATAAGCTGGGTTTCGGCTGATTATAATGTTGTTTCGCCCAGGAAGTGGACGTCCAATTGAATCATAGGTTTTTCTACCCATTAAAATAGGAGAGCCCATGGTGATTTCTTTAAATTTTTTGAGGTCTGCTGATAAATGCCATGGCATTTTATTGTTCAACCCAATGGCTTGATTACTTGCCATTGCAACAATAATGGATATTTTCATAATTGGATTAAGATCTTGCTACCGTTACTAGCCATTTGGCTAGAGTCAACTATATTAGTTAGCCATCAACTTTATCGTAAAGAATTAAGTGTTTGTCAGATTTAAGTTTGTATGCCAAAGCAAAAATAGCCCTAGATAACAATCACATTAACTTAATCATTATTGAAAGAAATAGTTGTACGTTTTTATTAGCAAAAAATTTTTCAATATATTGCTGTTCAGCCTAAAAATTGCTTTTCTTAAAACAAATAATAAGCTGAACGAATATTTCTTATGACAGTTACAAAAAATAAGTTACATACTCATTTTTTGTTTTTTCTTATTTAGTTTTTTTTGTTTTTTAAATTCAGTTAACTCTAGCTCCTCCAAAATACCATTATTATTATTGTCTATCTTTCCGAACATTTTTTTATGAAAAGCTTTAAATTCACTCTCGCTTACTGAGTTATCTTTATTAGCATCCATTTTTTTTAGCATTTTACTGTGCTTTCCATCTTTTTCTTTACTAACTAAATACATTTTGTTTTTATCTAAAGAAAAACTCCAAGGTAGATTACTATTTTTCCATCCATTAATTGATCTTTCCCCTGTTTGTTCTCCTGATTTTACACTATCGCCTTCAAAACCATCAATAATTGAAAAAACTTGTGTAAACCCAGCTGAGGTTAGAGCATCAGCTGCCTTCGCACTGCGACCACCAGAGCGGCACATGACAAATACTTTATCGGTTTTGCTAAGTCCTTTTTGTTGTAACCGTTGGGTAGCAGCTTCAACAAAATCAGGGTTTGGTATCATATTAAACATATTTTTTTTATCATTCCATTTATATTTTTTGCTAGTAAATTTAAACGGAACGTTAGAATCAGCATCAACCGGCATTCCAGTGTAAGCGACTTCACCACGTGTGCGGACATCAAGAAATAGAATCTTATCAGCTTTCTTTTTTAATATTTCGTAAGCATCTGTGGAATTAAGATATAAGCCAGCCTGGGTGCGCTTATTTTTTGGCACGTTATCATTGTTTAAGGTTGCAGCAGTAACAGTACTAAGGGTTATTGCAAAAGTAAAAATTAAAGTACTTATTGTTTTTAACATATGTATTTCTCCTGTTTTTTAAATAATTTAATGAATTCATGGGGTTTAGTGCGATAAAAATTTAGCGATTAGGGAGATCCAAGATAATTTACCATATATTAGAAAATATTAATATATTTATGTTTTAATTTTATTAATATTTCTTTTTTTCGATAAGAACACTTGATTAGCTACTAGTACAGCATCCAGCAAGTTCTACATTTTTCCGATAACTGCGTAAATGAGCTTGACTTAGCCCAGCTAAGCGAGCCCTCATTTGCCTTGCTCTTGAAAATCTAACCATACCACATTGTTAATAGAACTAACTGGTTGCTGTACTAGTTGGATAGGAGCTGGTGTGTTTTAATAAAGTTGTATAAAAATAAGTCGCTTACGATAATGAGAACTACGTCTAATAAATGTAATTTAAACTGAAGTAAGTTATATATCCAAGCTATTCTATGCTTCGCTCAGATTATAATTACCTGTATACAAGTTTAGGAAATATATGACTTTACTTCTTTCCCCCTATGTCCTCAAGAATTAAAAACATACTTTTATTGTATTTTTTGATTTTGCAGAATATTAGCTTTGCAAATGAAAATATAGTTCAACCTCTATCTTTGCTTGTACCATTTGTTAATCAACAGGTTCCCCAAGATACAATTTCCCAGAATGGTCTCAGTGGTATTTTTAAAATGCGTTTGCATAAATGGAATGACGATACTGCAGTCACAGTCTTTGTGTTAAAAGATGACAACCCAATGCATAAAGCATTTTGTAAAATAATCCTAAATGTTTTTCCTCACCAAATGCGCAGAGTATGGGACCGGTTAGTCTTTAGCGGTTCTGGACAGGCTCCCATTCAATTAGATACTAAGGAAGAAATGATTGAAAAACTTAGTTCTACGGCAGGAGCGATTGGTTATTTAAGATTAAATGATATTACGGATGGAATCAAAGTTCTTCAGGTGCTATCAGGGAGCAACGATTAATATGTTTTTTCCCAATTTATCAGAAGGAAAGCTCTCATTTAACTTGTCTGTAGGTTTTTTTGCCTGTTTTTTCTTGCTAGTGTCAAACTTAAATGCAGAAGAAAAATCTTCTTTTTTTAAATTACCAACCAATTTTCGAATCCATGGTTTTTTATCACAGGGTTTTTTACATACTTCAGATAATAATTTATTTGGCCATAGTGATGATAATATTTCTGTTGATTTTCGAGAACTAGGTCTCAATGCTTCTTGGCGGATAGTGCCGGAATTACAGCTAGCATTACAAGTTGCATGGAGAAATGCAGGACAGACAGATAAGCAGGATTTACGAATTGATTATGGTGTTGTCAACTACAGTTTTTTTTCCACTGAATCGGCTACCATAGGTATTAAAGCAGGTAGAATACCAACGCCATTAGGTTTGTACAATGAAACCCGTGATGTTGCATCGACTAGGCCGAGCGTTTTATTACCACAATCAATATATTTTGACCGAAATAGGAATATAAGTTACTCAGCAGACGGAGGTTATCTTTATGGAGAAAAGCGATCAGATTTTGGTGGTTTGGATTATACCATCGGTATTGTTATCCCAAGAACTGAAGACCCAAGTTTTAAAAATGGAATTGTTGGAAATGATCCCGGTGAAATGGTGGGGCATGTATCATGGGTAACAAAACTAAACTATGAATGGCAAGGTGGTTTAGTTCGATTAGCTATTTCTTATGCTGATTTAAATGCGGACTATTACCCAGGCATCGGCTCTAAATTTTCTCGGGGTTCAATCAGATTCAAACCACTTGTATTTTCGGCACAATATAATGCAGAAAATTGGTCTTTAACTGCAGAGTATGCCTATAGAAAAACTGAACTAACAGACTTTGGTCTTTTCCCTAATATGAAAGTTACTGGCGAAAGTTTTTATATTCAAGGTATTTATAAATTTACAAATTATTTGGAAGGATTAGTCAGATACGATCAACTTAGCGTTGACAAAAATGATAAAAAGGGTGATGAATTTGCATTAAGGTCTATGACTGGTGCTCTCAATTACTCTCGATACGCTAAAGATTGGACAGTAGGTTTACGAGTCAATGTTTTTTCTGACTTTTTGATAAGTGCTGAATATCATCGCATTAACGGGACAGCTTGGTTGTCAGCGTTAGAAAATGATAAATCCACGACTAAGCATTGGGATTTATACACATTGCTTATTTCATATAGTTTTTAGTAAGACTAGGGTTTAATAATAATTAAACCCTTAAATTTTAATTCGTTTGTAGCTTAACTCACTTGTAAGTGTTTAAATTTATCCCAGCCAGTATCTAAATTAACTCTTAGTAAATTTAATTCTTTCATAACACCTTTATCCAAAGGAGCGACCTTTTTAGTAACCAAAACTTTTGCATCGACTAGTCGCTGATAAGTTTTTTTATGTCTGTTCATCAATGCACACAATGATTGCTCGCATCCCGCTTCTATTGATAATTTAAACGCCATTGAAATCAAATCAATAATCAATCTGGTCTTTCCTCTATAAGAAGGGTCTGTTGCTAATCGCCAGGTAGAACCAAGTTTACATGAATAGGTTTTTCTGTATTCTGCCAGTTCTTTTTTAAACCACTTTTCCATATTTAAGCCTTGTCCACTATCAATAGTTACCGTGATAGTGCCAATAATATTACCCTCTTGTTCTGCGATTAAAATAGAAGTATTCGGGTGGGTATCTAGCTGGGGTGAGGTAATGATTTTTCCACTGTCTTGAGGTGATATTTCACCTGATAAGACAAAGGTATCATGGGTTAATTTATAAACTTCATCTAGTCTTGAATAATCTTTTAATACGGAAATCTTATAATTTTTTTTCACGGCTTATCCTAAATTTTTATGTTTCTAAGCCATTACCTCCTAAATTTTTGTTTTGATGAAACTCTAGATATGGCATTGGTTTACCTATCCCGATACCTTGCGCATAATCCACCCCTATGGTTGACAATACCTCAAGAATTTCGTCGTTTTCTACAAATTCAGCAATGGTTATAATGTT
>CAZHUE010000003.1:0-9664 GCA_964535875.1 uncultured Methylomarinum sp.
TGATAGATTTAGTCGGAAACGATGCAAAATACGTGACAATTCAAACCTATCACGGGCTTAGTTTACGGTTATCAGGTCGTGCATTAACGGGAGTGGATAGTAGTGACGAAAATGGCTCAGAACACTTCCAACAGATGATCCAACAAGCAATTGATCTATTAACGGGGCAACAATCCTGCTTGAATGTTGATGGTGATGAAATGCGTGACAGACTATTAGCTGGCTATCGCTTTATATTGGTTGACGAATATCAGGATATAGATGAATCTCAATATCAGCTTATTTCAGCCTTAGCCGGTCGAAAACAAGATGAAGAAACTAAACTCACTATTTTAGCAGTAGGTGATGATGATCAGAATATCTATCAATTTAGAGGGGCTAATGTTAGTTTTATTCGTCAATTTGAACAGGATTATCAGGCAAACCAGCATTATCTGGTAGAAAATTACCGTTCCAGCCAACATATTATTGATGCCGCCAATCAGTTGATTCAAGCGAATAAGGACAGAATGAAGCAACAGCATCCTATCAGGATTAATCAAGGGCGAAAGGAATTACCTGCCGGAGGGCGTTGGGAAAAACTTGATCCACTGGCAAAAGGGCGCGTGCAGGTATTGCATTGCCAGAATGAACTACATCAAGCTCAATCATTAATACAGGAATTGTTGCGCTTAAAACAGCTGGATAATAGTCTCGACTGGTCACACTGTGCGATATTAACAACGGAGTGGCGGCTATTAAGCCCCGTCAGAGCGAGTTTAGAGAAAAGTGATATTCCATTTAGTCTGGCAATACCAAAACAGAGCCAACCGCCTCCATTTCGAATACGAGAGAATCTGGCTTTACTCAATGAGATTAAGCAAAATACCAGTACACTCTGTAAGGCCAGTGATTGGCTTGACTGGATAAACCTGCAGCCAGAAAATATTTGGACACAAAAATTAATGTTGTTATTGAAAAACTGGCAAACAGAAACAGATGATGCCAATACCAGTAAACAGCAATTGCTGGAATATTTATATGAATCGTTAGTTGAGCAACGTCATGATTGCCGTTTGGGGCAAGGTGTATTTCTCAGTACTGTTCATTCAGTGAAAGGGATGGAATTTAGTCATGTATTCATTCTTGACGGTGGGTGGAAAACGGCGACTGAGGAGCAATGCAGATTATTTTATGTGGCGATGACTCGCGCAAAAGAAACACTTTGTGTTTTACAGAGACAAGACCATAAAAATCCTTATAGTCAGTCTTTGAAGGGCGATTATGTGCTTGCCAGAAACAGTGATATTGAGCCAAGCAATTTAGCACCCTTAGAAAATAAACAATACGTTATCCTGGGGATGAAAGATTTTGATTTAAGTTATGCAGGGAGTTTTTCAAAATTACAATCTATTCATCAGGTCTTATCCAATCTGACAGTGGAATCAGAAGTTAAAATTAGCAACCAAAACGGTAAAATTGTTGTCGAAACTGAAAAAACGGTGATTGCTGTTCTATCAAAAAAAGCCCAGAAGCAATGGCATAATAATTGGGAAAAAGTACAGTCTGCTCATATTATTGCCATGATTACTCGGTATAAAACAGATAGTGATGAGCAGTATCAGTCTCGTTGTAAAGTTGAACAATGGGAAATACCGTTGATTGAAGTCGAGCTGAAAAATCATTAATATTTCAATATCAAATTGACAATAATGCTATGTGCCTATAACAATACATTAAAACCAATTAATGGATGTTTTTGATAAACGACAACCGAACACTGATACATAAAAATTATGACAACTGATTATTTTCTTTACGACATTGAACAACTAAACTCATTGGCTTCAGATGAAACGGTAAAACAAGGCTTGGCTTATTTTACGGAGAATCGGGTTTTTGCTTTGGATGTACAAGAAAAACAGTTAACAGCTCAAGTCGAGGGTTCAATAAGAGATCAACCCTATTTGTTGGAATTATCTGTTGATAGTGAAAATAAACTACATAACCAGTGTGATTGTGCATCAGAAGAAAAATTTTGTAAACATGCGATAGCTGCTTTATATAGTTATGCAGATTTTTGTCTAAATCAGGCGGAAGAGGATTTTGGTGGTGCAGTTGATGAGGCGATTAAGGAACGGGTAAAAAAAGGTCGAAATGAAGTTAGTGTTAAATTAATCAGTGGTAATCTGGCTTTTGGTGTTTGGCAGGCTAAATCTATTATCTCCGCAACCTACAGAAAAATTTCATATCAGGTTTATATCCGTTCTTTAGACCAACGGAAAAACTATTGTACTTGTCCTGACCTGGTGACTAATCATTTGGGTACTTGTAAACATATTGAAGCGGTTTTGCATTATGCAAAAAAACAGCCAGAATATGATCGGCTAATATTAGAAGGAGCGCCGGTTTCTTTTGTTTATTTAGAATGGAATTCTGCAACAGATCCGGTTATTCGTGTTCACAAATCAGCACAGATTGAAGAATCTTTAGCCGGTGAATTGGCCGATTTCTTTGATTCGGAAAATCAATTTAAAGGTCGGTTACCAGACGATTTTAATTATTTTGCTGAAAAATTTAATGCCAGAGATGATTTGTTTATTGGAGACGATACTTTTTTATTTATTAGGCAAATTTCAGAAGATGTGGCGCATCAATTAAGAGCACAAGAAATATCCAAACAAATTATGCAAGCCAATGGCGTGTTACCCGGTATAAAAGCACGATTATTTCCCTATCAAACAGAAGGTGTGGCATTTTTAGCTTCACGAGGTAGAGCGTTATTAGCGGATGATATGGGGCTGGGGAAAACCATACAAGCTATAACAGCGGCTACTTGGCTGGCAGATAATGCCAGTGTCAAAAAAGTACTGGTAATTTGTCCTGCTTCTTTAAAGCATCAATGGGCGAGAGAAATAGAAAAATTTACTTCACAACGTGTTCAAGTTATACAAGGTGCTGTGGAAGGCAGGCAAGTACAATATCGAGCGGATGCATTATTTTATATCGTAAATTATGAACTGATATTACGGGATTTAACCGTTATCAGTGAAACACTCAAACCGGATTTAGTGATATTAGATGAAGCGCAACGAATTAAAAATTGGCGGACAAAAATTGCCTCCACCGTTAAATTAATTTCCTCACGGTATGTTTTTGTTTTAACGGGAACACCTCTGGAAAACAGGATTGAGGATTTATACAGCTTGTTACAGGTTGTAGACGCAAGGGTATTAGGGCCTTTATGGCGATGCCTGCTTGATTTTCATGTGGTTGATGAGCGCGGTAAGGTGGTCGGTTATCGCAACTTGTCAGAATTGCGGCAACGTATTGCCCCTGTTATGTTAAGACGTAACCGTAGTTTAGTGAATGACCAATTACCTGAACGGACTGAAGTCAGGCTCGACATTCCTATGACAGATATGCAGCAAGACTTACATGACTCTGCGGTGTCTAATGCAGGAAAATTGGCTCGAATTGCAAAACGAAGGCCGTTAACACCTAGCGAATCTAAAAGAATGATGGCATTTTTACAACAAGCTCGCATGGCCTGTAATGCGGCGGGCTTAGTTGATAAAGTGACAGAAGGCTCGCCTAAACTGGATGAATTATCCCGTTTGTTAGAGGAATTATGCTTGCAAAGTAACCGTAAGGTCGTGGTGTTTTCCCAATGGGCTGTGATGACAGAAATGGTTGAATCTTTAGTCCGCTCACTAGGATTAGGCTATGTAAGGCTCTTTGGCGGTGTGCCAACGCATAAACGTGGTGATTTGACAGATAAGTTTCAGAATGATGATTCTGTTCAAGTCTTTATCTCAACAGATGCAGGTGGGGTGGGTTTAAATCTACAAGCAGGTTCTGCTTTGATTAATCTGGATATGCCGTGGAACCCGGCAGTATTAGATCAGCGTATCGCTCGTATTCACCGCTTAGGACAGAAACAAAAAGTACAAATATTTTTATTATTAGCGCAAGATTCTTATGAGCAACACGTTGCCAATTTGGTCAAAGGCAAGCGTGATTTGTTTGATAATGTGATTAGTCCCGATGCAACAGAAGATGTAGTGGGCGTTTCCAAAAAAATGTTGCAAAACATTGTTGATGATTTAACAGGAACAGAACAGGAAAATTCCGAGCCTAAAATTAACGAAGCAGTTGTCGCCACTAATCAAAATTATGTTGTTGATAAAACAACAGAAACCTCTCTAGTTGAAGCGGAAGAAGACAACACACTCACTAAAGCATTAATCAGTAAAATACAGACAACATTTAATTCTCGCCTCGAAAGAATATTAGCATCAGGAGGCGGCTTATTAGTGATTGTAAAACAGCTAGAGCAGGGCGACGATGATGTAGCGCAAGAATTGTCAGAAGATGAATTACCGGTGGTCGTCATCGCATCTAATACACTGGCAAGCTTACAACGCTTGGGAGTAGCATCGCCAGTAGCAAATGCAAAAGTTGTTAGTGAAGAAAAAGAAGAAATTAATCCCCTAATTAAGCTGGCACAACAAAAATTGCAATCAGCCGAAGTATTGGTAAATCAACAATGTTATGCTGGTGTAATGGAAATATTAGCCTCAACCATGCTAACTATTGCCTCTGTGGCAAGTGGCCTAAAACAAGTGCCTTCACCTGAAAAGGCCACGGTCTGGTTATATAGTGATGTTTTACCCAAACAACTAATGACAGCGGATCAAGTAGCCTCAATCGTCAGAGTTATTTCACTAAACCAGAATGTTGACGTTCCTGATGAGATGGTTCAACAGGCACTAACTGATACTCAGGGCTTGGTTGCTCATTATGGCTCAGGTTTATAAATAATTAAAAAGCGATAAATTTTGAACCTTGGCAAAGGATTGTTGGGCGGCTTGTAGCGCAGTGTTTTGTTGATTAAATCGACTAATTGCTTCCGCATAATCAATGTCCTGAATGTCAGACAATGTTGTTTTATAGTCTAAAATTAATTTTTCATGTTGGCTTTCCTGATTATCTAATGTTCTCAATCTTGAACCAACAGATGATCTTGCTTGAAGAAATGATTCTAATGCACTATCCAAATCAGATAGAACTTCATTGGTTGTTGCGTAATATAAAGGGTCTGATTCAGTGGGAGATAAATCAAGGCCACTTCCCGTATCGCCTGCGCTAAATCCGGTAGCAGCATCAAAATCTCCATTGGTAGCCGTGATTGAAATATTAGAGTTTGTACCCTCAGTTGTAGAAATAAATTCTAAAGAACCGCCGTTACTTTGGGCTTTAATGCCTGAAGCATCAAGTGCGGCATTGGTATTAAAAACAGCCACTAAATCATCAATCGTATCGTAAGTTCCTGCCAGATTAACTGTAATTGCAGCAGCAGGGTTATCGCTATCTAAAGTAACAGAAGTCCCCGGTAGTAAGGTAAGTGAGGTATTAACAGGGTGACTGCCCTTGATGACGGCATTAGGATTAGTTATATTGCTGGATAAAGCATTAGATAAAGATTTTAGAGTGTTAAAAATACTACGTTTCCCATCTGTAAGCGTCGCCTCCTGACTAACCGAGTCAATATCTTGAAAAACATCAAAACCAGAATTTCCATCAGCAATACGCCGATTTTCACCTATTTGTATTAAGCGTTGGTCATTAGTCCCTAAATATTCATAAGCATCAAGGTTTTCATCATGCTCAAAAGGTTTTGTTTTAGTTAAATAACCAGAAAAAACATATTCACCATTTGCATTTTTAGTATTGGCAAGACCCACCATCTCATTCAGTAACTGATCAACTTCTGCCTTAACAGAAAGTCTGTCATTTGATGTTAACGTGGCATTTGAAGCTTGAATTGTCAACTCTTTGACCCGAAAAATTATATTTTCTGCACCACTAAGGGCAGACTCTTCAAGTGTGTTTCTTTCTCGGGCTGTCGCAATATTTCGTTGGTATTGATTAGTCTGTGCAATTTCGTTTTTAAAGGCTAATATTTTTGATGCGGCAATTGGGTCATCAGAAGGTTTCAAATGTTTGAGTCCTGAAGACAGCTGCATTTGAGTTTTAGACAGCTTGGCTTGCTGATCTAACATCGAATTAACGCCTAATTGTTGGGTCCAGGAAGTTGATATTCTCATGATAATTTAGATTTTCGATTGGAATACTAAGGTTTTAGCAATTAAGATGCCATTTAAACCTAAATCCATATAAAATAGTCAATTAATATCGCTTCGTAAACCAATGGTGACAATAAGGTTGTACCCTTGGCATTCCCAATGCTAATGCAATATTAAAATTTAGCTAGTGCTAAATAAATCCTGACTGATGTTTTCAACCACCTTTAAAAACATATCTCCAGTGTTATGTTGTGGGTCATTCTCTTGATCATTAGAAAACATTTGACCTACACCTGCAAACATATCAGTAAAAGATTGTTCGGGAGCCGCAAATGAATCTATTACTGATTTAGTTTCTGCTATGGATTGTTTTGCTTGAGCTAAAAAGTCACTAGCCTGGCTTAATATATTGGTATCAATATTTTGTTCAGGCATTTTTGTTTGCTGATAGGCAGCCATCGCTTGAACAGATTTTTGACTATTCATGTTCATTGAAAAGCCAGCAATTT
The DNA here is from genome assembly GCA_964535875.1 of uncultured Methylomarinum sp. Classification (GTDB taxonomy): domain Bacteria; phylum Pseudomonadota; class Gammaproteobacteria; order Methylococcales; family Methylomonadaceae; genus QPIN01. The sequence goes on from CAZHUE010000003.1 coordinate 6,578, forward strand.
GTTCAGTTTCAAGTCCCATGTTTTGAGCTTGAGAAAAAGCGTTGCTCACATTGCCTTGAAAAAAATCCTGGCTTACCTGACTCATTGCTTTTAGCAACTCGGAAATTGACTGTTGCTCCTCAGCATTTAGATCACCTTCAATACTAAGGTTAAAATCAGACTTAAAGGAATAACTTCCTCCGTTACTATCTTCTCTAATAACTGAGTGATTGTTTTGTAAAGAAGCTTTTGAAACCTCATCACCAGCAATTTTAGTGTTAGCTGGTTGTTCAGCTGGAATCACCTTAGCAACTGTGTCTACAGCAGAGTTATCATGCGTACCTGCCACAGTGCTATCAGCAGCTATTGGATTAGGGTTAGGTTTTGGCGATTCATTAATCTCTTTCCGAGAGCCGGAATTTTGGCTGTCAGGAATTGATTTTTCGCCTGCTATGTAATTTTTTGCAGATTCAAAAGAATAAGTTTGTTCGCTAGTAATAACTATTTTATTACCACCTTGTTCCATTTGTAGCTCACTTCGTGAATGGGCTTCTATTTTATTAGGGCTAGATGGAAGGGCATCAGTCACTGGTTTTTGCTGTGACGCGTCTTTATTTTTTTGCGTGTCTACAATTGTCTTGGCAACCTGATCTTTGTCTGTCAAAATTTTCTTATCTTGTTCTTTTATATCACTGGGAACCAGATGACTAATACTTGCCAAGCCAGCGTCTTTTTTACTTAGTGGGGGTTCCTGTATTGTTGCCTCTATTGTTTTAGGTGCGATATTTTCACTTCTATTATTCATCCTGATATGAGAGGTATCATATAAAACTTCTTTAGATTCAGATGGGGCTGGTTTTGTTTCATTCTTAGTATTACTTTCAATGCCAAGGCTGGATTCTGATTTAATCACTTTAGCTTGTCCTTCTCCACCAGAACCACTTCCTTCCAGTTCCATTTTTGCCACACCTGAATGACTGGATTCCATTCTATTAAACCGAATAGTCACTAAATCACCTTCTTTAGTTTTTATTTGCAAATTTAAAGATTCAGTTCTACTAAAAGAAAAATTCGGTTTTGACATGGCAGAACCGGTTTCTATTGATTTATGAAAAACGCTCGATTGATTTGGTTTAGCAGCACTTTCAGTTGGCTTTTGAATTTGGCTATTTGAATTAATTTCATTTTTTTGAGCTTGATTTACAGATCCAAAACTTTTAGTAAACGTTTGGGCTAAAGAAGATGACGCTGAAATTGATTGAGTGTCCATAATTTTAAGTGCCTGTCAGTTGTAATTACCAGTATTTAGCGGCATATCACAAAATAACTTTAATTTTATTTCGTTAAGGATCGAGGGTTTTATTAAATCCTCGCGCCTAAAGGCAAAAAAATGACGGGGTGGCAATTTAAGGGGAAAAGTTTGCCGGTTACAGAGAGGCTTGAGGCGTGTTTGTAATATAACTTATTGAATTTAAATTAAACAAATTAGTTTTGGCATGAAATAAGCTAGGGTGAGTGTAACAGATTAAAATTTATCGCAAATAGAATGCAAGAGGAATCTCATGCCACAAGTAATTAATACAAATGTAACTTCATTAAATGCTCAACGCCAATTAAACCGTACACAGGGTATTCAAAGTACAGCAATGGATCGCTTGTCATCAGGACTAAGAATTAATAGTGCTAAAGATGATGCGGCAGGTTTGGCAATTGCAGACCGGATGACCTCTCAAGTAAGAGGGTTGGATCAAGCAGTCAGAAATGCCAACGATGGTATTTCATTATCACAAACGGCAGAAGGTGCGTTACAGGAAACAACAAATATTCTACAGCGGATGAGAGTGCTAGCCGTTCAATCAGCTAACGATACCAATAGTGCGGCAGATCGTGATAATCTTCAAAAAGAAGTGACTCAGCTACAAAGTGAATTAAATCGTATTGCCAATACAACTACATTTAATAGTAAAAAATTGTTGGATGGCAGCTTTTCCGGACAACAATTTCATATAGGCGCTCAGGCGAATGAGACTATCTCTGTCAATATAACAGGAGTCACTACTGAAACTATAGGTAATGAACGTTTTGTGAGCAACCCGACTGGAGCTGCTTCACTGAGTGGGGCTAAAGCTGGGACGGTTAATAATGCGACAGCCCCTCAAACATTGACTATTGCTGGCACCTTAGGTGATGAGGATGTTCCAGTTACTGCTGGGCAGAGTGCTAAATCTATAGCTGATCGCGTTAATGATAAATCAGAAGATACAGGTGTAACTGCAAATGCAATTACCTCAGCAGAATTATCAAACTTTGCAGCGTCTGGGGCAATCAGTTTTAATTTATATGGGCAAAATGAAGATGATGCCGCAACTGTTACGGCAAATATTACTGACCCAACTGATGTCACCGTATTAGTTGCTGCGATTAATTCCCAATCAGGTAAAACGGGAATTACAGCAACAATCAATGATTCTAAAAATGGTGTCGTGTTAAAAAATACAGAAGGCTTTGATATTACGATTGATGATTTTCAACATGATGGAGCTACCAAAACAGTGGACTTTTCTGGTTTAGATGAAGCTGGAGATGTTGCAGGAGTGGCGGTCTCAATGACTGGAGGTGCTGCTACAAATGAAGTAACTGTGGGTGGGCGTATAGAATTTGATTCTAATGTGGGTTTTACGGTTAAATCGGATGTAAATGAACAAATTACTGTAGATAATACTTCTGCAAAAGGGTCTTCACTTCAAAAGGTGGCTGATATTGATATTGGTTCACAAGCAGGATCTAACAAAGCACTAAGCATTATTGATGGTGCTTTGGCGAAGGTCTCTGATAGTCGAGCCTCTTTAGGTGCGGTTCAAAACCGCTTTAGCTCAACTATTGCAAACCTGGAAAATGTTTCCCAAAATGTATCCGCTGCACGATCAAGAATTCAAGATGCTGACTTTGCAAAAGAATCAGCAAATTTAGCAAAAGGTCAAATCCTACAACAAGCAGGAACCGCCATGTTGGCTCAGGCAAATGCTTCAAGCCAAAATGTGATGAGTTTGTTACAAGGATAAAGGTAGGTTGGGTAAGCTTATCAAGCGCAGCGCGATAACGTAACCC
>CAZHUE010000003.1:9764-35783 GCA_964535875.1 uncultured Methylomarinum sp.
AGCGCGATAACGTAACCCGGCATTTTGCAGAGCTGGTGGGTAACGTTTTTTCGCAAGGCTCAAAAATCTCACCCACCCTACATTTGGTATTTTGGTTATTAAAATGAAATTATAACCACCTATGAGTAGTGGCTAAGAACAAGGAGAATGAGAAAAATGCATAGAGTATATATAAGGAATAAATAAGGGGTTAATAAATTAAAGTGAGAACTTTATTGTATAAATAACAGGCTATGCATTAAAGCTTTTGCTAGGTGTGACGATAACTACTGTGAAATTAAAAAATACTTTTTTATTCACGTAGGAGAAAAACCATGGCTCAAGTCATTAACACAAACGTAGCATCACTTAATGCACAAAGACAATTAAGTAGATCATCAAATGCACAAGCAACGACAATGGAAAGATTGTCGTCCGGTTTACGAATCAACAGTGCAAAAGATGATGCGGCAGGTCTTGCAATATCAGACAGAATGACATCACAAATCAGAGGGCTGGATCAGGCAGCCAGAAATGCAAACGATGGTATTTCTTTAGCGCAAACAGCAGAGGGTGCATTACAGGAATCAACTAACATTCTACAAAGAATGCGTGAATTGTCTGTTCAGTCTGCGAACGATACTAACACAGCATCTGATCGTGCAAACCTGCAAAAAGAGGTGACTCAGTTACAGGAAGAGCTTAATAGAATTGCTAATACAACTACTTTTAACGGTAAAACATTATTAGATGGTAGTTTTTCTGGACAAGAGTTTCATGTGGGCGCAGAAGCGAATCAATCAATTTCTGTAAATATATCAAGTGCTACTACTGAAGCTTTAGGTAATGAGAGCTTTACTAGTGACAAATCAGCAGACACTACAATTAGTGGAGCTAAAGCAGGGTTAGTTAATAATGTATCTGCTCAGACATTGTCGGTTCAAGGGAGCTTAGGAAAAGAAGATATTACTGTTGGGGTAGGAGATAGTGCGAAGTCAATTGCGGATGCTATAAATACAAACTCAGAAGGAACTGGGGTAACGGCAACAGGTATTACAACGGCTCAACTACATTCTCTTGGAGAGGAAGGTGCTATTAGTTTTGATTTGTTTGGTCAAAATGAGAATGATGCAGCTACGGTTACAGCTAATATTGCAAATAAAGATGATTTAACAGATTTAGCTAGTGCAATTAATGAACAATCAGGTAAAACGGGTATTACGGCAACACTGACTGATGATAAGAAGGGTGTTAATTTAAAAAATACCGCAGGTTACGATGTTACCATTGAAAATTTTACAACCTCTGCTACGATCAAGACTTTTAACATACAGGGTACTGATAAAGATGGTGCATTGATAGGATCAGCACTCGGAGGGGTTATGACGTCCGAAGCTGCTACCAATGTGGCAACAGTGGGGGGGCGGTTGGAAATGGATTCTAACAAAGGATTCACAGTAACTTCAGATGTGGCGGCAGAAATTACACTTGCAGCAGATACTGCAGATGCATCCAAACTTGAAAAAGTAGCAGATATTGATATTGGCACTCAAGCTGGGTCAAATGATGCGTTAAATATTCTTGATGGCGCATTAGCAAAGATTTCTGACAGCCGTGCCTCATTAGGTGCAACACAAAACCGTTTTAGTTCAACGATTGCTAACCTGGAAAATGTTTCGCAAAACGTATCAGCATCCAGATCAAGGATTCAAGATGCCGATTTTGCAAAAGAATCTGCAAATTTAGCTAAAAACCAGGTGTTACAACAAGCAGGGACAGCGATGCTATCTCAAGCAAATGCATCAACACAAAGTGTGTTGTCATTGTTGCAATAAGATGACGAATAGGAAGGCGGCAAATTAATGCCGCTTTTCCATTATTTATAGGGTAGTTATTATGGAAACAAATAATATAGCTGTTTCTTCCGGAAACGTTACTCAACCTATAGTGGTTAAAGATAACGCTGAAATAAATGCTAAACAACAAGATTTAGATGTTAAGAAACAAAAGGTGGTGGAAGAAAAGGAAATAAGTCCTGAGTTAGAAAAAAAGCAGGCTGAAAAAGCAGTAGTGGAAATGAATTCGTTTTTTCAGAATGAAAGCCGTAAACTTTCTTTTTCGATTAATAAAGAAGCGGACATGCTGGTTATTGAAGTTAGAGATTCTGAGACGGATAAAGTCTTAAGGCAAATTCCATCTGAAGTACTAGTCAAGCTAGCTGAGCAAATGAATGATTTATCAGAAAAATCTGTTGCTGGCATGTTATTGGCTGAAGATGTTTAAAATTAGTTAAAGGGGAAAAGCAATGGCTGGTGTAACTTCGTTAGGTCTCGGTTCGGGGATTGATGTAAGAGGTATTGTTGATAGTTTGGTGGCGGCAGAAAGAGGTCCGCAGGAATTCTTATTAACACGCCAGGAAACAACGTTGCAAGCCAAGCTTTCTTCCTTTGGTATTTTTAAAAGTGCTCTGGCTGAGGTGAGAACATCGTTGGCAGGGTTAAGTCAGGGAAGTGACTTTGGAAAACTCACAGGAACTTCCAGTAATGAAGAAGTTGTGGGTGTTTCTGTTTCCAGTAATGCAGAGCAAGGAAGTTTCAAGGTTGAATCAAAACAACTGGCACAGGCGCATAGTCTCGCATCTGCTGGCTTTGCCGAGAGTAATGATATTGTTGGAACAGGAACGATAACCATTAAATTTGGACAGCCTGAGTACACAGAAAATGAGACTACAGGTGAGCTGGATTACGCTGGCTTTAAGCAAAATTCAGACCGGGGTACATTAACATTAACGCTAGATGAAACTAATAATACGCTTGTTGGAATGCGAGATGCAATTAATGAGCAGGATGCAGGGGTTAGTGCTTCAATTATTTATGATGGCAGTGCATACCGCTTAGTCATGTCTTCTGATGAAACAGGGTTGGAAAATAGTATGAAAATTACTGTTGATGATCCCAGTTTATCTCAGTTTGAATATAATGAAAATAACGCGTTAATGGAAGAAACTCAGATTGCACAAGATGCCATTATGAGTATCAATGGATTAGATGTAACAAACAGCAGCAATAAATTTGATAAGGCATTGAAAGGAGTCAATATCGATTTAAAAGATGTGGCTCCCGGTAAAACGATAGAGTTAAATATAGAGCGTTCAACAGCAGGTTTGGGTGAAGCATTACAAGGCTTTGTTGAAAAGTATAATGAACTGGCAGTGAGTGTTAAAAGCTTAACAGCCTACGACCCAGCTTCTAAGACGGGTAGTGCATTATTAGGTGATGCAACGGTACGAACAGGGATGAGCCAGATTCGGTCTGTTTTGGGAAGTATGGTGAGTGGGTTAGAAAAAACCAGCATAAGAACTTTGGCTGATTTAGGGGTAACAACAGAGTTAGATGGGCAATTAAAATTTGATGGTTCAAAACTGGAAGCTGCTTTGGAAAAGGATCCAGAAGGTGTGGCATCCGTTTTTACTGTTTTAGGCCGGCCAGATAATGATGCGGTTAAGTATGTATCAAGTTCTGATGATACTGAAATTGGGGCTTACTCTGTTAATATTTCGCAAGCAGCAACGACTGGCGAGTTATCGGGTGCAAATAATAGTATTAGCTCTTTAGTGATTGCCGAAGGTGTTAATGATAGTTTTAGGATTAGGGTTGATGGTAATTTATCAGCAAGTATTACATTAACTGCTGGTACTTATGGGAGTGCCGATGAATTGGCGACTGAAATACAGGCGCGAATTAATGGAGATAAAACGTTAAGAGGAGCTGACGCTAAGGTTCAGGTCTCTTTTGATAGTGATAATAACCGCTTTGTGATGAAATCTTCAAGTTTTGGTTCAGAATCGACTGTTGATATTACCGAATCGACTGCGGGAGCATTAGGGTTAAGTGTAGCAGAAGGAGTAGTGGGTACAGATGTTGAGGGAACAATAAACGGTGTAGCTGCTGAGGGAAAAGGGCAGCATCTGATTGGGAAAAATGATCTTAAACTGTTTATTGAAGAAAGCATCGTTGGTGATTTAGGCAAGGTTACTTTTTCTAGAGGTTTAATGGAAAGGTTGGATGGTGTATTTGGCGGTTTGCTAGACAGCGATGGATCGTTGGCTTCTAAAACCAAAGGACTACAAAAAACTTTAGATGAAATAGCTGATGATCGAATAAAACTGGACGATAAAGTTGAAAAATATGAGGCGAGAATGCTTAAACGTTTTAATTCAATGGATGCTATTTTAGGCCAGTTTCAAGCGACGGGCGGTTTTTTGTCACAACAATTAGCTAATTTACCGTATAACAATTTGTCAAAATAAGGATAGGTGAGAAAAAATGAATGCATTTGCTAATCGTGCAATGAATCAATATAAACAGGTAGGTACACGAGCAAAAGCAGATGTAGCTGACCCACATCAATTGATTGTTATGTTGTTTGATGGGGCGTTAGAACGAATTGCTATAGCAAAAGGCGCTGTGGCGCGTAAAAATGGAGCGGAAAGAGGGCAAAAAATTAGTAGTACGATTGCAATTATTGACGGGCTAATCGCTTCGTTAGATAAAGATAATGGTGGGGAAGTTGCAGATAATCTGGAAGCTTTGTATTACTATATGCAGCGTCGTTTGCTGGTAGCCAATGTTGAAAATAGTTTGGACCCTCTGGATGAGGTGGCTAGTTTACTGAAAGATGTTCGTTCTGCCTGGATAAATATTCCGATGGAGCAGCGTGTGGCTGCTAATGGCTAATAATATGGCAGATGATCAGTTAAAAGAATTAGCTTCAATTAAAGAATGTTCGGAAGAAATACTTCAAATGGCTTTGTCAGAGGAGTGGGGAAGTATAGAAAATAAGCAGAAAGAAAGAGATAGTTTGTTAACAGCTTTTTTTTCCCAAGACCTTGTCCTTGAAAGTGACCTTATCGCAAAGAATATTAACGCTGTGCTAAATATTGATAATCAGATTGTTAATTTGGTGCGTAACTTTAAAAATGAATTACAGTCTGAGCTAAAAAAGATAGTTCATGGTAAAAATGCAGTAAAAGCTTATTCTAATGGGTAGGTTGGGCTAGCAGCTCTATCGTTAACCCAACAGTTTAGCTGTTTCGTAATTAAAACAAGCAAGGTAAAGAAGTAATAATTATATTAAAATGAGGAATAAAAAATGGTAGGTTCAGTAAGCGGAGGCGATGCTCCTGGGTTATTAACAGCAATGATGAGTAAAAAAACAACAGATGAGCAAATTGCTATTCAAGTAGTTAAAATAGGTTTAGATGCCATAAAATCAGACGGTGAGGCTGCAATAGAATTAATTAATTCAGCTACTCCCGGTGGAATAGATGTACATGTCTGATACCTGGGTATATCCTTAAGCCCTATTTAAAATTAATTCCAGTACTAATTTACTGCCAAAGTAAGCTAGTAATAAAGATGTAAATCCAATCAAAGTCCACTGTATAGCAGTTTGCCCCCTCCATCCATAGCGGATGCGACCAAAAAGTAACAATGAAAAAATTAACCAGGCCAGAATAGAAAGTACGGTTTTATGCGCTAGTTTTTGAGCAAATAAATCATCAATAAAAATAAAACCACTGACTAAAGAAACAGAAAGAAAAATAATACCTGTACCTATCATCTGAAATAACAGTGACTCCATTGTTTGTAGCGGAGGTAAGGTTAGAATAATTCGTCTGGGTGGGTGTTTTCTTAATTGTTGCTCCTGAATAGCAAGGAAAATAGCTTGTAACGCGGCAATATTTAGTAGACTAAACGCAACAATAGAACTAAGTATATGGATGCTCATCTGCCAGCTGTATTTTTGCAGAACTTGTTCGGTGTTAGGGAAATAGAGCGTTAGAGAAAGCGCTAGAGCTGCAATTGGAAATATAGCGACTCCAAGTTTCTCAATAGGTTTGCTCAAGTTTACTAATAATAACAGTAGTGCGATGATTGAAGTAATAATTGAGGCAATGCTGAAAAATCCAAAATCTATGTTGGAGTTTTGTAGAGAAATTATTGTTATAAAAGAAAGGTGAAAAAGAACAGCAGCCCAACCTGGAAAAATAGACTGTAAGCATGATTTTTCTTTGATAATATCTATTGCTAGCAATAGGGTGCTGATTAAGTAGCAGCAAATAGATAGGATGCCAAAAATGGAAGTAATCATGGTTTTGCTATTAGATAATAATCAAAAGTATATGTTAATATAAATGGCTAAATAGTCATAGGGCAAATGCTTTGTCTTGAAATTAAAATTGCAGAAAAAATATGTTTGATAATTTAACGGACCGTCTAAGTGGTACGCTTAAGAATTTAAAAGGTCAAGGGCGACTGACTGAAAGTAATATTAAAGATGCTTTGCGTGAAGTCCGGATGGCTTTGTTAGAGGCAGATGTTGCTTTGCCCGTAGTAACCGACTTTATCAATAAAGTAAAAGAAGGTGCTTTAGGTCAAAAAGTACAAGCAAGTTTGAATCCTGGGCAAGCATTTATTAAGGTGGTTCAGGCTGAATTAGTCAGTGTGATGGGAGAGGCAAATGAAGAGTTAGACCTCAGAGCAAATCCTCCCGCCATCATTTTATTGGCAGGCCTGCAAGGTGCGGGTAAAACCACAACGGTGGCAAAATTAGGTCGCTGGTTAAAATTAAATAAAAAGAAAAAAGTAGGTGTCGTTAGTGCCGATGTCTATCGTCCTGCAGCGATCAAGCAGTTGCAAACATTAGCTGATGATCTCGATCTGATCTTTTTTGAAAGTGATGTTTCTCAAAAACCAGTAGATATTGCAGTCAATGCAATTGAGGCGGCAAAAAAACAATTTCTTGATGTTGTTATTGTTGATACAGCAGGACGTTTGCATATTGATGATGAAATGATGGCGGAAATCAAGCAATTGCATGCCGCTATCAATCCTGTTGAAACTCTGTTTGTCGTTGACAGTATGACCGGGCAGGATGCAGCTAAAACAGCAAAAGCATTTGATGATGCTTTGCCGTTAACCGGTGTGGTTCTAACTAAAGCGGACGGTGATGCCCGTGGCGGTGCAGCTTTGTCTATTAGGCATATTACAGGCAAGCCAATTAAATTTATTGGGGTGGGTGAAAAAACGGATGCCTTAGAGCCTTTTCATCCTGATCGGCTTGCTTCCCGTATTTTAGGAATGGGAGATATGCTTTCGCTGATTGAAGACATTGAGCAGAAAGCAGATAAGAAAAAAGCTGAAAAATTAGCAAGAAAAATAAGTAAAGGTAAAAGCTTTGACTTGAACGATCTTAAAGATCAGTTGTTGCAAATGCAAAACATGGGTGGACTTGGTGCAATGATGGATAAGTTGCCAGGTATGGGCGGTGTTCCTCAAAATATGAAAGATCAGGTTGACGATAAAATGATATCGCGTCAAATAGGGGTGATTAATTCCATGACGCTTCAAGAGCGTCGCTACCCTGATTTAATAAAAGGAAGTCGTAAAAAGCGGATTGCTGCGGGTAGCGGGCAGGAGTTACAGGATGTAAACAGAATTTTGAAGCAGCATAAAATGATGCAAAAGATGATGAAGAAATTTTCTAAAGGTAATATGGCTAATATGGTTAGAGGGATGAAGAGTAATATGGGTGGAATGAGAAGATAGTTTTTGTTGTGAAGATCATAAAAAAAGTGATTTTATTCTTCACATCTATAAAAATTCGCGTAGAATAGGCGGATTGGGTTTTAAATAAATATTTTTTAAGGTGTATACATGGTAACTATTCGTCTTGCAAGAGGTGGTGCTAAAAATCAGCCGTTTTATCACGTAGTTGTAGCTGACAGCAGAAAAAGTCGTGATGGAAAGTATATAGAGCGTTTAGGTTTTTTTAACCCTTTTGCGCGTGGCAATGAAGAAAAGCTTCGTTTGAATGACGAACGCATTGATTATTGGAAATCTGTAGGGGCACAACCTTCTGAGCGTGTTGCCCGTTTGATTAAAAATGCCAGCAAAGAAGTCGCTGCATAAAATCTCTTGTCAGAAAGTGAACTTATCAGTGTTGGTGAAATTTCCGGTGTCTTTGGAATTAAAGGTTGGGTTAAGGTATTTTCACTAACCTCCCCCAGAGAGAATATTTTAAATTATTCATCTTGGGTTCTTAAAAAAGAAAATGAGGTCAAGGAAGTTTCCCTTATTAACGGAAAAAGGCAAGGAAAGTCAATTGTCGCATGCATAGCGGGAATTTCTGATCGAGATGAGGCGACAGCCTATAGTGGCTGGAAAATTTTTATTAAAAAAAATCAACTGCCCGAGCCTGAAGAGGGTGAGTATTATTGGGCTGATCTTGTTGGTTTGCAAGTAGAAACAGGGTTGGGTGTCAGTTTAGGTAAGGTTGATCATCTTATTGAAACGGGTGCAAATGATGTGTTGGTTATTAAGAATGAAGGTGAAGAACGATTAATTCCCTTCTTGCAAGAACAAGTCATAAAGAAGATTGATCTGGCGAACAAGATAATGATTGTTGAATGGGATCCTGATTTTTAATTGAACTTTTTGTTATGCATTTTGATGTTGTTACCTTATTTCCAGAAATGATTTTGGAAGGTTCCAGTTACGGTGTAACTGGAAAGGCAATTGAAAATAAAATTGTTGGCTTGTCTGTTTGGAACCCCAGAGATTATACGCAAGATAAGCATCGTAGTGTTGATGATCGCCCATACGGTGGTGGCCCGGGGATGGTGATGAAATATCAGCCGCTACATGATGCCGTTAATGCAGCACAAACAAGCTGCAAGGTAAGGGAAAGCAAAGTTGTTTATTTAAGTCCACAAGGCAAGCAAATAACGCAGAGTTTATTGCTAAAGATTAGTCAATCATCGCAATTGATATTAGTAGCAGGTCGATACGAAGGGATTGATGAACGTTTTATTGACTCGGTCTGTGATGAAGAATGGTCTTTAGGTAACTATGTTATTAGTGGAGGGGAATTGGCAGCGTTGGTCGTTATTGATGCGATTACAAGATTAATCCCTGGTGTTTTAGGTGATGACGATTCTGCAAAACAGGATTCATATATGGATGGTTTGTTGGATTATCCTCACTTTACTCGGCCTGAACTGATTGATTCGTCTTCTGTTCCCAAAGTATTGATGAGTGGGAATCACAAAGATATTCAGCAATGGAGAATGCAGCAAGCATTAGGTCGGACAGAATTAAGAAGACCTGATTTATTAAAAAATAAAGAATTAAGTGCGGAGCAAGTTGCTTTGTTGGAAGAATTTAGGAATATAAACTAGAAGGTAGTGTTCCTTGTTAAAAAAATTGATGTTTATTAGGGTGTAGTAATGACAAATATTATTGATATATTGGAAGCGGAACAGCTAAATAAAGATGTGCCTGATTTTTCTCCAGGTGATACGGTTCTTGTTCAAGTTAAAGTAAAAGAGGGAGACCGTGAGAGATTGCAGGCCTATGAAGGTGTTGTGATTGCTAAGAAAAATCGCGGGTTAAATTCGGCTTTTACGGTAAGAAAAATTTCGCATGGTATTGGTGTAGAACGTGTTTTTCAAACACACAGTAAATTGATTGGTAGTATTGAAGTCAAGCGTCGTGGTGCAGTGCGTAGAGCTAAGCTATACTATTTACGTGACTTAACGGGTAGAGCGGCTCGTATTAAAGAAAAACTAGGATAAATTAATTTTTATTTAGAAAAGGCAGCTTTTAAGCTGCCTTTTTTTTGCCATAAAGGTTTGGTTTTGGTTAAAATAATTGAACCTGACTGATTTATTTAGGTTGAAGTCTGCTGTTTCTAGAGTTAAGGAGAAAAATATGCCTGTTTTAATAAATTGGGTTGATTTATCAGAAGAAACAGAAAGTTCATGTTTTAAAATATCAGCCTCAACTAGGGAGTTAATTGTCCATCAAGTTGGACAAGTTGTAACAAGGACAAGGTGGAGTGTCCAATCTTCTGAAATTTATTATTCAAAAAATGATAAGCAATGTAGTCAAATTCAAAAATTTCTTGATAAACCCAAAAGGCTCGTTAGTCATTAATCTACAAAACAAGGGACAGATTTTAGAAATAAAGTTTGGTCTGAAATTTGTAAAATACCTGTGGGATCCGTGTTAAGTTATTCAGAGTTAGCAAATAAAATTGATTCAGGCCCAAGGGCGGTAGCGAATGTATGCAGAGATAATTTTTATCCAGGAATAATACCTTATCACCGAGTTGTCGCGAAGGCAGACTTGGGAGGATTTATGGGGAAAACCAAAGGTAAGCCAATGGAAATAAAGAGAAGGCTATTACAGATGGAAACTCAGTAGGTATGATAAAAAAAACAAGTAAAATGTTAAAATAACTATGCGCGGGTATTTGTAGCTATGGAAACTTCTTTACAGCAGATAGATTTGTTTTTAGACTCTCTCTGGGTTGAAGCGGGGTTAAGTGATAATACTTTGGCTGCATATGGTAGCGACTTAAAAATTTTTTCAAAGTGGCTAAACAAAAAGACGGTCGTTGAAGTTGAAGAAAGTGATATTGCTTTGTTTTTAGCTAATCGTTATAAGCAAGGCATAGGAAGTCGCTCATCTGCTCGGATATTATCCAGCTTGCGTCGTTTTTATGGGTATTTACACAGAGAAAATACGATAGAAAAAGATCCGACAGCGTTAATAGAAGCCCCTCATATTGGTCGATTTTTACCAGAATCTTTATCAGAAATGGATGTGGAGTCGTTATTAGAAGCGCCAGAAACAATCGATGTTTTGGGCTGTCGAGATAAGGTTATGCTGGAATTACTTTATGCAACAGGGTTGAGGGTTTCTGAGCTAATTGGTTTAAAATTTGAACAGGTAAATTTTAGACAAGGTTTTGTGAAAGTTGTTGGGAAAGGTAATAAAGAGCGATTAGTTCCTGTAGGTGAGCAGGCTATGGAATGGCTAGAACAGTATATGGCAGGCGCTAGAGGTGAAATTCTTGCAAACAAACAGTGTGATTATTTGTTTGTGACTAAGCGAGGTTCTGAAATGACTCGACAAGCCTTTTGGTACATTATTAAACGATATGCAAAAAAAGCAGGGATAAAAAAATCCCTTTCACCGCATACATTAAGGCATGCATTTGCCACTCATTTACTTAATCATGGTGCAGACTTGCGTGTTGTGCAGTTATTATTAGGGCATTCTGATCTATCTACAACCCAGATTTATACCCATATTGCACAAGAGAGACTAAAATCAATGCATGAGCAGTTCCATCCTAGAGGATGAGACAGTTAAATTAAGCCTAAATCTAATAGAAAATTTTTTAAATGAGCCAAATTATTCATCCAACTGCTTATATAGCATCCACGGCAAAACTAGCTGACAATATTACGATTGGGCCATTTGCGGTTATTGAAGATTTTGTTGAAATAGGAAGTGGGTGTGAATTAGGGGCGCATGCAGTCATACAGCCTTATGTGAAAATGGGTAAGAGGAATATCTTGCATCCACATGCAGTATTAGGTGGATTGCCTCAGGATGTTTCTTTCAAAAAAGAAACTGTTTCCTGGTTAAAAATAGCGGATAACAATGTTTTTCGTGAAGGTTTTACTGCCCACAGATCTTCAGTTGAAGAGGGTGTTACTAACATAGGTTCTGACTGTTTTTTTATGAACAATAGTCATGTGGCACATGATTGTACGATAGGTAATAAAACTATATTTGCCAATAATGTTGCAATTGGTGGGCATGTGGAGGTTGGTGATAATGTGTTTATGGGGGGTGCAGTTGTCGTGCATCAGTTTTGTCGTGTAGGTTCTTATGCCATTGTACAAGGAACAACGGGGCTAAGCATGGATGCTATACCTTATATGTTAATTGGTGGTAAGCCAGTAAAACACTATCGTTTAAATTCAGTTGGTCTGAGAAGGGCGGGTATTAACGGCGAACGATATAAAGTATTGTCTTCGGCCTTTAGGTTGTTAAAAAATAAAATGAGTCTGGACGATTTGGATCAAACTGAAGAATTAGTCTATTTAAAGCAATGGTTGGAATATAAATCCAAAAGGGGTAGGCATGGATTTCTTGATATGTCTAAAAAAACCTCTTAAAACATCAAATATAAAAACATGAAACAATCAATTGTTTATGCTTTGGATTTTGATGGTGTTATTTGTGATAGCGCAATAGAAACGGGAATAGCAGGCTGGAAGGCTGGGATTAAGATTTGGGATGAATTTTCTACGCCATTGCCACCAGAAATAATTCTTAACCAGTTTCGTAAAGTTCGTCCGATTATGGAAACTGGCTATGAAGCTATTTTAATTATTAAAATGCTAAATGATGGTGATTCGGCAGAGGCTATTTTGACGGGTTTTTGTGATAAAAAAGAAAAGCTGATTAAAAATTCAAATCTGAATATAGATTTTCTTAAAAAGTTGTTTGGGGAAACAAGAGATCAATGGATAAAAAATGATTTAGATGAGTGGGTGATGATGAATCCACTATTTAATGGAGTAGCTGAAAAATTGAAGTATCTAGCCAGTCAAGAGGTGTGGTACATCATTACTACAAAACAGGAACGGTTTGTTAAGCATATATTAAATGCAAACCAGATTCAAATACCTGATGATAAAGTTTTTGGTCTGGAGAAGAAAATGAGTAAAGAAATGGTTTTATTAGGTTTGGTAGAAAAGCATAGTCAGCAGACTATATATTTTGTAGAGGATAGGTTTGTCGCTCTTCTTAATGTTATAAATAATAAGGAATTAACATCAGTTCGCTTATGTTTGGCTGCCTGGGGATATAATACTGAGCAAGATAAATTAGACGCAAAACAAAAAAATATTGAGTTAATTGGGCTAGATGAATTTTTAGTCTAATTGAAAAGAAGCCAATAGTTTCGATAGCACAAATAGAGTACTGGCTCACCAGAATAAAAAAGCCCCATTCGAATAACTCGTTTGGGGCATAGATATACTCATCACAACTGAGAGGAGGTATCAACTCTCAATTAGAAGATTAGTAGAGTTATTTTAAAATACAAGTTTATTTATCAAAAAAATCTTGTTTTTGATAGTTTTTAGATAAGCCTTTATTAATATATAATTTTTTCCCCTTTAGTATCAGTTATTTATGTGAAAATATTAATAGTGTTGATTAAGTTGGTTGGCAGGCTACATTTTTTTTAGTATAATTGAAATTGTTAGTGACTGCTTTGTGGAATAAAGTATTAGGTCTTAAATTAAAAAGCCAGTGTTTTAGAAGGGGGGTGCCAAAAAGTTGTGTTGTTTATGCTGAATCTATACCCTCTCGGGTTTATTTAATAAACGAAGCTAGAAGCTAATATATGGCTAATCCTCTTTTTTAAAGAATAAATGAGAAGAATGTTGTTTTACGGGTAAGTGTAATTTATTAATCTTAAAAATTGTCCTTAAGGACAATAGCATTAAATATTTAATTCTATATCATAGTAACCAACAGAGAGTCTCTAGTTGGAAATGCGGTTTTGTCATGGAAGATAAATTATTGTTAAGGTTCAGTTAAGGAATATTAATATATAATTATCTAAACTCATAATAAATTTAGGTTTTTTGATCTTACAATTTATTGTAAAGGAATATGTAGTTTTTCTAATAACTACAGGGCTTTGGTGAGTTAATTTAAGTGTCGCTCAGGTTGGTTTAATTTTTATAGATGTAAATTGTTTACTTTTTTTAATATGTTGAGGGTTATTATAATGAAAAAAATTACGTTAATTGCTTTGTTTTTTGTCTTTTCAGTGGGTGCAAATGCCGCCCCTACCCTGACTTGGGATACGCCTGCTGGAGCAAATCCTAATGGAAGCCCTAGTCTTGGGATGCAATATTCTAATATTGGCGATAGTATTTTAGCAGGCTCTGACGCTGGGACACTTGGTTCGTTTGCTCATTTTTGGCGTTTTTCTTCTGATTCTGCAGGTGAATTAGATACTTTGGCTTTTACTAGTACTTCATCTTTTGCTAATAGTTCTGGTTTAAATGTATTTTTAACTCGAGTTGATGATTGGAATTTTAATCCGTTAACAGAAGTATCAAGAAGAGAAGGTTCTGTGCCTCTTCCTATTCTAGGAAGTCTTAATTTTGTTCAAACTATTTTAATGTCAAGTATAGATATTCTTTCTGGTGCTTATGCTTTAGTTGTTACTGGTGATTCGAATTCCTTGATTAGTAGCTACAATTTTACATTAGCTGCATCGGATTCAGCTTATAATACTGCTTCTATCACTGCAACTCCGCTACCGGCAGCAGCATGGTTATTCATTTCTGCAATATTAGGTGTTGGTGGTCTTGCGTCACGTCGTAAAACATTGCCAGTTGATGGAGTGGTTGCGTAAGAGTCGTTTCAATTGACTAAAAAAGGGGCTTTTAGCCCCTTTTTTTATGCCTAAAATAAAATATAGTCTATACTTTAAGCTAAATAAAAAATGAAACTAATAATTTAACTCAATATCTATCATGGCTACAGAGACGCTCTCAGCAATTAGAAAAAACTTGTTGTTATTTTTAATACTAGTTTTTTTTATCATTACCGTATTATACAGGGAAGCTTTTGTCGACTTGGTAGAACGGTGGGCTGGGAATGAAGAATATAGCCATGGTTTTATCATTCCATTTCTTACACTTTACTTTATCTGGCAAAAAAAGAATAAATTTCATAATATTCAATTTAATTCATCTTGGTGGGGTTTTTTCCTGGTTTTAGTGGGAATGATTGTTCTCTTTATCGGCAGGTCCAGTGTATTGTTTATAGTGATGAATTACTCCTTTATATTGGTTGTGATTGGGTTGATTTGGAGTGTTGTAGGAGGGGCGGCGCTTAAAGTTATTTTGGTTCCATTACTAATGCTAGCCTTTGCCATTCCACTGCCTTCTTATCTAGACGCGTTGCTTTCATCTGAATTACAGTTATTATCTTCTCAGCTCGGTGTCGAGTTTATTATCTGGTGTGATATTCCTGTATTTTTAGAAGGTAATGTTATTGATCTGGGAGATTTCAAATTACAAGTAGTAGAAGCATGTAATGGTTTGCGTTATCTTTATCCTTTATTGAGTATTGGGTTTATTTGTGCCTATATGTTTAATACCGCTATGTGGAAAAGGGTGTTAGTATTTTTATCCAGCATCCCTATTACCATAGTTATGAATAGTTTTAGGATAGGTGTTGTTGGCTACTTGGTTAACCGCTGGGGTATAGAAACAGCAGAAGGTTTTATGCATGACTTTGAAGGCTGGGTTGTATTTATGGCAAGTCTTGCTTTATTAATGATTGTAATGCTGTTTTTAGCAAAAATGGGTCGCAATTCACATTCTCTGGTTGAAATATTTGGGATTATAGATGAGGCACCTGGAGTAGGGGTACAGCAACAATCAATACTCTCAAAATACCAGTTGAGATCACCTTTTTATGCCTCTTTAGTTTTAATGGTAGCAGTACTGATCTTAGTCTTTTTTATGGGTAATAGAAAAGAAGTTGTTCTTGAGCGGCAATCATTTAGTCATTTTCCTTTGCAAATAGGTGCTTGGAAGGGTAAAAAACAGACATTGGATAAAGACACTTTAGACGTTTTAAAACTTTCAGATTATTTATTGACAAGCTATCGAGATGAAAGTGGTAAAGTTATTGTTTTATATATAGCTTATTATGATTCACAAAGAAAAAATGTGGTGCCGCATTCGCCTAAGCTCTGTATACCAGGGGGCGGTTGGGAAATTGTAGATATTTCTCGGGAAAATTTTGAAGGGCAACCATTTAATCGTATGATAATTCAAAAAAGATTAGATAAGAGTTTGGTGTATTATTGGTATCAACAGCGTGGACAAATAATCGCGAATGAATATGCAATGAAGTGGTCTTTATTTAAAGATGCGCTGTTTTTAAATCGAACAGATGGATCTTTAGTAAGAACCAGTACCGAGATATACCCTGGAGAAGACATGAAAAAAGCAGAGGAGAGAATGAATGAATTTTTGTTGCTGATTAAGCCGTTGCTGAGAGAATATATTCCTGATTGATGTTTTATGTGATAATAGTTGTGATTGGTTTGAGTAGATAATTGCTTTTATATTTAAGGATTTATTAATAATGAGAAGAGTTTTTTTAAATAACAAACTAAAAGTAATGGCAATAGGTTTAAGTGTGCTTTATGGATGCCAAGATGCTAGTCAACGGGCACTTGAACGAGAAAAGTTTGGTATTGAACTTTTTGAAAAAGGAGAATATGTTAAGGCAAAGCTAGAATTAGCTAGTGCGCTTAAAGGTGATGGAACTCTTGGGAAGACATATTATTATTTAGCATTATTAAATGAAAAGGATGGCAATTTTAGAGGAATGAGAGAAAACTTAATACACGCCGTTAAGTTTAATCCTAAAAATATTGATGCTCGAGTAAAACTTGGTAAAATACATCTATTATTTGACGATTTAGATGCTGCATTATTACAATCTGATGAAATTCTAAAATTTTCTAAAGACAATTTTGCTGCTTTAATTTTAAGGGCAGCAGTCTTTATAAAGCAGAAAAAACAAGGTGAGGCTTTAGCTATAGTAGAAGAAATTTTACAAAAAAAACCAGACTTCACAGATGCAATCTCTTTAAAAACATTGATTTTAATGCAAAATGAGCAATTTGACGATGCGCTCAAATTTGTAAGCCCAGTGGTAGAATCAGGGGTTGAAGACATTTCTCTTCATTTGTTAAAAATTCAATTGAATAGTAGAAGATCAAATATTGAAGAGGTGATTAAGGATTATGAAAGGCTATCTAAGTTACACCCTGAGAAAGTTGAGTTTAAATTTGCATTAGCAAAAATATATTCTCAGGCTGACAGAAAACCTGAGGCTGAAAAATTATTAAGAGAAGTCATTGAATCTGATCCTGATGGAATAAAGCCTAAATTAGTATTGTTAGATTTTTTACATAGTACTAATAAAGAGAAGGTAAGTGAGCAAGTTGAAAAATTTAGTGTTGAGGATATAGATAAACCTGAAAGTTTATTTCAAATTAGTCAATGGCTTTTGAAGATGAGCTATTTATCAGATGCAGAAGTTTTACTGGGTAAGGTTGGCGCATTAGAAATTGATCTCGAATTACAGCAACGGATAAGAATTCAACTGGCTCAGATTGCTTTTGGTAAGAAGGATATAAAAAAATCTAAAGAAATTGTTGAAGAATTATTAACAGATAATTCAGAAAATTTGCAAGCAAATATTTTAAAAACAAAGATTTATTTAGCTCAGGAACAATATGATGAAGCCGAAGCAATTTTAAAAACAATTCGTTGGACTCATCCAGACTCGGATGCAGCATTAACACTAATGGCTCAGATTGAAATAATTAAAGGGGACTTTGATAATGCTGATAAAAAATTTCGTGAAGCCCTTGAAGTCAATCCTGCCAGTCCTGAAGCTTTACTTGCAGTTGTAAGCCGATCTTTAAAAAATAAAGATACTGATTATGCGATTGAATTATTAGAAAAAGCAATTAAGATAGAGCCTAATAACTTGGGCTTGTTAAAGCAGGCTGCAGAGATTAAAATGATTGCTGGAGATTGGCTAGGTGCAAATGAAAAAATTGTATCTATAGAAAAGCATCCTCAAGGTAGATTGCTTGCCAAATTTTTAAATTCAAGGAGTAAGCAAGAGCAAGGTGACTTTCCTAAAGCAATTGCAGGCTTTAAAGAAATACTACGTTATTCACCTGATTACCCTGATGTGCTTCGACAAATGGCAACCAGCTATGAAATGCTGTATCAGAGAAAAGAAATGATTGATTTCATGTCATCTTTTATGGAATCTAATCCTAAGCATATAACGGCACATTTAATTATGGGGCAATTATTATTGCTTAATAAAAATCATTCTCAGGCCATATCTACCTATGAGGCAGCTCTTGCTATAGACAACAAACTTCCCCAAATTTATGCAGCTCTGGCGACAGTTTATAATGATAAAAAAGATTATAAGTCAGCTATTTCTCTCTATAAGAAAGGGCTTGAAGAAAATCCTGATAATGTAAGGTTATCAATCTATTTAGCGTCTGCTTATGAAAAAAATCATGAATATCAAAAAGCAATATCTCTTTATGAGTCATTATTAGCAACTAATCCTGGTTTAGAAATTGCAACTAATAACTATGTGGCGCTGCTTGTTGATGTTTTTGGAGATAAAAAAAATATAGAAAAAGCTAGAAAACTGGCTGTAAATTTTAAAAATTCAGAGAATCCTTTTTATCTGGATAGTTATGCTTGGATCGAACTTAAGTCAGGTAATGTAAGCGGGGCCATACCAATACTTGAAAAAGTTAACAATATGGCCAGTCAAGTGGCTGTATTTAAATACCATTTAGGTGTAGCTTATTTTGAACAAGGTAACAATGCTAAAGCCTTATCTTATCTAAGGCAAGCAGTAGATTTGGGAAAGGAGAATGGTGGTTTTGATGAAATCAAATTAGCCGAACAGCTTTTAGATAAACTATCAATTATTAAAAAATAATGGCATTATTGCCTTAAACATATAATTTTACATAACGAGGTTAATAAGTGTGATGTATTTAAAAAAATCAACTCTGATCATGGTCTTTTTTTCAGTTTTAATTTCTGCCTGCTCGTATCCTTCTCTGGATGATGAGTCGAAACATAATTTTTCAGATTATTCATATCAAATTGGCCCAGGAGATATGGTTAATATATTTGTTTGGGATAACCCAGATATTTCAACTACAGTACCAGTAAGACCAGATGGAAAAATCACTATTCCTTTAGCTGAAGATATACTTGTCAGTGGAAAAACGCCTTATCAAGTTGCCAGAGAACTAGAAGTCATTTATAAATCGTTTATACGTAACCCTCAGGTTGTAGTCATGATGCAGAATGAATTTCAAGGTGTTGATGCCCAACAAATAAGAATTGTGGGGCAAATAGGAAATGAAGGGGGTAGTCAGGAAGTGAGTCGGTATCGTGGTATGACAATACCATATGAAAGAGGAATGACATTACTTGACGTTATTATTAGAATTGGAAGTATTGGGGAATTTGCTGATGGCAATAGAGCAAGTATTATTAGAAAAGTAAATGGTGTTCAAAAGAAATATGGTGTGAAAATTGATGATTTAATAGATGATGGAGATATGTCAGAGAATGTTGTTATGTTACCAGGGGATATTTTAGTAGTTCCTGAATCTTTTTTTTAGTTTTTATATAGTTGGGTACCTCTAGTAATTAATGAATGAGTTTTTGAGTCCAAAATATCCAGTCTCTGCGTTGGAATCCTTTGTAATTACCATGCGTATTTGCCTTGACTTTGAATGTTTCGGTTCTCAGTGCCTTCTTGCTCACAATTAGTTAAGATTTGTAACTACTATGTTTAAAAAAATTACATAGTGGATTAGTCGATAAGTCATTATTTTTAATAAATACCAAACATATTGCTGTAATTTCAGTATATTTTTTTAGAAATTAAACAAGTTTATATTTTAAAAAAAATTAAAGTATGCAAGAACAATTAGCAGAAATTTTAATTCAAGTAAAGGGAACACTTAAACATAAATGGGCTGCAATAAGTGTGGCTTGGCTACTCAGTCTATTAGGGTGGGCTGTCGTTATGTTTTTACCTAATACATACACTTCGTCAGCAAAAGTTCATATAGATTCAAAAACTTTGCTACAACCTTTATTAGAAGGCATTTCCGTTCAACAAGATTCTGCCATGTTAGTTAGAGTCATGAAACAGTTGATGTTTACTACACCGAACCTAGATAAAATAATAGAATTATCTAATTTAGATTTATTAGTAAAAAATGATGCTCAGAGGGTAGAATTATATGATGATATGAGAAAAGAGATTCAGATCACTGGTGATAAACAAGATGGCCTATTTGAAATTACATATGATTCGAATGAGCCTAATATGGCAAAAATTGTTGTAACCTCAGTGTTGACAGTTTTCTCTGAACAAACACAATTATCAACATTGGAAGATGTAAATAGTAGTCAGCGTTTTATTGAGCAACAAATAAGAGAGTATGAAGTTCGTTTACGAAGTGCTGAAAAAACACGAGAGGCATTTAAAAGATCAAATTTTGGCTTACTCCCAAATGAAAATCAAGGGGAAGGACAAATCGGACGGCTAAACAGTGCTTACCAACAGTTTGATAATGCCAAGTTAGAATTAAGTCAGGCGAAATCAAAAAGAGATGTCCTAATAAATCAGGTTCAAGATGTTATAAATTCAAACGCAACGTGGGCAGATGCGAATTCTTCGCTGATTTTATCTCCAGAAGATGAGAGAATCAAGAGTCTAAGACAGACTAAAATGAATTTGTTATTAAAATATACTGAAAGTCATCCTGCAGTCAGTGCGATTGAACTTAGGCTTGAAGAAGTTATTAAACGAAAAGAACGGAAAAGAAATATAAATGGAGACAGAAGTAGTACTCTAAATGCAGGCGCAATGGCAAACCCATATGTTCAAAAATTGAAAACTTCATTAGCTGAAGCAAGGGCTGAAGTTGGATCCATTAAAGCACGTGTTTCTATTTTTAAGAAACGTATAGAGCAACACAAAGAACAACTGGATACAAGATTGACAGTTGAGACTGAAATGCAGAATTTAAACCGGGATTACGAAACCATAAGGGACAATTATCAGAAACTTGTACAGCGTAGAGAGCAGGCAAGGATGGCTGAACAAGTTGATACTGAGACGGTATCAATTAAGTTTAAGGTAGTGGATCCTCCAAATAAACCATTATCACCTTCCGGGCCTAAACGGTTGTTATTCTTATCTGGAGTTTTATTTGCCAGTATAGGGGCGGGCTTTGGTTTAGCCTTTTTGCTTTATTATATGAAACCGACTTTTATGACTACCGGGCAAGTCAGAAAAGAAATAGGATTACCTGTACTTGGTAGTATTTCAATGGTTTCTGCAAATGGGGAAAATAAAAAAGAGACTTATATGTACATATTATTATTTACCAGTCTTGTTTGTGTCTATATTGGCTTAATGGTTTTTGAATATTTAAGGTTGCAAAGTAGTTAACCCAATATATGTGATATAAATGAATTTCTATAGAGAGTCTATATAATGAGCATTGTTGAGAAAATTGTAGAGAAAGCCGAGAAAAATAATAAGGGAAAAACACTTCAAAAGAAAGCTGCAGTCGATTCTCTGGTAGTAGGAAGAACGTCTGAGCCAAACTATCAAAGTTATTCTGAAAAGTTACCCATAAAGAGTGCGATTGATAAAATTGAAAATAAAGTAAAATCAAAGAAAATATTTACTCTTAATCGTAAAAAAATGGTTAAAGCTGGCTTTCTATGTTCAGAAAATACGGACAATCAAATGTCTGAAGAGTATAGAGTTATAAAAAGGCCTTTAGTGAATAATGCAAAGGAGGATCAAGAAAGCGGAATAAATCGTAAAAACTTGATTTTAATAACCAGTAGTCAACCAGGAGAAGGCAAAACTTTTACAGCAATCAATCTGGCGTTAAGTATTGCAAGTGAAAGAGATAAACAAGTTTTATTAGTTGATGCCGACGTTGCAAAACCATCAATAAATACGGTATTAGGGATTAAAGAAAATGAATCGGGGCTAACAGATTATTTAAATGGAGATGAAGAAGATATTTCCATGATTTTGATTAAAACGGATATTCCAGGTTTAACCATAATACCAGCAGGGAAAAAGCATATTTATTCAACTGAGTTGTTAGCTAGCAAAAAAATGGCAGCACTGGCGGAAGAATTGCACTCACGATATGCTGATCGTATAGTTATTTTTGATTCTCCACCATTGTTAGCAGCTACTCAAGCTGAAGTTTTAGCTGGACATGTTGGTCAAGTTGTTTTAGTAATAGAGGCAGAACAAACTTCACAGAGTATGGTTTTAGAATCAATTGAAAAATTAGAAGTTTGCGATGTAGTTATGGCTTTACTAAATAAAGTAACGAGAAGTTTTGATTTGAATAAATACGGATATGGACAGTATGGTCAGTGAAATTAAAGTGAGGAACTGGATTTTATGTGGATTTATTGTAAGTATATCTATTTTTATTACAATAAATCTATCTACCTCTGTTTCCTATGCATCAGATTGGAGATTTACACCTAGTTTTGCCGCTTCAGAAACATATTCGGATAATATTGGTTTAGATTTAAAAGGAAACGAAAAAGGGGCATTTGTAACAGAAGTAACACCAGGCATTTCAATAAGAAATAAAAGTGCCAGGAATAAATTAAATTTAGACTATAGAGTGCAAAATCTATTAAATGCTGGAGGGAATGGAGAGTTTGATAGTTTTCATCAGTTGCAATTCGACTCAAACTCAGAGATTTTGAGAAATTCTATATTTTTAGATCTGAATAGTAGTATTGGTCAGCAGAATATAAATAATCGAATAAGTGCAAATGATAACTTTTCGGGAACAAATAATAGAACTGATGTAATTAACTATAGTATTTCTCCATACTGGACCCCTAATTTTAATGGATATGCAAATGGTGAGGTCAGGTTTAAATATAGTAATTTACTTTTAAATAATAATCTAGCCTCAGACTCTGAAAACCTGGATTACTCTGTTAGGCTCAATAGTGGAAGAAAATTTTCTTTGTTTTCTTGGTTCATTGATCATAATAGGTCAGATCAGAATAGAGAAAATGATGACGATGTTGTTTTTCAGGATTCGTTAGCAGAAATGAGGTGGCATATTAATCGACATTTTAATGTATTTACTCAGATTGGGTATGTCGATAATAAATTTCAGCAAACAACAAACCGGAGTGAAAATGGTTTGTTTTATTCCTTTGGTGGTAGATGGAGGCCAAACCAGCGGTTTAGTTTAGAAGGGGCTTATGGTAATAATTCATTCGTAACGCTTGATATTATGCCAACTAGACGTATGCATTGGATAACCACTTACAGAAATAATGATAAAGGCATTAATACTGGGGATATATGGGAATCTAGTTTAGAATATAATACTAAAAGATCTATTTGGAAAGCCAGCTACTTAGAAGAAACTACAACGATTCAAAATGAACTTTCAAGATTACGAGGATTTACTGATTTAGATGAGTTTGGGAATCCAATATTCAATTCAGTTGTTAATGGAGTCTTACCGTCAGATACCACTCTCCCAACATTTAACAATGAAGTGCTTTTTACAAAGAAAGGAGAAGTATCAGTTGCATATAATACAGGGAGAAGTTATGTTTCAATGCGAGCTTTTAGTGCAAGAACAACTTTTCAAACAAGTCAGGAAATAAATAATATTATTGGAACTGAAGGTTTTTTAGACTGGCGTTTTACGAGACGAAATACTTTATTTATTCGCCCAAACTGGCAACAGATTACCCGAGATGACTCGAAGGATAAAAGGTGGAATGTTTCTGTTGGTTTTATGAGAAGAATACCAATTTCAATTGGAAGGAAGGGTAGGTTGAACGCTAAAGTTGAGTATCAATATATTAATCAACAATCAAATGTTGTGGATAATGAGTTTATTGAGAATCGCATAACTGCAAATTTATTATTAACTTACTAAGATTATGTATTGTAGTTATTATAATTTGAAATGCAAGCCATTTCAGCTGAATACAGACCCGGAGTTTTTCTTTCAAAGCTCAATGCATAAAAGTGCAATAGCGTATATGCGCTATGGATTAATGCAAGGTGAAGGCTTTGTTGTTATTACTGGATTCCCTGGATTAGGGAAGACAATGCTTGTTAGGGAGTTGGTTAAAAATTTAAATGACGACGATATCGTTATCGGAGTAATGGTATCTTCTCAGGTAGGTGCTACTGATACACTGAGAGTTATTTCGGGTACCTTTGGACTGCCTTTTGTTGATTTTGATAAGGCAACTTTACTTGTAAATATAGAACAATTTATTAAAACCACTTCAGATAATGGGCAAAGGATACTTCTAATTGTTGACGAGGCTCAGAACTTGCCAAAGGAATCTTTAGAGGAATTGAGGATGCTTTCTAATTTTGAAAAAAATGGTAAAATTATATTTCAAACATTTTTAGTTGGTCAAAAAGAATTGCGGCATACTATTTTTGCTCGTGATATGGATCAATTTAAGCAACGGATAGTCTCAGCATTTCAGCTTAAGCCACTAAATGCAATACAAACTAAAGAATATATACTTTTTCGTTTAGATAAAGCTGGTTGGGATCATAACCCTGAGTTTGATGATGTTTTTCAGAAAATTCATGAGTATACCGGTGGTGTTCCCAGAAAAATTAATACCCTATGCGATCGAGTTTTATTCTATGGATATTCATCAGAACTAGATGTTATTAACACTGAGTCTGTTGGTAAAGTGATTTTTGAACTAGAAGAAGAGATGATTGAAGATGTTGAATCGTTTAAAAAAGTAGTTTCAGAAATGGACGAACAGATGGTTGGTGCTGAGGGAGTTGATGAAGAGGATTTCTACCCTATTTTATCTCGCGAGCAGGAAGACTCCTCTTTGATAAGTCGCATAAATAGTGTAGAAAAAAAGTTAGCACGTTTACAAGCATCTCATAGAAAAGAAAAGAAATTGTTACGTAAAACTATTATGATCCAATTAGATATGGATGATGCAGATAGCGAAATTTAACAATCAAATTATTTTTTATTTATTCAGTGAGGCGTTAATACCGTAATTATGGGGAGATGATCGCTGTTGATCGATGGCCCAACCCAAGCACGTTTTGTTGACCATGCATTCTTATCGTATAGAATGTGGTCAATACGAACCCCTATCCATTTTGACGATTTACTATAGCCAAAACCAGTCCCTTTTTGAGCAAAACTATTTTCAAAATTAGCCCAGTAGGTCTGATAAATTGGACTCAATTCTGTCATATTAAAATCACCCGCAACAATGCTTAGGCGACCTTTCTGAGCTAAACTTGATGCAATCCCAGATTCGATTAACTGGTGCTCGGTAACATTTTTCATCTTAGCAATCCCCTTAATAGGGTTTTTTATTAGTGCTTCTATTCCCTCTCTTGGTGTTTCTAAATGCACATTATAAAAATCTATAGTTTTAGAGGGGAGGTTTATTTCAACATGCATTATAAAATCTCCCCAATCCTGCAGAAATTTTCGAGATACAGCCTTTACTAATTTAAGTTTATATCGGCTTATTACACATAAATGGCTTTCACAAATGACATTCCAGGGAGTATGGTCAAATTGATGTTTAATTTGCCCTGATGAGACTTCCTGAAGTGAAATAATATCAGGTTGTATATTTTTAATTAATAAAGCAAGTTTCTGTGAATTTGTACCACCTAAGTTTGCTGATAATACAGTAAGATTATTTGTTTTTTGGAGGTTGGGTTCAATGGAGTCGAAGTTAAATTCAAAATTTGAAAAAGTATAGGCTGTACACAAGGTAATAATGGTTAAAAGAGAAGCTAAAATCCACAGGTGGAAATATAAGAGGGCAGGAAATAAAAAAACCCAAGGTAAGATAATAAACCATGTTGGAATATAGCAGACTAACGATGCAAGCCAGAACATTGACTCGGGCCAAAATTGCATTCCCAAAAGGGAAATTAAAGAAAATAAATAAAAAATAGCAACTATCTTGGCGAGGGTTTTAAATTTTTTTTTCATCTATAAATTTAAGTCATATTAAGATTATTGCAATCGTTGTTATTAACCCAGAGCCACACTTAGAAAGTTGGTATAGAGCACCAGATCTTGCTTCCTTGGCCTTACAAAAAACACTCGATTATAACCTAGGGGTGAAGCTTAGATTTTTTACAAGTCCCTAGAAACCAAAGGCTAGCATTATATATCCAATTTCTTAAGTAGGGATCTGGGATTAATATTTAGTTATAGAAAAATGGTTGTTAACTTTGAGTATAATAAATAGGAATTAACCTAATCATTCTTTATGATTATTTCAGTATACCATTTTTATTTTAGTTCATTATTATGTTCTAGTAAAAACGGGTCCGATTAAAAGTGATGCGCAAGGTGAATATTGTGTAGTACCTCCCTATGGGAGCACCATAAGTCTTTGTTTTTTTAATTTTGATATTGTTTGTTTTTCGTAAAGTCAATATCGAC
>CAZHUE010000004.1:0-34096 GCA_964535875.1 uncultured Methylomarinum sp.
AGTTATGCTGAATTTTTTTAGTAGGGATAAATTCAACTGATTTTTCTAGGTTCATCGGAAGTTGATTCCATTAATTCAGTCAATATCCAGATCATTTCCTTCTGATTATCTTCTTAGTTCTGATAATAATTTTTATGCTGATAGTGAATTTTTGTTTGTAGTGAAAGGTTGTGTTTTTGAAGTAATTGTTTGGATCGATAGAGTTGAACATGAGTTCTTACTCTAGCGAGTAATTCTGCAGCATGGAAAGGTTTAGTGATGTAATCACTAGCGCCTAGTGAAAACCCTTTATCAATAGAGTCCACATCTACTTTTGCAGTTAAGAAAATAATTGGAATGTCCTGAGTGAGAGGGTTTTTTTACAAACCTCATAGCCATTCATACCGGGCATCATAATATCAAGCAGGATTAAATCAAATATTGTCGGTTGTTTTTCTATCATGGCAAGTGCTTTCTCACCCTGCATTGCAAAAGATAACTCTTTATGTTCTTCCTTTAAAATATTTAGAGCCACTTTTATGTTATCGACTACATTATCAATAACCAGAATATGGGAATTATTTAGCATTTTCATTTTTATATTAATTTTCTCTATACATGAAAAAAAATTTAAAAAGTTGATATAGTTAATTGAAATGTAATTAAATACTGGTTTTTGTTTTGGCAAATATGAATTTTAGCTTTTATAATCATGGCTCAGTTATCTCGAATTAAGATTTACAATCAATCCTATAATGCTGAATCACTTATAAATATACCGCTACCTGGACGCGAACTTTTATCTACTGATACTCTCTTTGGAAACGGTTTTTTCATTGTTTTCAAAGTGTTTTGATAACTCAATATTTGTGAGAATCAACTGTTGGATAATTTCTCTTGAATGTGAATTTGTTTTTGCATTCGTGTGATAGCCTTGGGGCATATTAATTCCTTTGTGATGAAAGTTTTAATAGGTTATCAGGGCTGTCTTTTTATTTTTTAAAATCAGGTGTAACGTGGTAAAACTATACCGCATCATGTTGACGAGATGATGTGCTGGTCGAATTTTTAAAAAACTAAATAAAAAAACCAAAGCTAAAAAATAAATAAAGATAAGGTAGAATGGCTCCGTTTTCAATTTTTGCACCGGTTTTACGTTCCGGTCAGCAGACAGGTGATATATGACAAATATTGTAGTATCCGCATTATATAAGTTCGCTACGCTCGATAATTTTGAGTTACTTAGAAAGCCACTTTTAAAGTTAATGAATGAGCAGCAGATAAAAGGAACTTTGTTATTAGCAAAAGAAGGCGTTAATGGTACGATTGCAGGAGATAGAAAAGGTATTGATGCGATAGTAGCTTGGTTGCGCTCTGATCCCCGATTATCAGATCTTCAAACTAAAGAATCTTATGAAGAAGCGATGCCTTTTTATCGCAGTAAGGTCAAATTAAAGAAAGAAATCGTTACCATGGGTATTGATAGTATCGACCCAAAAAAAATTATAGGTACCTATGTTAAACCTCAGGATTGGAATACACTGATTTCTGATCCAGGCGTTTTGTTAATTGATACTCGTAATGATTATGAAGTTAAAATTGGCGGTTTTAAGGGGGCGGTAAACCCTGGAACTGAGACATTTCGTGAATTTCCTCAGTATGTTAAAGATCAACTTGATCCGAGCAAGCATAAAAAAGTGGCAATGTACTGTACTGGTGGTATTCGTTGTGAGAAATCTACAGCTTATCTAAAAGATCAGGGGTTTGACAACGTTTATCATTTGCAAGGTGGGGTGTTGAAATATTTAGAAGAAGTGCCCGCTGATGAGTCTCTTTGGCAAGGTGAATGCTTTGTTTTTGATAATCGGGTTGCTGTAAATCATAATTTGGAAAAAGGGCAGTATGATCAATGTTATGCATGTCGTTATCCGATTACGGAAGAAGAAAAAAAGAGTGAGTATTATGAACAAGGCGTCAGTTGCCCTCACTGTTATAATAAAGTTAGTCAACAGCAGCGTAAACGGTTCCTGGAGAGAGAAAAACAAGTACAATTGGCTAAGAAACGAGGTGAAGAACATATCGGTTCATCAGCGGTTGGCGTTTCGGCTAAGCGTAGGGCTTTGAAATATCAAGATAAAGAGCAGCAAAGACAGGTGGTACGCATGAAAGCTGGTGAAAGATAAGTAAGCTTACTATCATCTTTCATGTTTGTTTTATGGTATCCTAATATTAGTACCTAAGCATAATTAATTTAACATTTTACTTGTCTTTTTTCTCATTTTCGGCGTTGCATAAATAGTTACATATCTTGTTATATGACTTGAAAATGAAAAAAAATCCTGCGCAAAAATTGTTAAATTAATTATGCTTAAAGGTACTTACCTAAATTTTAAGAGGCATTTAATGCGTACTCGCGTTAAAATATGCGGTTTTACTCAAGTTGATGAAGCGGTTGATGCTGCTGAACTAGGAGTTGATGCAATTGGGTTGGTTTTTTATCCTCCAAGCCCTCGGTATGTGAGCATTGAGCAGGCAACAAAAATTGTTAAAGCTTTGCCTGCTTTTGTGACTATTGTTGCTTTATTTGTAGATGAGAAAGAGTCGCAAATAAAGCAGGTAATCAATAATGTTTCAATTGATTGTATTCAATTTCATGGTGATGAAAAACCGGTTGATTGCAGAATTTATAATAAACCTTATATGAAAGCCATCAGGATGCAGCCTGGTTTGGATGTGTTGGAAATTGCCAATCAGTATCATGATGCTTCTGCATTATTATTAGATGCTTATCATCCAGGAATAAAAGGTGGAAGTGGTAGTCAATTTGATTGGGAGTTAATTCCAAAAAATTGTTCAAGGCCAATTATATTGGCAGGTGGGCTGCAAGTAGGTAACGTGAAGCAGGCAGTTCAATCTGTCAGACCTTATGCGTTGGATGTCAGTAGTGGAGTTGAGAAAACAAAAGGGGTGAAGGATGTGGCTAAAATGACTGCATTTATTCAAGAGATTAATGAAGGCGACAGAGTAATATGACTGATATGTATGAGATGCCAGATAAGAGAGGGCATTTTGGGCCTTATGGTGGAATTTTTGTAGCGGAAACATTAATGCCAGCTATAACAGAATTGAATGAAGCATATCAGCATTATATGAAGGACCCTGATTTTATTGCTGAACTTGATGCTGATTTAAAGCATTATGTTGGACGACCTTCACCTCTATATTATGCTGAACGGTGGAGTAAAGAGCTAGGTGGTGCGCAAATTTATCTAAAGCGTGAAGACCTTAACCATACAGGTGCACATAAAATTAATAATACGGTAGGCCAGGCATTATTGGCAAAACGTATGGGAAAAACACGAATTATTGCAGAAACAGGTGCAGGGCAGCATGGCGTAGCAACAGCCACAGTTGCAGCAAGGCTTGGTCTGGAATGTATTGTTTATATGGGATCTGTCGATGTTGAAAGGCAGGCTCAAAATGTATATAGGATGAAGTTACTTGGCGCAACAGTTGTGCCTGTTGAATCAGGTTCTTGTACCCTAAAAGATGCATTAAATGAAGCACTGAGAGACTGGGTGACAAATATCGATGATACTTTTTATATTATCGGTACAGTTGCAGGGCCTCATCCATATCCGGCAATGGTTAGGGATTTTCAAACGATTATTGGACGTGAAGCAAAACAGCAATGTCAAGAAATGACAGGTCAATTGCCCGATGCTTTAGTCGCCTGTGTTGGTGGTGGATCAAATGCTATTGGTTTGTTTTATCCCTTTATAAGCGACGCCTCTGTAAAGATGTACGGAGTTGAAGCGGCTGGGGATGGTGTTGAAACAGGTCGACATTCTGCACCATTATGTGCAGGTAGAACAGGTGTTTTACATGGAAATAGAACTTATTTGATGGCAGATGATGATGGTGAGATTATAGAAACGCATTCAATTTCGGCAGGTCTTGATTATCCAGGTGTAGGGCCAGAGCATGCTTGGTTAAAAGATATAGGTAGGGCTGAATACGTTAATATTACAGATGCCGAAGCGTTAAAAGGTTTTCATGCTTTAACCAAACTAGAAGGTATTATTCCTGCACTTGAGTCCAGTCATGCGATGGCTTATACCATCAAATTAGCACCAACAATGGCTAAGGATAAAATAATCATAGTTAATTTATCAGGGCGTGGCGATAAAGATATGCAAACTATAGCTCAATTCGAGGGGACTCAGCAATGAGTCGTTTAAAAACCCGATTTGATGAATTAGCAATAACAGGACGTAAAGCACTTATCCCATTTATTACTGCAGGTGATCCTAATCCTGAGTTTACAGTGCCGATGATGCATGCAATGGTGGAGGCAGGAGCCAATGTGATTGAACTTGGTGTTCCTTTTTCTGACCCTATGGCCGATGGCCCTATTATACAAAGAGCCAGCGAGCGAGCTTTAGCACATCATATTGGTTTAAGAAAAGTCTTAAATATGGCTTCCGAGTTTAGACAGATGGATAAACAAACGCCCATAGTTTTAATGGGTTATTTAAATCCAATAGAAGTAATGGGTTATGAAAAGTTTGCAAATGCTGCTCAACAAGCTGAGATTGATGGAGTAATAACGGTAGATTTGCCGCCCGAAGAAGCAGAAGAATGTGTGGAATTACTAAAAGCTAGAGATATTGATCCAATTTTTTTGTCAGCACCGAATAGTTCAGCAGAAAGAATTAAGAAAATAAATGCAGTTGGAAGTGGATACCTTTATTATGTTTCTGTAAAAGGCATTACTGGTGCTGGTCATTTAGATACAAAAAATGTTGAACAAAAAGTAGCTGAAATACGGAAAAACACTCAATTACCTATTAGTGTGGGGTTTGGTATCAAGAATGCCAAAACGGCAAAAATAATTGCTGAACTTGCTGATGGTGTTGTTGTAGGTAGCGCATTTATTAGTAAAATTGAAAAAAACCTGGGTAATCCAGAAAAAGCTAAAACAGATATTATTGAATTAATTAAGTCCATGCGTCAGGCAATGGATAGTTAGAGCGATAGACTCGGAGTATTACAACGATGAATTGGTTTGAAAAACTAATCCCTGCAACTATTAGAACAGAGTCTTCTTTAAAAAAAACGACTGTTCCTGAAGGTCTCTGGAACAAATGTCCTAGCTGTGATGCTATTTTATATAATGCAGAATTAGAGAAGAATTACAATGTTTGTCCAAAGTGTGAACATCATATGAGGATTTCTGCAAGAATTCGCCTGGATATGTTTTTAGATGAACAAGGACGGATAGAGCTAGGAAGTGGTTTAAAAGCAAATGACCCTTTAAAATTTAAAGATACAAAAAAATATAAAGACCGTTTATCTCAGGCGCAAAAATCGACAAAAGAAAATGATGCTTTGGTTGTCATACAAGGGACATTAAAAGGCCATGGTATTGTAGCAGCAGCATTTGATTTTAGCTTTATGGGTGGGTCGATGGGGTCTGTTGTGGGTGAACGTTTTGTTCGAGGTGTGAATAAAAGCTTGGAACTGGGTGTACCTTTTATTGTTTTTACAGCAAGTGGCGGCGCTCGAATGCAGGAGTCATTATATTCTTTGTTTCAGATGACGAAAACTAGCGCAGTTTTAACTAAATTAGCTGAGCGTGGTATTCCCTATATTTCATATATGACGGATCCAACGATGGGTGGCGTCTCGGCGAGCTTGGCAATGCTAGGTGATATCAATATTGCAGAGCCACGAGCACTGATCGGTTTTGCAGGGCCTAGAGTTATTGAACAAACAGTAAGAGAAACCTTGCCTGAAGGTTTTCAGCGGAGTGAATTTCTTCAACAACATGGTGCAATAGATATGATTATTGATCGTCGTGAAATGAGAGAAAAAATAAGTAGTATTTTATCAATGTTGATGGCTAACTTTGTTGCAAAATCTGCTAGCAATTCTGACATGATGATAAATGAAAATGAATCATCTGTCTTGAATATTGAAGTGGTATCAAGTAATAACAATCAAGAATAAAGACGATAAATGGCGCGTTTTAATTCGCTTGATGGTTGGCTGGAATGGCAAGAAGGTGTTCATCCTAGAGAAATTGATCTGGGTTTGGAGCGGGTGGCGAGAGTTTTTAAATTACTTAACCCTGAAAATGTTAAACCACCTACTATTATTGTCGCAGGTACAAATGGTAAAGGATCGTGTATTGCTTTTTTAGAATCTATTTATAGAGCTCAGGGCTATCGTGTTGGTGCTTATACCTCACCCCATATATCAAAATATAATGAGCGCATTAGAATTGATGGACTGTCTGTAGATGATGATGTAATTTGCCAAGCTTTTGATAGAATTGATACGGTCAGAAGTGAAGATTCACTCAGTTATTTTGAGTTTGGAACTTTGGCTGCTCTAGATATTTTTTGGCGTTCTGATTTAGACGTTCAGTTGTTAGAGATTGGATTGGGTGGACGGTTGGATGCGGTAAATATTATAGACGCTGATACTGTTTTAATTACTAGTATATGTATAGATCATGTTGATTGGTTAGGAGAAACAAGAGAAGCCATTGCGTATGAAAAAGCAGGTGTTTTTAGAACAGGCATCCCAGCAGTTATTGGTGACTTAGATCCACCAGAAACATTGTTAAACCGTGCCTTTGAAAAAAATACACCTTTATTTCGTATTAATAAAGAGTTCGGCTTTCAAAAGAAAGCTCATGGTTGGTCTTGGTCTTGCAGTACCATTAAAAATAGGCAGTATTTATCTCTACCTGAACCGGCATTAAAAGGAGAGCATCAATATCGAAATGCATCAGCAGTTTTGATGGCAACTATTGAAATGGAAGCTATCTTGCCAGTAAGTGAAGCTTCTATTTACAAAGGGTTGGAAACTGTTCAACTTAAAGGACGGTTTCAATTGATTGATAGTGATATTCCTGTATTACTAGACGTGGCTCATAACCCTCAAGCGGTTAGAGCATTAGTGGAGTATTTGCTAAAGATGTACCCAGATAAAAAAATTTATGCTATTTTTTCAATGATGAAAGATAAAGATATTAAAGCAGTGATTGAAATCATCAGCCCTGTTATCACTCATTGGTATATCTCTCCCCTGAATAGTCCTAGAGCAGCCAGTGAATCAGTTGTTCAAGATTGTTTTAAACAAAATAATCTTAAAAATGCAAGTTTTGGCTATAGATCTTTTTCTGAATCCTTTCAGGGGGCTAAAGAAAGGGCGGAAGCCGGGGATTTGATCGTTGTTTTTGGTTCATTTTATTTGGTAGCCGAATATTTTCTAAGAACCTGAAGTTAGAATAATAATTACAAAGTGTCAAATTGATTGAAAATAGGTATTATACTTCACGTAGTCACGGATGCGGATTTCTATCGGTCGATTTTTGCCGATAGGCTGCGTTACTGAAACAGTTGCGTAGCCTGCTATGCGCCTGTTTCAGTGCCTTGCTATCGACAAAAATCAACTCGATATAAATTCCACATCCATGACCGCGTGAAGTATAGTGATGAATCATCTCAGGCTTATAATTTTACTATTGACTATTTTCAGCAAAATATGTGCTTAATTGAGGTTTAGTATGGATCAAGATTTAAAACAACGGTTAGTAGGCGCGGTTGTCATTACAGCATTAGCGGCAATATTTGTGCCTATGATCTTTGATGACCCTATCGACGAAAGTGGTAAAATGATAAGCGAGCTAACAATACCTGATGAGCCAGTAATTTATAAAGAATATGATTCGGACTACTCATCAACTAGTTTTGAAAATGGTGATATAGCTGGGGCTAATTCATTAAAAGGCTCTGGGGCTATTAAGCAACAAGCAAAAGAAATGGGTCGTTGGTTTGTTCAAGTAGGTATTTTTGGAGAAGAAAACAATGCGATTTCATTTAGAGATAAGATCAGACAACAAGGTTTTCCTGTAACCATCAAAAGTGTTTTAAGTGAAAATGGCGCATTATACAGAGTTAGGGTTGGTCCAGAACTTGATAAAAAAAGAGCTGAAGGGATGAAGCGAAAAATACAAGAGTTAAATGGACTGAAAGGAATTCTTATTTTTTCAACGGAATAGTTTTATCCTAAAGTTTAGAAATGATAGCCTGTTGATTCTTTAACCAAGGATATAGTCAAACATAGGAACCAAAAGGATTGTTTGGGATAAAAGTTGCATAGATTAAAAACAGAACATTAAAAAATGTTGCTTATATGAGGTTTTTGGAAAAATGATCTGGATAGACTATACCATTATTGGGTTGATACTTATTTCTTCAGCTATTGGGCTTTTTAGAGGTTTTATTAAGGAAGCTTTTTCATTAGCTATTTGGGTTTTTGCTATCTGGGTGGGGTTGACCTTCAGCCAAGAGTTTTCCCATTTTTTTGAAGGTATGATTAATGTTCCTTCTTTAAGAATTTCAGCCGCATTTGGAATTCTATTTATAATTACACTAATTTTAGGGGCTTTGATTAACTATCTTCTAAGCGAATTGGTAAAAAAGACAGGATTAACGGGTTCCGATAGATTTGCAGGGATGATATTTGGGATTGCTCGAGGGCTGGTAGTTATATCTATTGCTGTCATGTTAGCAGGACTAACGCCTTTACCAGAAGATTCGTGGTGGAAAGAATCAACTTTAATCCCTCCATTTCAATCATTAGCCGTTTGGTTTCGTGAGCATCTCCCGTCAGGTGTGACGGATTATGTGAATTTTTAGTCAGGATTTAATAATCATGTGTGGTATTGCCGGTATTGTTTCTCATCATAATGTAAATCAGGATCTTTATGATGCACTCACTGTTTTACAACATCGTGGTCAAGATGCTGCTGGCATTGTTACTTGCGATGAGGGTCGGTTTTATTTGCGGAAAGATAACGGCCTCACAAGAGACGTTTTTTCAAATGAGCAAATGATGAAGTTGAAAGGTACGATGGGTATAGCTCATGTTCGATACCCAACAGCAGGTTGTTCTAGTTCATCTGAAGCCCAGCCTTTTTATGTTAATTCTCCCTTTGGTTTGACCTTGGCGCATAATGGGAATTTAACGAATATTAATGAATTAAAAAAGCAGCTGTTTACGGATGATCAGAGGCATATCAATACAGATTCAGATTCAGAAATTTTGTTGAATGTTTTTGCTCATGAATTACAACAACTAGGTAAACTACGAATAGATGCTGATGATGTGTTTCAAGCTGTGTCAGCGGTACATAAGCGCTGTAAAGGAGCGTATGCTGCTGTAGTTATGATTGCCGGTTTTGGTGTTTTAGCTTTTAGAGACCCACATGGAATTAGGCCTATGGTTTTTGGAGAAAGAAAAACCGATAAAGGCTCTGACTATATGGTTGCTTCTGAAAATGTAGCATTAAAAGTGTTAGATTTTGAATTAACCCGAGATATAAAACCAGGTGAAGCGATTTTTATTGAACTAACGGGTAAATTACATACAAAACAATGTGCAGATGTTGTGGATCATTGTCCCTGTATTTTTGAATATGTCTATTTTGCGAGATCAGATTCTATTCTTGATGATATTTCAGTTTATAAAGCCAGATTGAGGATGGGTGAAAAACTCGCTGATAAAGTGTTAAGAGAGTGGCCTGAACATGATATTGATGTAGTTATTCCTATCCCGGATACCAGTAGAACATCAGCTTTGCAAATGGCTTACAAGCTAGGTGTTAAGTTTAGGGAGGGTTTTATGAAAAACCGCTATATTGGTAGAACTTTTATAATGCCAGGGCAGCAAATGCGGAAAAAATCTGTTAAACAAAAATTAAATGCGATCGACCTAGAATTTGAAGGGAAAAATGTTTTATTAGTTGATGATTCAATTGTAAGGGGTACAACTTCTGAGCAAATTATTCAAATGGCAAGGGATGCGGGTGCAAACAAGGTTTATTTTGCTTCAGCAGCTCCTCCAGTTCGATACCCTAACGTTTACGGTATTGATATGCCGTCAGTGGAAGAACTCATTGCCCATAATAGAACAGAAGAAGAAGTAGGTGTGGCGATTGGTGCGGATAAAATGATTTATCAGAATCTGGATGATTTGATAGATGCTGTTCAAAAAGGTAACAGTAATATTAAACATTTTGATACATCTTGTTTTAATAAGGAATATATAACTGACGATATTGATGATGCCTATTTAGATCGTATCAATTTGTTGAGAAATGATAGTGCTCAAAAAAAACTTAGCTCTGAGCATTGTGTTATCGATATGCAGAATGCTGTATGAACTAACATTACAGGAAAAAATATGAATATAAAATTACTTATTTTTTTAAGTACTTTTTTTTTATGGGCTGTTCTGCAACTCATATTCCATATCAGCCTGAAGAGTTTCCAGATATTTCAAGAACAATGAACGTTCTTAAAGAAACTCTAAGTTTTCAATCGCCAAACCATGCAGTTAAAAATGTGGAAATAAAACCTGATTATTTTAGGGTTATAACTGGATCAAGGAATCAACCAACTTATATTTATTTTGATAATATTCAAAAAATTGAATTACATGAAAAACGTAAATGGAAAATTGTAACTATTAGAGGCGATAATTATAGTGTCTTATACCGCCTCTATGCTGAAGATGAAGCTGTAGCTAAAGACTTTATTAATGCTGTATATACGTTAAAAAATCATAAGAAAGAGATTGAATTGGAGTTGAATAGATCTTCAAGTTCAACTGATGAAATAGGGGGGGCGGATAGCCTTAATACCCCTTGATTATCCATGGTTTGTATAAGGAATTATTTTCAAATATTCTAATAGCATTCGCTTAAACACAAAGGATGGATTATAAATGGTGTAAACCAACGTCATCTATCATATTT
Organism: uncultured Methylomarinum sp.; assembly: GCA_964535875.1. Lineage (GTDB taxonomy): Bacteria > Pseudomonadota > Gammaproteobacteria > Methylococcales > Methylomonadaceae > QPIN01. The sequence continues at coordinate 10,814 of CAZHUE010000004.1, forward strand.
CTTATTACTTTGAAAGTCTCCCTTTCTAAATGCAATTGATTAAAAAATGACTGATTTTGACTGGAATAATTATTCTTTAGAAACACAAGCGATTAGAGCAGGGCATGACCGTACTCATCAAGATGAACATAGCGTACCCATTTTTACCACGTCCAGTTACGTGTTTAAAAGTGCTGAAGAAGCTGCACTAAGGTTTACAGGCAAAAAACCAGGTAATATTTATTCACGTTTTACCAACCCTACTGTTGATGTTTTTCAGCAACGTCTTGCTTTAATGGAAAAAGGTGAACGTTGTCTTGCCTTTTCATCGGGTATGGCCGCTATTATGGCTATAGGTATGGGGTTGTTAAAAGCCGGTGATCATGTAGTTTGTTCCCGTAGTGTTTTTGGTAACACAATCTTAATGTTTCAAAATTATTTTAGTAAATTCGGAGTAGAAACAGATTTTGTTGAGTTAACGAATTCTTCTGCATGGGATGCGGCAATAAAACCAAATACCCGTTTTCTGTTTTTAGAAACACCCTCCAACCCTTTGATTGAAATTGCAGATATTAAAGAAATTGCAGAAATAGCGCATAATCATGACTGTTTATTGGTAGTGGATAATGTTTTTTGTACCCCTGTGCTATTGAAACCGTTAGAGTTGGGAGCCGATATTATTGTTCATTCGGCTACTAAATATATTGATGGCCAAGGGCGTTGTGTTGGTGGTGCAGTGATAGCAAGCGAAGAAATTATAGAAAAAGATATTTATCCTTACTTAAGAACGGGTGGCTCAACAATGAGTCCATTTAATGCATGGGTATTCTTATCGGGACTGGAAACCTTAGCTGTTCGTATGAAGGCTCACTGTGATAATGCATTTGATCTTGCAAAATGGCTAGAAAAACAAAATGGAGTTGCAAAAGTTCACTATCCTGGCTTGGAGTCACATGCTCAGCATGAGTTGGCAAAAATACAGCAAAGTCATTTTGGTGGAGTTGTAAGTTTTGAATTAACTGGAGGACAAAAGCATGCATGGAAATTGATAGATGCAACTGAAATGTTGTCAATTACTGCAAATTTAGGTGATGTAAAAACAACCATTACCCATCCGGCTACCACAACACATGGCAGGCTGCCTCCTGAGGTTAGAGCAGAGGTAGGGATAAAAGGCAGCTTGGTTAGGGTCTCAGTAGGGCTGGAAAATGTTGATGATATTAAAAATGATCTTTTGAATGGTTTGTAAAAAACTTTTGAGATAAAAATTTTTAAAAACGTGACTGTTGTAAAAAAGCCAATATTTATTTTGATGGACAGGTGAGTAGCCGAACCATTCAGTTCGAAGATGGTTCAAAAAAACTTTAGGCTTTATGTTGCAAGGCGAATATACTTTTAATACCAATGTAAAAGAAATGATGGATATTTTAGCAGGAGAGCTGAACGTGCTACTACTTGATGAAGAACACTGGAAAACTTTTAAAATTGGCGATACTTTTGACGTGCTAGCGAACATAACATTTAAAGTAAGTGTAAAAGAGCCGGTGGATTACTGTTGTTCATATTTCTAAAGTGAATGATTTCGGTTATACCTAGTAGGAAAAAATTACTGAGTATTGGTTAGCAACAGATCTAATTCATTTTTCGTTTCAAGTGTGTGTAAATCATCGAAGCCACCGACGTGAAAATCTCCAATAAATATTTGTGGGACTGTTCTTCGCTGCGTTTTTTTCATCATTTCTTGACGTAGCCCAGGTTTAGAATCAACATTTATTTCTGAATAAGAGGCGCCTTTTTTGTCTAAAAGTCTTTTTGCCATGATGCAATAAGGACAAATTTTTGTAGTATAGATAAGAATTTCAAGCATGCGTATTAATATATTATAATGTAATGGTGTATTTTATCTTTGTTGTTTGTTTTGCTCAAGTGTAATAGCACTTGAGAATAATTTAATTAATGCGCAGGCTGCTTTTTCCATTGAGTTTGAAAAAGCAATAATGCCATCCTTATGGCCCAACATGCTTAGAATTGCAGTATTATCTTTGATGGATAGCCGGAATATGCGTTTAACTTCATTTGCCATTTCTGGTGTTCCATAACTAATATCTTTAGAAGTATAGGGTGTTTTTAGCAGACGTGTGTTATTCCATATCTCTGGGCAATGAATGTGTATAACGGGTTGAATGTCTTTACTTTGCTGATAAATACTTGCATGGGTTAAAGCTTCTGAAGAGGGTTTAATTTCACCCTTGGAGTTTATTCTGTTTTTTGAGGGTATGCTTTTAGTATAGAGCAAAAATGATGTCTTGATAATGATTCAAGGTGGCCTGTTTGGGTACCACTAATAATAAATTGAATTTTATTTGTATTAGCTAGAGTGATTTGTTGGATAATATTACGAAAGCCATAACCTTCATGTCGTTCACGGCTTTACCCAATCAGCCCTAGTTTGAAGAATATAGATCTCCATGCATTATTTTAGCAATAGATAATTGTTCCGCAATCTGGAGGCTTTGATGGTATTTTATTACCCCTTTTAACTCTTTCATAAAATTGATTGGAATAGATAAATTTAGGGTGAAGTACAAAGAAATCTATTTTCGGCTTAAAGCCTGTTCAAAATCAACTGCACAGCTGCCAGTTACGCTTGGGCGGTGCTCGAAATCCTCATTTACTTCGTGTAAACTGCAGTTTCTGCGTTCCGTCCGCACGCAACTGACAACGACTCGCAACGACTTGAGCAGGTTCTTAGATATTATTATTGTAACAAATGGTATAAAATATTTTGTTTTGTTGTTAAATGACAGTATTTATTGTCTTAGAAAGAATTTAGGTAAAGTTATGCGATGTCCTTTTTGTGCTGCTCAAGATACACGAGTTATTGATTCTCGGTTGGCGAGTGAAGGAGATCAGGTTAGACGTCGAAGAGAATGTTTGTCTTGTAAAGAGAGGTTCACTACATATGAGATTGTTGAGTTAATTTTACCAAAAATCATTAAACGTGATGGGACTAGAGAAAATTTTGATGAAATAAAACTTCGAGCAGGGATGCATAGGTCGTTAGAAAAAAGGCCTGTTAACAAGGAAGATGTTGAAGCAGCAGTGAGTCGAATAAAAAAATTAATGATTACAAAAGGTGACCGAGAAATTCAAGCTGATGATTTGGGTGAATTAGTGATGAAAGAATTAAGTTCTCTTGATGATGTGGCTTATGTTCGTTTTGCTTCAGTTTATCGAAGTTTTCAGGATGTTAATGAATTTACTGAAATGATTGAACGTCTACAGAAAAAATGAATTTAGATCAAGACGCTGTTTTTATGGCTATTGCCATAAAGCTTGCAGAAAAAGGCCTATATACAACAGATCCAAACCCCAATGTGGGTTGTGTTTTGGTTTTAAATGGTGAAGTTGTTGCAAAAGGTTGGCATGTAAAGGCAGGGGATGATCATGCTGAGGTGGATGCTTTAAAACAAGTTGCTAATGTAAGAGGTGTTACCGCTTATGTCACATTAGAGCCTTGTAGCCATCATGGTAGAACAGGGCCATGTTGCGAGGCATTAGTAGCAGCAGGTGTAGGTCGAGTTGTTGTGGCAATGCAAGACCCTAACCCTCTGGTTGCCGGTAAAGGGTTAAAAAAAATGCAAGAGGCTGGTTTAGTTGTTAAATGTGGAGTTTTACAGCATGATGCAGAAGCTTTAAACCAAGGGTATATAAAACGAATGACAAAAGGATTGCCATTTGTACGGAGTAAATTAGGGATGAGTCTTGATGGTAAAACAGCAATGGCCTCAGGGGAAAGCCAATGGATTACATCACCACAATCTCGGGCAGATGTGCAAAGCTTGCGAGCTGAAAGTTCAGCAGTATTGACGGGAATTAATACTGTTTTGGCTGATGATCCTTCTTTGAATGTTCGCCTTGATGTTAATGTTAAGCAGCCCATTAGAGTGATACTTGATTCTTTATTGCAGATATCTTTAACAGCTAAAATGTTAACTCTAGCAGGGGAAATATGGATTTTAACAGTGAGTGCAAATAAGCAAAAAATCATCAGATTAGAGCGGGCAGGTTTTCACGTTTTTCAGATTAAGAATAAAGGTAGTCGTCTGGACTTGAATGCTGTGATGGTTTTTTTAGGGCAAAAACAAATTAATACAATTCTCGTAGAGGCTGGGGCAATTCTTAATGGAGCATTACTAGAGCAAAGATTAGTTGATGAATGGGTGGTTTATATGGCTCCCTGTATTTTAGGTGACCAAGGACGTGGTTTATTTTATTTACCAGGAATGCAAAAGATGGATGATAAAAAACAATTAAAGATGACCAGTGTTCGGCAAGTTGGGCCTGACTTAAGGCTTGTTTTCAATAGTTAATAAAATATAATGTTTACAGGAATTATTTTAGCAATAGGTAATATAGCCACAATTCAGCCTCAAGGAGGCGATTTTCGGTTAAAAATAGAGACAGGAAAGCTTTCTATGGATCAGGCTAACTTAGGTGATAGTATCGCTGTTAGTGGGGTTTGTTTAACCGCAGTAGAGCTGGGTGAAAATTTTTTTTACGCTGATGTTTCTAATGAAACGATGTCGAGAACCGTTTTAAAATCAGTCTCTGTTGGGTCTGCTGTTAACCTGGAATTAGCATTAACACCAGCAACAAGAATGGGTGGCCATATTGTGAGTGGGCATGTTGATGGCTTGGGTTCAGTTGTGTCTAAAAATAAAGATGGTCGATCTTTTCGCTATACATTTCAAGTGCCTGACGATTTGGCAAAATATATTGCTGAAAAGGGATCAATTTGTATTGATGGTGTAAGTTTAACGGTAAATAAAGTGAATGGCGCTCAATTTTGTGTAAATATAGTTCCCCATACATTATTAGAAACAACATTAAGTGAATTAACTGCGGGGAAAAAAGTAAATCTTGAAGTGGATTTGTTGGCAAGATATATGGAGCGGTTGATGAAAGGGGAAGCTGCAATTAAACCCTGTAGCGGTGTAACTGAAGACTTGTTGCAAAACTCAGGTTTTTTAAAATGAATACAACTGAGGAAATTATAGAAGATATACGCCAAGGAAAAATGGTTATCATTATGGATGATGAGGATCGTGAAAATGAAGGTGATTTAGTGATGGCGGCTTCTTTTGCAGGCGCTAAAGATATAAACTTTATGGCAAAATATGGGCGTGGATTAATTTGTTTGACCTTAACGCATAGTCGATGTCAGCAGCTTAGGTTGCCTTTGATGGTTAATGAAAATAAAACGGCTCATTCCACAAATTTTACAGTGTCTATTGAGGCAGCAAAGGGAGTTACAACTGGTATATCAGCTGCTGATCGTGCTTTAACAGTACAAGCAGCAGTTGCAAAAGATGCGACTCCAGATAATCTGGTGCAGCCCGGTCATATTTTTCCATTAATGGCGCGAGCAGGAGGGGTGTTAAACCGTGCTGGTCATACAGAGGCGGGCTGTGATTTGGCTAGATTAGCCGGAGTCGAGCCAGCAGCAGTAATCGTTGAAATACTCAATGAAGATGGCTCGATGGCAAGATTAGATGATTTGGTTGTTTTTGCAAAACAGCATGATCTAAAAATAGGTACCATTGCAGATTTAATTCATTATAGAATTAAACATGAAAACACGTTAGAACGAATTAGTGAGTGTCAGTATCCGACAGAATTCGGTGATTTTAAGCTCTACGCTTATCAAGATATGAATGATGATAATGTGCATTTAGCTTTAGTTATGGGGCAAGTATCTGGTGAGCAACCAGTATTGGTAAGAGTTCATGCCCGAAATTTACTGGATGATTTGTTTTCATCAAAAAGATCTGATAGCTCAATTACGATTCGTGAGGCGATGATGAAAATAGCTGAAGAAGGTAAAGGTGTTCTAGTTGTAATAAGGCAGAATGAGGCTAACAAATCATTGGTTGAACATATTTATCAATATCATATGTTAGATAATGGTGTGGAGCCTGTGGAACAAGAAAATAAAAAAATAGATTGGCGTACTACTGGAACGGGAGCGAGAGTATTAGCTGATTTAGGTGTGCGGAAGTTAAAAGTAATGGGCACAGAGAAAAAATATTTTGGACTTTCAGGGTATGATTTAGAAGTTGTAGAACATACTGAATAGGTAAGCCTCTATTAATTCATGACGTATAGATGCTCTGCCAGAATTAATAGAGGTACCCTTAAGAGTTACACTCTAGTTTTTGCCATATTCTAGATGAATAAAACCATGTATTGCTTTAATTTAAGAAACAATAATAGAGAAAGAAAATGTCAACAATAAAAACAATCGAAGGAAATTTATCAGTTCAAGGTGGTAAGTTTTGTATTGTAGCTTCACGGTTTAACAGTTTTATAGTAGAGCAGCTTGAGGGTGGAGCTATTGATGCTTTGGTTCGTCATGGTGCGAATAAAGAAGATATTTGTTTGGTAAAAGCGCCTGGCGCGTTTGAGCTTCCGATGGTGGTTAAAAAGGTTGCTGTAACAAAAAAATATGATGCAATTATTGCTTTAGGGGCTGTTATTCGTGGAGGAACACCTCACTTTGAATATGTGGCTGGTGAATGTGTAAAAGGGATTGCTTCTGTTTCTTTACAGTATGATGTGCCTGTGAGTTTTGGTGTATTGACTGTTGACACTATAGAACAGGCAATAGAGCGCGCAGGAACTAAAGCAGGAAATAAGGGTGCAGAGGCGGCTATGTCTGCAATTGAAATGGTGAGTTTATTCGCTAATCTGGATGCTTAATGAGTTCTGCAAAAACGAATGCAAGAAAGTGTGCAGTGCAGGCTATTTATCAATGGCAAATGTCTGGTGAAAGTCTAGATAAAATTGAAACGCACTTTTTGGAAGAGGATCGTCTAAAAGGCGCTCACAAAAAATATTTTTCAGAAGTTTTTCATGGAGTGCCGAAACAGCTTAATACGATTGATGAAGCTTTAGCAGGGTTTATTGATAGACCTATTGAACAAATTGATCCCGTAGAACGAGCAATTTTGAGAATTAGCGTTTATGAGTTAATTAATCGCTTGGATACGCCTTATAAAGTTATCATCAATGAAGCTGTTAATCTTGCAAAATTCTTCGGTGCAGAGGGAAGTCATAAATATATTAATGGTATTTTGGATAAAGTAGCTCAAGTTAAGCGCACTTTGGAAATTCAAGTTAAATCAAATGTTGAAAAATAGTGTCTGTTTCTGAGTTTGATTTAATTGAGAAATACTTTACCCGAAGAATAAAGAAAGGATCCGTTAACCGAAAAGGTATTGGAGATGATTGTGCTTTAATGATTGTTCCTGCTGGGTATGAACTTGCAATCACTACAGATACAATGGTTGAAGGGGTGCATTTTTTTGCGGGGACAAACCCTGTGCTAGTGGGCCATAAATTATTAGCGGTCAACTTAAGCGATTTAGCTGCAATGGGGGCGGAGCCAACGTCAGTCACATTAGCTTTAACCATACCTGAAGCAAATGAAAATTGGCTAAAAGGATTTTCAGAAGGTTTTTTGAGTCTAGCAAAGCAATTTTCTATTGACTTAATTGGGGGAGATACAAGCTCTGGTAAATTGACATTAACTGTACAAGCAATGGGGATAATTCCAAAGGGACGAGCAATGCTCCGGTCAGCGGCAAAAGCAGGCGATTATATTTTTGTGACTGGCTTGCTTGGAGAGGCTGGGTTGGGATTGCAGATAGAAAAGGGCTATAGCTGTTCTTCACCAGATAGTGCTTTAAAACAGCTTCATCGACCTTTTCCACGGGTTATTGAAGGCCTCGAAATTAGAGAGAATACTAATGCATGCATAGATATATCAGATGGTTTAGTATCGGATTTAAAGCATATTTTAAAGCAAAGTTCAGTTGGTGCTAAATTAGATTGGGATAAATTGCCCTTGTCAAAAGAAGTGAAAAGCTATATTGACAAAACGGGGGATTGGCAGATGCCTTTGTCAGCGGGAGATGATTATGAATTATGCTTCACTGTAAGTCCTGATAAGGTTGAGTTAATTCGAATAGAATGCACTCAAGTAGGGGTGGTTGAAGCCGATGTTGGATTAAGGATTCAGCGTTTAGATGAAACTAAAGAATTGGTGATAAAAGGTTTTGAGCATTTTTCATAAATCAGACTATGGGAAAAATAGATTGTCGAGTAGGCAAATTATGTCTACTCCAGTTTTGTTTTTAGCTTTTGGTTTTGGTTCAGGTTTAACAAAAAAAATGCCAGGAACAATGGGGACTGTTGCTGCCATTCCAGTCTATCTTTTTTTTATTCAAGCAGAAATCTGGCAATACAGTATTTTAACTCTTTTGGTTGTTTTTATCGGTTTTTGGATATGTGGTCGAGCAGCAGAGCTGCTAGGTGAGCACGATTTTGGAGGAATTGTTTGGGATGAAATTGCAGGATTTCTAATTACAATGTGTTTAGTTCCATTTTCATGGTATTCAGTTTTAGTTGGGTTTATCCTGTTTAGGTTTTTTGATATTGTGAAGCCGTGGCCGATAAAATGGGTTGACCAAAAAGTAGAGGGAGGTATTGGAATTATGCTAGATGATGTTCTTGCTGGAATCATGGCTGGAGTAGCATTGTTTTTTATTATGTAGAGTTTAAGTCAATATCATTTTTTGCTGAAGAGAGAAAAATTATTTAGAAAGCAATCTGTAAACAATATATTTAACTTGCCAATTGTTGAATAAGCTTTATAATGGATGAAATCAATCGCGGGGTGGAGCAGTTTGGTAGCTCGTCGGGCTCATAACCCGAAGGTCGTAGGTTCAAATCCTGCCCCCGCTACCAATTTATTTAAGTATCACATAGCAAGAGAAGTAAATTCTTTTTGTCGTCAGTAATTAAAAATATTCTGCTAAATAAATTTTTCTTCAGATAGCCATGGAGTATTTAGGGAGTATATTTGAGGTTTTGGCTAGAAGACTGGTTTTTAGCTTTTTTAGCTTTTTTAGCTTTTTAATCTTGTTAGTGCTGAGGCTGTTGTGCTTGCTGGATTGATAATGTATAATACAACTCATGGATTGTGTATTTCATCATTAACTAAATGATGAAAAGTAATTGCTAAATTCTAATCAGTATAAGCAATTTAGATTGAAGCCCCTTTTTGGGGTTTTTTATTTTCTGGGCTTGAGATAGTTTGGAGATTTAATTGACTTTAATGGAAGAGCCGATGGCTCTTTTTTTATGGATATAAGAAAAGTGAGGCGATATGAAGCAGGCTTCTGAGCATTTGGTTGATTTAATTGAACCAATTGTTGAAGGTCTTGGGTATGAGTGTGTGGGAATTGAATATAACTCCCATCCGAGGCATGGCCTGCTAAGAATTTATATAGACACAGCTGAAGGTGTTTTGCTTGAGGACTGTACAAAAGTAAGTCATCAAATTAGCGGTATGTTAGATGTTGAAGATCCTATTTCAGATAACTATGAATTAGAAGTTTCTTCTCCGGGAGCGGAGAGGCCTTTTTTTAAATTACGCCAGTTTGAACAATTTATTGGTGATACTGTAACCGTAAATTTATTTAAACCGATAAATAAACAAAGAAAAATTACAGGCTCGATTGAAAGCGTTGAAGGAGATATTGTTTTGCTTTTGCAAGCTGATCAACTTATAGAAATTCCATTTCAGGCAATGAGCAAGGCTAGGTTAGTACCTGATTATTTGATTAAGAAAGGAGGGCGTAATGGAAAATAAAGAGATTTTATTGGTAGCAGATGTTTTTGCAAATGAAAAAGACATAGAAAAGGAAGTTGTTTATCAAGCATTAGAATCTGCGTTAGCTGTTGCAGCAATAAAGCGCCATGAAAACCAAATAAACGCTAGGGTTGAAATTGATCGAGACACAGGTGGATATATAACATATCGTCGCTGGGAAGTAATGGCCGAAAATAGTGAGATTAATGGTGATCTTGAATTTCCAGAATCTCAAACTTTATTAGAAGTTGCGCAGATGGATAATTCTGATATTGAAATTGGAGACTTTGTCGAAGAAGAAATTGAATCCGTTGCTTTTTGTCGAATAGCCGCTCAAACAGCTAAACAAGTAATTATTCAAAAAATTAGAGAAGCAGAACGTAAAAAAATTGTAGAAGCCTATGAAGACAGAGTGGGTGAATTAATTACAGGCTCGGTAAAACGTTTAGAAAAAGGCAGTGTTTATCTTGATTTGGGAGGGCATGTTGAAGCTTATATTGCTAAAGAAGACATGATTCCAAGAGAACCAATTCGAATTGGCGACCGAATAAGAGGTTATTTAAAAGAAGTCCGGTCAGAAATTCGGGGGCCACAATTATTTGTTAGTCGATCGGCTCCAGAATTGTTGGTTGAATTGTTTAAACTTGAAGTGCCAGAGGTTGGTGAAGGCTTAATTGATATTTTGGCAGCTGCTAGAGATCCAGGTTCAAGGGCAAAAATTGCTGTAAGAAGTAATGACCCAAGATTAGATCCTGTGGGTGCTTGTGTAGGTATGAGAGGGTCAAGAGTTCAGGCTGTTTCGAATGAGTTGGCAGGAGAGCGAGTAGATATCATCTTATGGAACGACAATGAAGCCCAGTTTGTTATTAACGCTATGTCCCCAGCAGAAATAGAATCAATTATAGTTGATGAAGATAAACATAGTATTGATGTTTCAGTCGCAACGGACAATCTATCACAAGCGATTGGGCGAGGTGGGCAGAATGTTCGTTTAGCTACAGAATTAACAGGCTGGGAGCTGAATGTTCTAGATGCAAATGAGGCAAAATCAGCTAGTGACGATGAAGTTAATAAAATCAAGCAGGAATTTGTTGATCAGTTGGATGTTGATGAAGAGATTGCAGAGGTATTAGTCGAAGTCGGTTTGTCAAATGTTGAGGAAATTGCTTATATTCCTATTGAGGAAATGATGGAAATTGAAGGCTTCGATGAAGAGTTGGTAGAGGCTTTAAGAAGTAGAGCAAAGGATGCAGTGTTAATTAATGCCATTGCTTCAGAGGAGGCGATTGAAACGGCTGAGCCAGCTAAAGATCTTTTGGAAATGGAAGGAATGGATGAAGAGTTAGCCCATGAAATGGCGGCAAAGGGAATAGTAACAATGGAAGACTTGGCAGAACAGGCTGTTGATGATATTTTGGTATTCTTAGGAATGGATGAGGAGCGAGCAGGGAAATTGATTATGAAAGCGCGCGAGCCATGGTTCATAAATGAAGAGGGCGAAGGGTAAGAGAGGTTGATATGAGTGATAAAACAGTAAAAGAATTAGCAAAAATGGTAAAAATACCTCTGGATCGCTTTCTGGAACAGTTAAAAGAAGCTGGAGTTTTAGCTTCATCTCCTGATGATTTAATTGATGAGGATGAGCGAGTTAAATTATTAGCTCACCTTCGGAAGATGCACGGAAAGAAAGAAGGTAAAACTAAGGAAAGTTCACCAAAAAAAATCACATTAAAACGTAGAAAAGTTTCTGAATTACAACAATCTACTGGGCCAGGTGCTACTGCAAAAACTGTTAATGTTGAAGTACGTAAAAAAAGAACGTACATAAAGCGTAGTGATTCTGCTGTTAGCGAAGAGCAAAAAGAAATAGACCGTGTTAATCAAGCATTGGAAGAGCAGAAACAACAAATAGCGGCTGAAGAGGAAGAGCGAAAAAAGCATGAGCTAAGTATTCAGGCAACGCTTGATGAGAATAAGAAAAAACAGACAGAAACAAGTGATAATGAAGCTGCTAACGAGAAAGATGACACTCTAGCAGAAAAAGAAAAGATAAAAGAGAGTCAAAGTGAAGGTGAAGAAGCTTCTTCCATTGAACAAAAAGAGGGAAAGCTTAATAAAGAGAAGGAGGCAGAAGAGCCAGAGCCGGTAGCTTTATCAGAGGAAGAAGCTAAAGAAAAACGTTTAGTCGATGAGAAAAAGTTACGTTTGGAAGCTTCCATTGAAAGAAATGCTGCAAAAGTAAGAAAACAAGCCGAGGTAAAAAAACAGCAGACTTTACATAAGAAAAAACAAACAGGTGCTTCGAAAATTAAGCCTAGTGAAACAACAAAAGCAACAGGAGCGACTACTCCAGCAGCACAAAAAAGAGGTATTGCCCCTGGGCGAGGTCAGGCGATGCCAAAAGGAACTAGTAGACGCGCTAAAGGTAAGAAAGGTAAGCAAAAAAGAATTCAATTGGCAGCTGAATTGGATGCAAAGCATCAGTTTGAAAAGCCTGTTGAGAATATTGTAAGAGATGTGGCTATTCCTGAAACGATTATTGTTTCTGAATTAGCCCAGAAAATGAGTGTTAAAGCAGCAGAAGTTATTAAACAATTAATGACTCTTGGAATTATGACAACCATTAACCAAGTAATTGACCAAGAAACAGCGGTCATATTAGTTGAAGAGATGGGTCATAAACCAATATTGCAAAGTGACGATGACTTAGAGAAAGAAATGTTGGCTGATGTTGCCGATCAAGCTGATGACGACGATCGAAAATTGTCACCGCGATCGCCAATTGTGACCATTATGGGTCATGTTGATCATGGTAAAACTTCATTACTTGATCATATTCGTGAAACTCGTGTAGCATCAGGTGAAGCGGGTGGTATTACGCAGCATATTGGAGCTTACCAGGTTAAAACAGATCATGGAAATGTGACTTTTCTTGATACGCCAGGTCATGCAGCATTTACCGCAATGCGTGCTCGTGGAGCAGAGGTAACTGATATTGTTGTCGTAGTTGTTGCAGCTGATGATGGAGTAATGCCGCAAACAAAAGAAGCAATTGAGCATGCTAAAGCAGCGAAAGTACCTTTGGTAGTTGCTATTAACAAGATGGATAAAGCGGAAGCAAATCCAGATAAAGTAATGCAAGAGATGGCTGCTCTTGAAGTAATTCCGGAAGAATGGGGGGGGGATATTCAATTCCTTAAAGTTTCGGCAAAAACTGGTGAAGGTATAGATCAATTAATTGAATCACTAATCTTACAGACTGAAATTTTGGAATTAGAGGCACCTGTTGAAGGAGCTGCATCAGGATTTGTTATTGAAGCACGGTTAGATAAAGGACGTGGAACTGTAGCGACTATGTTGGTACAAAAGGGAACTTTGAAAAAAGGCCAGATTATTTTATGTGGGCATGAATACGGACGTATTCGAGCCATGTTTGACGAAGATGGAAAAGCGATAGAAGAAGCAGGACCTTCTGTTCCAGTTGAAGTTATAGGTTTATCAGGTACACCAGAAGCTGGTGATGAATTTCTTTTTGCTCAGAATGAGAAAGCAGCTAAGGAATTGGCCGAGCACAGAGAAGAAAGGAAAAAATCGAGTAAACATGCGGCTCAACAAGCATCTAAACTTGATGAAGTGTTTTCGAAAATGGAAGCAGGTGATACATCTACTTTGAATCTAGTCATTAAAACAGATGTACAGGGTAGTTTGGAAGCGCTACGAGAATCATTGGTTAAACTTTCAAATGATGAAGTCTCTGTAAATTGTGTATATGGTGGTGTTGGTGGTATTAACGAAGGTGATGCAAATCTTGCATTAGCATCAGGAGCAATTCTAATCGGGTTTAATGTAAGGGCAGATGCAGCAGCACGTAAATTAATTTCGGAATCAGAAATTGATTTGCACTATTACAGTATAATTTATGAAGCGATTGATGAGGTTAAGCGTGCAATAAATGGCATGTTAGCTCCTGAGATACAAGAAAAAATTGTTGGCTTAGCTGAGGTTCGGGACGTCTTTAAATCACCAAAAATTGGTGCTATTGCTGGATGTATGGTTATTGATGGTTTTGTCAAAAGAAATCTGCCAATAAGAGTGTTGCGTGATAATGTAGTTATATATGAAGGACAACTTGAATCATTACGTCGATTTAAAGATGATGTTAATGAGGTGAAAATGGGGATGGAATGTGGGATAGGTGTGAAAAATTATAACGATGTTAAAACTGGTGATCAAATTGAAGTTTTTGAGCGTATTGAAGTAAAAAGAGAACTAGAGTAGTAGCAATGGCTAAGGAATATGGACGTAGCGAGCGAGTTTCCTCGCAAATGCAAAAAGAACTTGCTTATGTTTTGCAGCGTGAAACGAATGATTCTCGAATAGGTTTTGTAACAGTAAATGAGGTAGTGGTATCTAAGGATTTAGCCATTGCCAAGATTTATATTACGGTTTTAAATGCGGATGACAGTGCTAAGGTAGAAAGTGTTAAAGCTCTGAATAAAATTGCACCAATGATTCGACATCAAGTAGCAAAAAGAATGCGCTTAAGACATATTTCAGATTTTAGGTTTTATTATGATAATTCATTTGATACCGGGATTCGAATTGCGGAGCTTCTAGTTGATCATGATAAACCGGAACAAGATATTTAACACAAGGAATTTTTGTTGAGTAAAAGAAAGTCCGGCAACAATGTACATGGAATATTATTGTTAGATAAGCGAATAGGAGTTTCATCTAACCGAGCACTTCAAGAGATCAAGCGATTATTTAATGCCAATAAAGCTGGGCATACGGGTAGTCTTGATCCTTTAGCAACAGGTTTATTGCCCTTATGTTTTGGAGAGGCAACAAAAATCTCCTCTCTTATGCTAGATGATGATAAACGTTATCAAGTAGATGTTAAATTAGGCGTGAATACAGATACAGGTGATTCTGAAGGTCAAGTGATTGCTGAAAAACCAGTGCCTATTTTGTCAGTTGAAGCTATTGAAAGTTGCTTACAAAAATTTACTGGTGATATTGATCAGATCCCACCAATGTATTCTGCTTTAAAACATAAGGGTAGAAAATTATATGAGTTGGCCAGGGAAGGAAAAGTAATAGAGCGCAAGGCTCGTAGAATTACTATTTTCGAATTAAATTTGCTAAAAACAACAAGTGATACATTAACATTAGATGTCTTGTGTTCAAAAGGAACCTATATTCGTTCTCTAGCTGAAGATATTGGGAATGAATTAGGTTGTGGAGGAACCGTTATACAGCTAAGAAGAACGCAAGCTGGTATATTTAAAATAGAAAATGCGCTAACGATTGAGCAATTGCAGGAAATGGACTTAGATCAGTTGAAGAATCAGCTAATTAATGTGGATAAACCACTAAATAATATTCCTGCAATACTACTTTCAGATGTACAAACTGTATTGATTAGACAGGGTCAGCAGTTACAATTAGATAAGAAGATAGAGTCTGTTTTAGGCCAAGTGCGAATGTATAATGAACAGGCTTTTTTAGGCTTGGGAGAAATTCTTTTGGATGGTAAACTAGTGCCGAAAAGAATTTTTAACTTACAGAACGAGGCCGCATAGAAGGTTGTTTTGTAAGATTATTGAGAGTAGGATCTAAGTAAATCAGATAATTTACGATTCTCTGAGAAGTAAAATAACATTTGTATCTACACCCTATTGTGGACGCAATGTAATTGAGTAAATCACAAAAGTGATTTTTTTATAATAATTAATCTTATAGGGGTTAAAATGCCATTTACAGCAGAACAAAAAAAAGCAGTTGTTGAAGAATATCGTTTATCAGAAACTGATACCGGTTCACCAGAAGTACAAGTTGCCTTATTAACAGCACATATTACTCATTTAACACCCCATTTTGCAGAACATAAAAAAGACAATCATTCTCGTCGTGGACTACTACGTATGGTAAATCAGCGTCGTAAATTACTGGATTATCTAAAAAAGAAAGATCTTGCGCGTTATAGTTCACTTATAGAACGTTTGGGCTTGCGAAAATAACCTTGAGCGGTAATTAATTCAAATTAATTGCCGTTTTTTTATATTTATAAATGTGAAGAGTTTTAATAATAAAGTGAAGGTATCATTGAATTCACACTTTTCTCTTCTGATTCACAATCTTTGTTAAGGATCTTAATAGTGACTCCTATCCGGAAAGAATTTAAATATGGCAATCATCTTGTAACACTTGAAACGGGTGAAATCGCCCGTCAGACCAGTGGGACTGTATTGATTAATGTCGAAGGCACTTCATTACTTGTTTCAGTTGTAGGTAAAAAAGAAGCTAATGGTGGAGATTTTTTTCCTTTAACAGTAAACTATCAAGAAAAAGCCTATGCTGCGGGGAAAATACCAGGCGGTTTTTTTAAGCGGGAAGGGCGTCCTACAGAGAAAGAAACGTTGACCTGTCGATTGATTGATAGACCGATACGTCCTTTGTTCCCTGATGGATATACGAATGAAGTACAAATTATCGCTACTGTAATATCACTAAACCCTGAAATTGATACTGAAATTCCTGCTTTATTAGGAGCATCAGCTGCTTTAGCAGTTTCTGGCTTACCTTTTAATGGGCCAGTAGGTGCTGCGAGTGTGGGGTATAAGGATGGATCTTATTTATTAAACCCGACTAAAGCAGAACTTGAAGATTCACAATTAGAGCTGGTTGTTGCGGGTACTGAGCATGCTGTATTAATGGTTGAGTCAGAAGCTGACTTATTGTCTGAAGAAGTTATGTTAGGTGCTGTGTTATTTGGGCATGAGCAAATGCAATGCGCTATTACAGCAATTAATGAATTTGCGGCCGAAGTGGCAACTCCTGCATATGAGTGGACTGTGGCAGAGACTGATGAAACTTTGCAAGAATTGGTAAAAGCAGAAGTTGAGTCTGGTATTCAAGTTGCTTATAAAATTGCTGAAAAATTGCTAAGGCAAGATGAATTGTCTGCAATTAGAGCAGCTTGTGTGGAAAAGTTGACGGCTGGTGAACAATATGAAGAAGGTGCCATTAGAGATATTATTGAACATCTTGAAAAAGAAATTGTACGTAATTCCATTTTAAATGAAAGAGTCCGTATTGATGGAAGAGATTTATCAACTGTCAGAGCTATTTCAGTTAAAACTAGCGTATTAGAAAGAACGCATGGTTCTGCTTTATTTACTCGAGGTGAAACTCAAGCTCTAGTGGTAGCAACTTTAGGGACTGAGCGTGATGCTCAAATTATAGATAGTTTGGCTGGTGAATATAAAGAACCTTTCATGCTACATTATAATTTTCCTCCTTATTGTGTTGGAGAAACAGGGTTTGTAGGTTCTCCGAAACGTCGTGAAATTGGCCATGGCCGATTGGCGAAACGTGGAGTTGCTGCTGTTTTACCTAATTTAGAAGAATTTCCTTATGTAATTCGTGTGGTTTCTGAAATTACAGAATCAAATGGTTCAAGTTCTATGGCTTCTGTCTGTGGTAGTAGCCTTGCATTAATGGATGCTGGCGTACCGATAAAGGCACCAGTTGCTGGTATTGCAATGGGCTTAATTAAAGAAGGTGATAATTTTGCTGTATTATCTGATATTTTAGGTGATGAAGATCATTTAGGCGATATGGACTTTAAAGTAGCTGGGTCAGAAAATGGAATTACTGCGTTACAAATGGATATTAAGATCGACGGAATTACTGCCGAGATTATGGAAACGGCTTTAGAACAAGCGAAACAAGGCCGTTTATTTATTTTAGGTGAAATGAATAAAGCATTGTCTTCAACGCGTGAAGAAATGTCTGATTTTGCACCTAGAATTATTACTTTTAAAATTGATCCTAGTAAAATTCGTGAAGTCATCGGTAAAGGTGGGGCAACTATTCGTGGAATAACTGAAAAAACAGGTGCGAGCGTTGATTTAACGGATGATGGTATTGTTAAAGTTGCTTCTGTAGATAAAGCTGCGGGTGAAGAAGCAAAAATGATTATAGAAGAAATTACTGCTGAAGTTGAAGTAGGTAAAATCTATGAAGGTAAAGTTGCACGTTTAATGGACTTTGGCGCATTTGTAACTATATTGCCTGGAAAAGATGGTTTAGTACATATTTCGCAAATATCTGATGAGCGAGTTGAAAAAGTGAGCGATAAATTATCCGAAGGTGAAATTGTAAAAGTTAAAGTACTTGAAATTGATCGTCAAGGAAGGGTTAGATTAAGTATGAAAGAAGTAGGAAAAGAAGATTAATTCTTATTTTTAATACTAAACTACAAAAAAGGGCCGAAAGGCCCTTTTTTGTGGAAATTAAAATAGTACGGTAAAATGCTTTCAAAAAAATTGTTTGATCAAGGTTGTAGAAAATGCTCCCGTCTTGATAACTTTTTATCTGAAGTTAAGCAAAGGTACCCAAATTATCATGCTCGTCCAGTTGCTCCTTTTGGGGATGAAAATACAAGATTTTTAATTGTTGGTCTTGCTCCCGGTATGCATGGAGCAAATGCGACAGGCCGACCTTTTACAGGCGATTATGCAGGGCTTTTGTTGTATGAAACCCTGTATGATTTTGGATTCAGTAATCAAAAGGATTCCGAATCCATAAATGATGGCTTAATTCTGAGAAATTGTCGTATTACAAATGCAGTAAAATGTTTGCCACCTCAAAATAAACCAACCGGTGCAGAGATAAATCAGTGTAATCATTTTTTATCAGAAGAAATTAAAACATTGCCTGATAAAGCGATGATTTTGGTTCTTGGTAATATTGCTCACCAGTCAGTTTTAAAGGCCTATGGTTTGAAGTTAAGTGCGGTAAAGTTTGGCCATAATAAACAATTTGAATTGCCGGATGGGAAAATGTTAGTTAGTTCTTATCATTGTAGTCGTTATAACCTCCAAACTAAGAGACTAACAAAAGAAATGTTTTGTGAAGTGTTTGTTACTATTCTTGGTTTAATGAAATAAATTATGACTGAGGTAGAGTCTCTGGCAGATTTTGATATAAAATTTTTTTTAAACAGTCTGACAAAACGCCCTGGTATTTATAAAATGATGAATACTAAAGGCGAAATTCTATATATTGGGAAGGCAAAAAATCTAAAAAATAGAGTGTCCAGTTATTTTAGGGTGAAGACGGTTTCTCCAAAACAGCAAGCGATGGTAGCCAAAATAGCCAGAATTGAAGTGACCGTAACAAATACCGAAGGTGAGGCGTTACTGCTGGAAAGTCAGCAAATTAAACAATACAAGCCACGTTACAATATATGCCTCCGTGATGATAAATCTTATCCTTATTTATATATCTCTAGTCATCATGATTACCCGCAAATTACTTTTCATCGTGGAGCAAAAAAGAAACGAGGAAAGTATTTTGGCCCTTATCCGAGTGCGGGAGCAGTAAAAGAAACCTTAAAACTGTTACAAAAAATATTTCCGATTAGGCAGTGTGAAGATTCATATTATAACAACCGTACAAGGCCTTGTTTGCAATACCAAATTGAGCGGTGTACAGCTCCTTGTGTTGGATTAATAGAGAAGCAAAATTATGCTGAAGATGTACAAAATACAGTTTTATTTTTAGAAGGGAAAGGTAATTTATTGATCGATCATTTGATTGATAAAATGGAAACAGCATCAAAAAAACTGGAATTTGAGCGAGCAGTGATTTATCGTGATCAAATTACCCGATTAAGAACAGTCTTGGAAAAGCACTTTGTTCATGGTGAAAAAGGAGATGTAGATATTATTGCCTGCTCAAGCAAAGTAGGCGTTGCGTGTGTACAAGTATTTTTTATTCGTAACGGGCAAACTTTAGGAAATAAATTATTTTTTCCTAGAATGAAAGATGATTGTGCGCCAGGAACTATATTGCAGGCATTTATTCCACAATATTATCTGGAAAGGCAAGCACCCTATGAATTGATAGTAAGCCATTCAATAGAAGAGTCTGATTTATTGGTTGAGGTACTCTCAAAGCAAGCAAAACATCCGGTTACAATCTCTGACAATGTTAGAGGTGAGCGTTTGAAATGGTTACAGATGTCTCAAATGAATGCGGAAAATTCATTACAGAGTAAATTGGCTGATAAACAAGGAGTTTATGCCAGGTACCTTAATTTACAAGAAGAATTAGGGTGTAATGAGTTACCTAAAAGGCTAGAATGTTTTGACATTAGTCATACCCAAGGCGATCAAACAGTTGCGTCGTGTGTTGTTTTTGATAGAGAAGGGCCAGTAAAATCAGCCTATCGTCGATTTAATATAGAAGGGATTACTCCAGGTGATGATTGTGCCGCTATGCATCAGGCAATTTTGAGGCGTTTTAAGCGTTTAAAAAAAGGAGAGCATCAAGCACCTGAGATCCTTTTTATAGATGGAGGAAAAGGTCAAGTTAATGAAGCAAGCAAGGCATTAGAGGAATTAAAGGTAAATAATGTTATGATAGTCGGCGTTTCTAAAGGTTCGGATAGAAAGGCGGGGATGGAAAAACTGATTTTAGTTGAAAAAGAAGAACCTATAGATATAACGCCAGGTGCGAGTGCTTTATTACTGATTCAAAACATAAGGGATGAAGCTCATCGATTCGCAATTACTGGTCATAGACAGCGAAGAGCAAAGGCAAAAAAAGAATCTGTATTAGAAAGTATTGCAGGCTTGGGGCCAAAAAGAAGACAGCTTTTACTAAAGCAGTTTGGGGGTCTACAAGGCGTATCTAATGCTGGTGTCGATGCGCTTTCTGGAATTGATGGTATAAGCATACAATTAGCACAACGAATTTACGATAACTTTCATCATCAAGATGACTATTGACTTTAATTTACCCACTTATCTAACATTACTTCGAATAGCGTTAATACCCCTATTGGCGGTTACGTTTTATTTGCCGTGGGAGTATTCTAATGTTGTGAGTACTTGCCTGTTTGTGTTTGCTGGATTTACAGATTGGTTGGATGGTTATTTAGCAAGAAGAATGAGTCTAGAAACTGCTTTTGGTGCTTTTCTTGATCCAGTAGCGGATAAATTAATGGTGGCAATTGTGCTGGTACTCATTGTCCAACAACAAGCGAGCGTATCTTTGGCAATAGCATCAGCTATAATTATTGGAAGGGAGATTACAATCGCTTCTTTAAGAGAGTGGATGGCAGAAATTGGGGAAAAAGCAAAAGTAAAAGTATCAGTTTTAGGTAAATGGAAAACTACAGTTCAAATGTTAGCAATAGGATTTTTGCTGTATAGAGAAGATTTATTTGGTTTACCAATAAATTTAATTGGATATTGGTTGCTATATATAGCTGCAGTTTTGACTTTGTGGTCAATGATAAATTATTTATCAGCTGCCTTTTCTACCGTAGATGAATAGGCTCCTTAGAGAGCAGTGCAGTATGAAATCTTAAATTTTTATGGAAAATAAAACTATTGCAACAAAAACGATAACTCAAGATGAAATTTTACTAGCATCTTTAAAATTATTTTCAGAAAAAGGGTATTTTAATACATCTTTAACCGATATAAAAGATGCTGTAGGTATAAAAACAACGAGTGGAATTTATCAACACTTTAAAAACAAGCAAGCAATTGCAGAAGAGTTATTTGATAACATCCTAGATAGCTTGAGTATTTCTATAGATGATATTCGTCGTAGAAACAGAAAATCCTCTGAGCAACTAAGAGAAATTGTTGATTTATTATTTAAATTAACAGATGAAGCCCCTGAAGTTATTCAATTTTTATTAGTGCTTAATAAGAAAGAAATTTTGCCAGAGAGTAAATTGTTGTTAGAAACGGTGCCTTTTAACAAAATAAGACGAGTGATACAGAATGGCATTAAAGACGGCGAAATTCGTTCTATTGATTCACTGTTAGCCTATAATTATTTTTTCGGTATTATTAATCACACCTTAAGTTTAGTGCTTTCAGGTGCTTTTTCTAAAACAGCTGATAGCTATCAAACCCAAACCTGGCAAGCTGCATGGAGCAGTATTGCAAAGAAATAAGGAAAATAGTAAGAGTTGAAAACAAAAATGGGCGATGTTATTCAACTGACAAGAAAAAAAATATCGGAAAAACATAAAGGAAATACCTTATGCCGTAGTGGGTTTCATCAATGGAAAGTTATAAAGAGCCAACAATTTGATGTGAAGCAAGGGAAACTAATTTCTATTTTTCAGTGTAGTCGCTGTCAGAAAACCAAAAGCAAACTATTATAGATATATGTTTGATTTTTTTTTAAAAAAACCTAAGCAATCATTTAGCCATTCGAAATTTGAGGATAACTTATTAGATAAACAATATCAAGAGTTGGTCGTTAAGCATCATATTAAACAAGATGTTGATCAAATCAGAGTGCTGGGTCATTTACAGCAACTTTTAAATAATATTTCTGAACAGGTTAGTACAGATGATTCTGTTTTTACCAAGTTAATATCCAACTCTAAGAAAACAGTTAAAAATTTATATATATTTGGCGAAGTAGGTCAGGGTAAATCAATGTTAATGGATGTGTTTTATGACGCGTGTCCTATAGAAAAAAAACGAAGAGTCCATTTTCATGCATTCATGCAAGAAATCCATGGAACTCTGCATCAATTGCGGAAGAAAAATGAGGCAGACCCATTACTATTGTTAGCTAAGAAGATAAGGACAGAGTCCTTACTTTTATGTTTTGATGAGTTTCAGGTGACTGATATTACAGATGCTATGCTGCTAGCCAGACTGTTTACCCACTTGATTGATCAAGGTGTTGTTTTTGTCGCAACTTCAAATTACCATCCTGATGATTTATATAAAAATGGATTGCAAAGAGTTTTATTTTTACCATTTATAGATTTAATAAAACAAACCTCCGAAATAGTTGAACTAGTTGCAAAAGAGGATTATAGACTTTCTTATTTTAAGTCAATAAAGACAGTTTTTTATATAAATTCTGATGGCTTAGGTGCTAAATTTTTGCAGCAAAGATTTAATGAATTGACTAATAGTGGCGATACGGAGACTAATACCTTAGTTGTTAAAGGTAGAAAGGTTAGCTTTTCAAAAGTTCATGATGATATTTTATATTCATCATTTAAAGAATTATGTGCAAGAAATTTAGGGCCTGCTGACTATTTAGAAATAGCTAAAGAATTTAAAATATTATTTATAGCTGATATACCAATTCTTTCATTAGAAATAAAGGATCAAGTAAAGCGTTTTGTTATTCTGATTGATGCATTGTATGAACAGAAAGTGAAATTGATTTGTACATTAGAAGTACCTATAGAACAGCTATATCTTGACGATATTGATTTTAATCGAACACGTTCTCGTTTAATTGAAATGCAATCTGAACGATATTATTCAATTCATAAAAGCCATACTGAGGATGAAGTACCAAAAGGAAAAAATCTTTACAAATAAATTTTGTAAATTAATTTAGCAAGTTTCTCTGTACATGACTAAAATTTAGACCTTGCCAGAATCTAATATTCGCCATATATACCTCACATGGTCACGGATGCGGGTTTTGAAAACATCTGAAACTTGGGATTAAAAGTGTTTTTATTTGGTCTTTAAATATCGTTTGGACGTTATTAAGGCAGTTATCTATTGCTCCTT
>CAZHUE010000005.1:0-18917 GCA_964535875.1 uncultured Methylomarinum sp.
GGATGTTGAAAATAGAATTACACGTCAATTGGTCTGTGCTAAATTTGTTAAAGGTGAAGCTATTTTACAATCACCACTTTATGAAGAAAACATCATTCCAGGTGAACAAGACATGATAGAAACAGATGAGATAACTTACTAATGTTTGACCAGCTACGTTCATCACACTTAATGCGGGGGGAGAAATCAGAACAAATTGCGCTGCAATATCTAGTGAAGCAAGGCTTAATTGCTATCGATAAAAACTATCATTGTAAACATGGAGAATTAGATTTGATAATGCGTGACCAGCAAACGCTGGTAATTATTGAGGTAAGGTATAGAAAATCTAAAAAATTCGGTGGAGCAGAGGAAAGCATTACTGCAACAAAACAATCACGTATAATAGCCACCACACAGCACTATTTACTCGTTAATAAAATCAAAAGTGCTATCCGCTTTGATGTAATAGCAATGTCCGGTAATAATGAAATAAACTGGATAAAAAATGCATTTTAATCCAGGGAATGGAAAAACAAATACTAAGGAACGCGCACGAAATAAGTTCGACAACTAGCTGGTCTTTTTGTCCGTCTTCAGTGTTGTGGCAATAGTTGCGTAGCTTGGTTGCCACGCCTCGGTAATTGCTCCTGCATTACTTTACCTACATACATCCATGTGTTAGTTGAAGACAAACAAAAATCCTGCACCAGTTGACGAACTTATTACGTGTGCGTTCCTTAACACCTAATTTTAGTCCAATTTATCTTGATCTATGAGCTTACAAGACCGTGTTATTAACCATTTCTCAGACAGCATACATGTTAAACAGGATGCAATGGAAAGTTTGTCTGAACTGATAGTCTATGCTGCGCAGAATATTGTTGAAGCATTAATTGACAATAAAAAAGTTCTCACTTGTGGAAATGGGGGGTCTGCCGGTGATGCACAGCATTTTTCATCAGAGATGCTTAATCGCTTTGAGCGTGAACGCCCAGCACTCCCTGCCATTGCTTTGACAACAGATACATTGACAATAACTTCTGTTGCAAATGATTACAATTTTGATGAAGTTTTTTCTAAACAGTTACGCGCCTTAGGACAAGCTGGAGATATTTTACTGGTCTACACAACAAGTGGAAATTCCAGTAACATTATCAATACGGTTAAAACCGCACATGACAGAGAAATTACTGTTATTGCCTTAACAGGAAAAGACGGCGGTTCTTTGGCTTCCATTTTGAAAGAACCTGATATTGAAATCAGAGTTCCCTCTAAATCAACCGCCCGAATTCAAGAGGTCCATTTACTAATCACTCACTGTCTTTGTGACTTAATCGACTCACAACTATTTGGTAGTTAAATACAAACTATGAGAACATTTTTACTATTATTTTTCATTGTATTTCAGTTTTTACTTGCTGGTTGCTCAACTATCGCAACTGGTGGCGCTGAAGTTACAGGACTATCCTTATGGCATGACCGCCGAACTAGTAAGGCTTTAGCAATAGATGGGCGAATTGAACTTAATTCTGTAATAGAATTAAACTCACACGATGATATAAGGAATGAGAGTCATTTTAATGTGACTGCGTATAATGGTATTGTTCTTGTCTCTGGAGAAACACCGACAGAAAAATTACGAAACAAAGTTATTTCCATTGTCAGAGTCATCCCTGGTGTAAAAGTGGTTCATAACGAATTACAAATAGCCAATCCCTCCTCTTTTGCAAAGCGCTCTTTTGATTCATTTATTACAACCAAAATAAAAACATCAATCAGTCGAATTAAAAATATTCCTGGTTTTGATGCAACACGAATTAAGGTAATTACTGAGTCAGGGACTGTTTTTCTTCTTGGTCTGGTTCATAAAAATGAAGCCGATGCCGTTACTGATATTGCACGTAAAGAAAAAGGCGTTAAAAAAGTTGTGAAAATTTTTGAATATATCCAATAAAAATAAAAAATACAGCTATACTTTCAGTTAGTTATCACAAACTTGTATTCACAAAACATGAAAGAAGAAAAGCGTACTTATCAACGGATCAACCCCAACACGCACAATACCACCCTTGTATCCGATAAAGGACTCTCTCTTCATGCAGAAATCATTGATATTAGTCGTACTGGAATTAGAATTAAATTCAAAGAACCTTTATTAAACAGGCTCGAGAATAAAGTAAAAATCACCTTGTCTCTTCCAGATTCAGACACTCCCTTTTCAGTCAATTGCCTACTTCAAAACAAACACTCTGATACAGAATATGGCTTACATTATATCCGGAGCAACAAAGTTAAAGAGTCAATAGACGATATGCTATTCGAGTGTGTAAAACTTGAAGAATCCATGTTTTTAATTAAATCCTCTCGTCTTTTCCCTGCCTGATAAAACTTTAGCAATCCTCTGTTAAAGAATTACATCACAAACCAAAGACATAGCGAAATATATCTTTTTAAGGGATAATACAGAGTTTATTGTCTCGCAATCAATCCAAAGCAATGAAACAAAAATTGGTATCTCTACTTCAACAATCTGTTGAAATACTTAAGTCAGAAGGGATTCTAGACCAAAAACTTAATCCAAAAATTATTATTGACCACACGCGAGACACTCGCCATGGAGATTTTTCCACCAATTTAGCGATGGTATTAGCAAAACCAGCCTTATTAAACCCCAGACAATTAGCCGAAAAAATTATTTCCATATTGCCTGCAGACCCACTAGTGTTCAAAGTTGAAATAGCTGGACCTGGCTTTATTAATTTCTTCATTAATGCTGACGCTCAATTTCAAGTTATAAAACAAATTCATGATGCGGGCAGACAATTTGGATTAAGTCAAATTGGAGCAGGAAAAAAAGTTCAAGTTGAATTTGTTTCGGCCAACCCTACTGGCCCACTTCATGTAGGGCATGGTAGAGGCGCAGCTTATGGGTCAGCAGTTGCTGATTTACTTACAGCCGTCGGTTTTGAAGTATCTAATGAATATTATGTTAATGATGCAGGACGCCAAATGGATATATTGGCAACTAGTGTTTGGTTACGTTACTTAGAAGAATGCGGAGAAGTTGTTACCTTTCCACTCAATGGCTACCGCGGAGAATATATTCGTGAAATTGCTTTTACTCTCCATAAAAAAACTGGCAATGAATATCGTCGGCCTGCGGAATTAGTTATTGAAAATATTCCGGCTGATGAAACACAAGGTGGCGATAAAGAAAAACATATTGATGCATTAATTGAGAGAGCAAAAACTTTATTGGGGTCATCACTTTATCATGATGTATTTCAAGCAGGACTTTCTGTCATTCTTGAAGATATTAATCAAGATTTAGAAGAGTTTGGCGTTACTTTCCAAGAGTGGTTTTCTGAACGCACCCTAATGGAAAACGGCTCTATTAAAGAGGGTCTAAAACGACTAGATAATGCTGGTTATCTATATACAAAGGAGGGTGCTACCTGGTTTGCATCTAGTCAATTAGGTGATGATAAGGATCGCGTCGTAGTTAGAGATAATGGCCAAACAACTTATTTTGCCTCTGATATTGCTTATCATATGAATAAACTTGATCGCGGCTTTAATCAAATTGTAAATATTTGGGGGGCTGATCACCATGGGTATATTCCCAGAATAAGAGCAGCAATGCAAGCTCTTGGCGCAGACGAATCCAAACTCAAGGTATTACTGGTTCAATTTGCAGTACTTTACAGGGGGACTGAAAAAGTGCCTATGTCTACTCGCTCAGGCGATTTTGTTACATTACGCCAATTGCGTAGTGAAGTGGGTAAAGATGCAGCACGTTTTTTTTATGTTATGCGCAAATCCGATCAGCACATGAATTTTGATCTAAAACTAGCGACTTCAAAAACTAACGAAAACCCTGTATTTTATGTGCAATATGCACATGCCCGAGTTTGTAGTGTTTTACGTCAACTAGATGGAAAAGGCTGGAAAAGAGATTTGTTGTTAGGAATGGATAATTTAAACCTGTTGGATGAAGAACATGAAATGGCGATCATTACAGCTCTATCAAAATACCCAGAAACCATAGAGCGTGCTGCATTACAATATGAACCTCATTTGTTGATACATTATCTCCGTGAATTAGCTAATAATTTTCATACTTATTACAATGCACACCAATTTCTGACAGAAGATGCTAAACTTAGAAATGCAAGACTAAACCTTATTTGTGCTACAAAACAAATACTTGCTAATGGTTTAACACTTTTAAACATTAATACGCCAGAGTCTATGTAATGGCCCGAGATTATAAACACAGAGCTGCCCAAAAAAAAGAAAAGCTACAATATTCCTCAGTTTCCTGGTGGAAATGGTTGCTGGTTATTCTTTTGGTCGGTCTTTTTGCCAGTTTTCTAGTGTTTTTGGGGAACTCATCAACCGAAATTGACCAACAAAAAATAGTTTCAATTCAAAAAAAACAAAAGCCTAAAAAAATTGAAGAATTAGATGGACCACAATTTAATTTTTACACTATCCTTCCAGAAACAGAAATAGTAGTGCCTGATTATGAAATTGATACTCGTAGCCGAGAAGAAAAATTTGGTAAAGGAAAACAACTTAAATACCTTATTCAAGCTGGGTCATTCAGACAATTTTCAACTGCTGACAAGTTAAGAGCGAACTTGGCATTGATGGGAATCGAATCAAAAATCACCAAAGCAATAGTTGGCAACGTCACATGGAACAGAGTAATCATGGGCCCTTATACCCAGCCGTCTAAAGTCGCTAGCATTAAAAAAAGGTTAAGAAAAAATGGTATTGACACCAGAGTGACTGAAATAAAGGGTTAATAAACCCATCTCAGATAGGGAACTATATTTCCCAGATCCTCACTTAGAATTTGTGATCTGGGATTTACATTAGGTTCATTTTTTTTATCGAAATACAAGTTTGGTCGTACAATAAATATGATATTTACCGTTTATTCACTAGTCTCTTCACTATCGTCTGAAGTCATATCAGAAATTTCTTTTAATCTAGAAACCACTGTAAAATTAATTGTATCTTTAGGATAATCACCTTCATTATCCATATTTCCGGCCACTTTTTCCATTAACAACGTTAATGTTTCGTTTACATTAGAAACTGCATAAACGCTAAATAGAGCGGCATCAACAGCATCAATCACTTCCTGCTTCAACATCAAGTTTTTCTTATTTGAGGCAGGAATAATCACGCCATGTTGACCATTCAACCCTCTTGCCTCACATAGTTTAAAAAAACCTTCAATCTTTTCATTAACACCGCCAATTGCCTGAACTTCTCCATATTGATTAATTGATCCTGTTATCGCAAATCCTTGTTTAATAGGTATATTAGTTAAGGCAGAAATTAAACAGCATAATTCTGCCAGCGAAGCACTGTCACCATCAATATATCCATATGACTGTTCCATGGCAATACTTGCAGAGATTGCCAAAGGAAATTTCTGAGCATAACAATGTCCCAAATAACCCGTTAAAATCATCACACCTTTTGAATGAATGGCCTGCCCCAGCTCCGCTTCTCTTTCAATATCGACAATACCCCGAGACCCGGGGTAAACAGTTGTAGTAATACGCGCAGGTGCTCCAAAACTACTTCCTCCGATCTCCATAACAGTTAATCCATTGACTTTTCCTACAGCCACTCCTTCAGTATCAATCAAAATTGTTCCGTCTATCATTTCTTCAAGAATCTCTTTAGCAATTCGTCCACTTCGTGATTCTTTAGCTGATAAAGCTAATTCAATTTGTGGCTTATCAATTTCTAATGCTCTATCTTTAGTGCAAACCAAATTAGCCTCACCAATAATCTCTAAAGAATTATTAATTCGCGCTGATAAACGGTTCTGGTTCTCTGAAAGCCGACAGCTATGTTCAATCAACCGAGCTATCGCAGCTTTTGTTAAGGGTAAAACACCGGAATCTGATGCATGCTTTACCATTAAGGTAACAAATTGTTCAATCGAGTCTTCAGTTAGCTTAATATGATTATCAAAATCTGCCAGAACCCGAAACATTTCATTAAATTCACTATCCATGTCTTCCAGCAAATAATAAATATCTCGTGACCCAATCAATATAACTTTAACATTCAATGGAATCACTTCTGGTTTTAAAGTTATGGTATTAACACCTAGCTCAGAATAGGGCGATTCTATCTCTATCTTTCCTGAGGTTAGAGCTCGTTTTAAGCCTTCCCACACAAAAGGGTAAGTTAATATTTTTTCTGCATCCAGAATTAAATAACCGCCATTCGCTTTATGCAGTGAGCCAGAACATATTCTACGATAAGAAGTAATCAGAGCGCCTTGATCACTCATGTATTCAATACGGCCAAATAAATTTTGATAGGTGGGATGCGATTCATAAATAACTGGCGCACCATTCCCCTGTTTAACATCGACTAAAATATTTGGTGTATATTGTTCAGTTAATATCAAACGTTTAGTTGCATGGTCTTTAATTTCTTGAGTGCGAGAAGGCATTAAAAAATCTGTAATCGTTTCAACGACATCTTTTTTTAATTCAGCCAAATAGCTTAATACATCATCTGTATTTTGATATTTACTATTTAACTCTTCGAATAACGGGTCAATGGCTAAACCAATCGTATCAATATCCAGTTGTTTAGTTTCGTCTGCCAAAGTTCTTCGCCACTGAGGAAGCTCAAGCAAAGTATCACCCAGATAAGCTTCTAGTTCTTCTGTACGTTTATGAAATGCTTCTCTTTCCGATTGTGGAAGCATTGTAAATTGATCTTCGTCCAGAGCCTTATTATCATTAATGGGTAAAAAAGTGATCGTATCGCTTTCTCTATATAAAGCCACGCTCATCGTTTCTGCCTTTTTATCTACTAAATCAATCGCTGCGGTATATTGTTGATTAAAATGACGCTCTATAGTTGCTTTTTTTTGTTGATACGCAGGGCTTTCAAAAGCTGCCGGAAAAGTAGCCAGCAAACTATCAATTAATTGCTCTATATCTTTTGTGAATAAATGCGTATCTCCCGCTGGAAACTCTATTGAAATTGGTTCTCGAGCATTATCAAAATTATCTACATAAGCATAGGATGGTGGTGCATCTTGTTTTTCAGCAATACGCTGCAAATAGTTTGTAACCATGGACAATCGTCCAGTTCCAGGCTCGCCCATCACAAAAATGTTATAGCCTGGGTTTTTCATTCCAACACCAAATTCTAATGCTGATTGAGCCCTCGACTGTCCTAGAATAGTATTATGCTGTCTAGATATAACCGGAATATCAAAACTTTCCAGATCGATATTAAGTTTTAAAAACTGTTTTGGAATCTTTACATGATTTTTCATAAGTTCAGGCTATTGTTACCTAATAAGGAACAAGAATTATAGGTAAGGAGGGGCTGGTTATTTAGGATGTGGTTTATCTGACAGGGTTAGCATATGACTCATTTTTTCTGCCTTGGTCTTTAAATACTCTACATTATCATGGTGAATATTAGTTTCTATAGGAATACGATGATCAACTTGTACGCCTAATTTAATTAATTCTTCAATTTTTTTAGGGTTATTGGTGATTAAAGAAATAGACTTTATTGCTAAATCTTCTAACATCAATGCTGCTAAGTCATAGACTCTTTCATCTGCAAGGTGACCTAAATGAATGTTAGCATCTACAGTATCTAAGCCTTCATCCTGAAGATTATAAGCTTGTAATTTTTTTAATAAGCCAATCCCTCTCCCTTCCTGGCGTAAATAAATCAAGATACCGCAACCTGCTTTATCTATTAGGCTCAATGCCATATCAAGCTGTTCACCACAGTCACATCGACGAGAACCTAAAACATCACCTGTAAAACATTCTGAATGAATACGCACAGGAATACTGGTTTTGTTGGCCACATTCCCTTTTACTAAGGCAATATGTTCCTTTTCATCAATACTATTACTGTAATAATGTAAGGTAAATTCACCATGAGCCGTAGGTATTCGCGTCTGAACTATATTTTTTAATTTTGCTTTCACTGATTAGCTAACTCTTTAATTACCTATTTTTTTTAAATTTTGAATATTTTTTGCTGATTCCTGAATCTACTTTATTGCCTGAATCAGTTTGACCATATCACTACTCGCTGGATCTAAAATCACTTTTTCAAAGCCGCAAGATTGAACACTTTTAACTGTTTGCCTATTGATATTTGCACCAAAAACTGTGGCAATAAGCGGGTTTAATAATTTCATCATCATTGCTTTTACTGAGTTAGAACTAAGCACATGTTCTAATAATAAAACCTGCCCCCCTGGCTTACAAACTCTATACAGCTCCTGTAAACCTTTAACAGGCTTAGGAACCGAACAAAAAACAAAGGTTGCTATGACTGTATCAAAACTATTATCTGCATAACATAAAGACTGCACATCCATCAGCACTATTTCTACAGCGATGTGATTACGGTGCCGTTTACTTCTAGCCTGTTTTAACATATCCTGGCTGAAATCTAGTGCTGTGACCTTTGTATCAGGTGGATAATAAGGAAAATTTTTACCGGTTCCAACCCCAACTTCTAATACGTCATCTCCTTTAACCTTATCCCATAAAATTTGACGCTTTTGCTTTAAAAATACGCGCTCTAAAAAGCCTTCCAACCCATCAAAATAAGGTGCGATTCGATTATATTTTTTTTTAACTTTTTCACTCTCGCCTTGCATTTTAACCTTCTACTGTTCTAACTGT
Source organism: uncultured Methylomarinum sp. (assembly GCA_964535875.1). GTDB lineage: Bacteria > Pseudomonadota > Gammaproteobacteria > Methylococcales > Methylomonadaceae > QPIN01. The sequence goes on from CAZHUE010000005.1 coordinate 8,697, forward strand.
TGAATTCCATCAAGAAACCATTTTGACTGAAGACTATTTTTAAGCTTGATAAAATGCCACACCTCCCTCACTTGCTCCGCATGACCATGACTATCTTCTCTGATAATCGCATCAAATAATACCACTGACTCTAACTCAGACCCAATTTCTCTAACACTCAATAATTCAGCACCTACCTGAAGAACATCGGTTTGATTAATTTTATTTGATGCCTTTAACTGATTCTGTATATTTGCGAACACCTTATCTGTTGTTAATCCTCTAATTTCAGCTAGATCACGATTATCCCATGCTTTTTGTAAGTCCTTATAAGCCTCTCTTGCTCCCTCTAAAAAACTAGATTCATCAAAACCAGCCAGAATAAAATTCTCCTCTAAACCTGAATCACCTTGAAACCTTTTATTTGAATAAGAGGTTTGTTTATTTTCCTGTTTAAATAAAATATCTGTATCAAAATCAGCAGAACTTTGTTTTGATCCAGTTGAAAAAGACTGAACTTGAAGATGAGCCTCATCTCCATAATTCTCTCTGCTATAGACTGCTTGATGTTTAGCTCTAGTCTTAGCGGCAAACAATTTGTATAATAAATAACCAATACCTGCAAAAAGTAAAATATCCATAAGGTTGATACCTTCAAAGGCACCTCCAAACAGCATTGAACCAAGCATACCACCCAAAGCTAAGCCACCTAGCATCCCCATAAACCCACCTCGTCGGCTCATACCTTGCCTTACGGCCTGATTATGATTGTAAGCTTTTTGCTGACTGGCTGAACGTTTTGGAGTTGTGTTAGCAGAGCGACGAAAAGGCTTACTGTAAGAAGATTTGCCTCCAAATGAACCACCGGCACCAAAACGTCTTGCTTCAGCATCAGGCACACTCGACAATAATAATGCCAGGCTAAAGAGTACAGTAGTAAATAATCCTGTGTATTTTTTCATAAGTTTTTCAAATAAGTAGCAATTGTTTTAAATAAAAACAAATCAGTGTTTTCTTATATTTGTAGTTACAATTATACTCCCTGCTACCCTCTCTACAGAAAGTTTTACGGGTATGCTCTCTTCAACCGCTAAATTGCTAATCATTTTACTAGCAATGCTAGAGCTAGTAGCCCCATTTACCCATGCTCATGCCAGTGAAGAATTATCTGAAAAGGGGCTTCATCCCTGGGTTAGAACATTTAACTGTCAATAACGACTCACCCGCTTTCTTGGCTTTAAACCATCCATTAGCTGAAGAATGTACTTTAATTTAGTTGGGGCAGCCATTAACCTAGAAAAATCAGTCGGAACACGGATTCTAGCACAAGCTGATCTTTCTAGGATTAAACAAAACAAGGTACTATCTGATACTGCCTTAGGTTTTTATTTACCTAAAGAAGCCTTTTCGCTTAATCTTATTTTTGAGCGTGTATCAAATGATAGAGACTATCCTCAGCAAAAATTCATCTGTATAGCCCACTATACCTACTGCCTTCACGCGCCCACCCCTATAGAAAACAAGCTTTAGTCAATCAAGCTACTTCCAACATAATCGTTCGCTTAATTATAAAATATTTCCAACAACGTATTTTAGTCAAGGTAACCCACTATATTATTGCGAGTTACCTAGAATATAAAACTCTGACATTAATTATTATTTTCCATTAAAATGTGGACTCTCTCACATCCTAATAAAAAGGACTATGTTATGTCAGTTGAAACCAGGTTTTCAGAAGAAGAACAGTTATTATTAACAAACACTCCGTCACTCATTGGATCTGCTATGGCTTTTGCTGAAGGCAGTGGATTAGGTACTATCAAAGAATTATTTGCCAACGCTAAGACGTTTATTGGAGGCGCAAAAAGTTTTCCAGATAATGAAATTATTGTCGGCATTTTACCTAATCTTGAAGATAGAAAAGAAGCCATGGCAAAAGCAAAAGATTTTCGTGAAAAATCAATGGTTAGATTAAAAGAGCAAGGTATAGACTCTCACGAAAAACTACAGCAACAATTACTTGTCGATTGTAAAGCCGTTTCCTCTTTATTAAGCGAAAAAGCAACAGAAGCTGAAGCAAGTGAGTATAAAGAGTGGGCAATGTCTGTCGCTGAAAATGTGGCAAGAGCAGCCAAAGAAGGCGGTTTTCTTGGTATTGGCGGCGTAAGGGTAAGTGACGGTGAAAAATTGGTTTTTAATGATATTGCCGAAGCTCTAGGGACAACTTCACAATTAACCTAGAAAAATCAGTTGGATCACGGTTTCTAGGATTAAGCTAACCGTACGTCACTTAATATTCAGGAAGATTAATCCTCCTTCCTTTTTTCACTGAAGCATCAATATGGTATTGTATCCACCTATTTAATCGACGACATTATAATATTTAAGAAAAATTAATATGGGTATAAAAGCAGATAAATGGATACGTAGAATGGCACAAGAAAAAGGAATGATCGAGCCTTTTGAAACAGGACAGATACGGGAATCAGCACAAGAAAGAATTATTTCTTACGGGACTTCCAGCTATGGTTACGATGTCCGATGTGCTGATGAATTTAAGATTTTCACCAATATAAATTCTGCCATTGTTGATCCCAAAAACTTTTCTGATGAAAGCTTTGTTGATATAAAATCTGATGTTTGCATAATCCCTCCCAATTCTTTTGCATTAGCCCGTACCGTTGAATATTTCCGCATACCTCGTGATGTTTTAACAATTTGCTTAGGCAAATCAACTTATGCTCGATGTGGAATTATTGTCAATGTCACGCCATTAGAACCAGAATGGGAAGGCCATGTTACTTTGGAGTTTTCCAACTCCACCCCGCTCCCTGCAAAAATTTATGCGAATGAAGGGGTTGCTCAAATGTTATTTTTTACTGGCGATGAGGTGTGCGAAACTTCTTATAAGGATAGAAAAGGAAAATATCAAGGGCAACAAGGCGTAACTTTACCTAAAGCCTAATAAGAAACATATAAATTGTGGAATGCCCTTAATGTAGCTTACTATTTTTTACAAACAAAGGCTCAGGCACTATTGTAGGAGGAATCTGCACAAAAAACCCTTTTTCTTTCAAGCTAGCCAGAACTTTATTTATATCTTCTCTGGCTAATTTTTGACCTGCTCTTAATTCTAAATCCATAACAAATTCTACCTTACCAAAACTTTTTAACAAGGTATCAGGAACCTTAGAAAAATCGTCTTTTTTCTCAAGATATAAATAAAGCTCAGACTTTTTAAGGCTTTTATAAATAAAACATTGCATTACAATACTCTCTTATCTTTATATTCAGACTATTTTATACGCTTCCCCCATGGAAAACACGCCCATTAAGCCAGAAAATTTTTTTAAAACTGCCTGCTATTTTGAAAGTGCTCTGATATTAGTTGCAATTGTTTTGGGCTGGATCGCGAATATTGATCCATTTGAAAATATTCATTTTTCAGAAGATGCTGTACTTTATGGTTTTTTCGGAACTATTCCCCTATATCTTATTTTTATAGCTATGGAGCGTATGCCATATGACTCTATCCAAAAAATAAGGCAGATTTTAATTGAAACGATAGGGGCAAGTCTGAATAAACAAAATTGGGCCGATTTATTTATATTGGCCGCAATTGCTGGTATTTCAGAAGAAATTTTATTCCGTGGTGTCATTCAGCCATGGATGGAAGATTCATGGGGAATGAATCTTGGTTTAATCGTTAGTAGTCTTTTGTTTGGCTTAATTCATGCTGTAACGCCTTTATACGCCGTTCTTGCAACAGTTATCAGCATTTATCTTGGTTTATCTTTAGATTATGGTGGCGAACGAAATTTGTTAACACCTATTGTCATTCATGCCCTTTATGATTTTTTAGCGTTTCTTGCGATATTAAAATCTTATCGCGCCAAATATAACCAATAAAGTTAAGGGCATCAAAATGTCAAACTATAAAACCAAACCCAATGACTTAACACCTCATTGGGTGTTTTTTAGTGTCTTTTTATGTACGATTATTATCATAAATATCGCTTGCCATACTGTAGTTTCTGAAATACAAGTTAGCATGGATGAAGAACGGCGTATTTTTATAAGAACTATTTTTTATATTATTTCACTTATATTATTCCCATTAGCTAATTTAATGAGACATATCCTACTCAGACTAAATCAAACTATGCCTGGAAATAACTCAGCCAAAAACCGTTATTTTATGACAACAGTTATTACTCTATCAATGGTAGAAATTGTGGTTTTTTTTGGTCTAATAATGTTTATTTTAGGTGATGGTTACAACACTCTGTATATATTCACTGCTCTCGCCTTTCTAGGCATTTTTTTACATCGCCCAAAAAAACTGGAATACAATCAAATTGTTGATGCCTTGAAAATAAAACAGTTACAAAATCCGTAATTTCACTCTATATTAATGACTTCAAAATCATGAGTTATATCAACAGATTTTCCCAACATAATAGAAGCCGAACAATATTTTTCAGCAGAAAGCCTGACTGCTCTTTCAACAATTGAACTCTTTAACTGTTTACCGGTTATTTTAAAGTGCAAATGAATCTTACTAAACACACTTGGAACAGAATCAACCCGTTCGGCTGTTAATTCTACAACACAATCAAGCACTTCATGCCGTCCTTTTTGCAAAATATCCATTACATCAAATGAAGAACATCCACCGACACCTAATAAAATCATTTCCATAGGTCGTACGCCAATGTTACGCCCACCATGTTCTGGAGGGCCATCCATCACAACCGAATGCCCACTTCCACTTTCACCTAAAAATGCTCTATCACCAACCCATTGAACCTTTGCTCTCATTTTTTATTCTCTAATTAAATAAATGGCCTATAATTTTACAATGAGAATGTAGATTAAATTGATTTTTTATCATAAATCCTGCACTGTACACTTAATATCTTTTATGTGAAACTAGGTATCATGACATTAATTACACCAAGCAATATCCCGGAAGAAGCTTTAAATGCTTTTTTACATCTTTGCCATACTAAAGCATACCCTGCAAAAACTACTGTTGTTCGCCCCGGTGACCAAGGAGATAAATTATTATTTATTGTTGAAGGTTCTGTGAGTGTCAGTGTAAATGATGAGGATGGACATGAATTGATTTTGGCTTATCTAAATAAAAATGATTTTATTGGTGACATTGGCGTCTTCAAAGGAGCGGAGGTCAGAAATGTTACAGTAAAGTCTAGAACCCGCTGTCAATTTGCTGAAATTACATACGAAAGATTTAAACATGCTTTAAAAAATGAATTAAAGGAATATGCCACAGATATTCTATTTATGCTCGGCGAACACCTATCAACACGATTATTAGTAACCAGCCGTAAATATCGTAATCTTGCCTTTATGGATGTTGAAGGTCGCATTGCTCATACATTATTAGAATTATGCAAAGAACCCGATGCTATTACACATCCTGATGGTATGCAATTGAGCATTACTCGACAAGAAATAGGCCGTATTGTTGGTTGTTCAAGAGAAATGGCGGGAAGAGTTCTTAAAGAACTAGCTGAAAAAAAATTAATATCAGCCCATGGAAAAACCATCGTAGTATTTGGAACACGTTAAAACCCTCCCGCATCCTCGGCTACCATGCGTAATATCCTCGTAGTCTTTACAGGGGGTACGATAGGGTCTACAACATCGAATAATACGATTAACACAAATGATAAACAATGCTATAAATTATTAGATTTATTTAAGCAATCATATCCCAATTCAGATAGTCTGAATTTTAAAACCATTCAGACTATTCAGCTTTTAAGTGAAAACCTGTTCCCTTCTATTTGGGAAGCATTAATTAAAGCGATTGAAGCAGAAAATATCTCAAATTTTGATGGTATTATTGTTACTCATGGCACTGATACTCTAGCCTTTACCGCATCTGCATTCAGTTTTTATTTTCATTCGATTAACATCCCTCTGCTCTTGGTTTCCAGCGACTACCCTCTTGATCACCCTCAAGCCAATGGTCTAATAAATTTCAACTGTGCTGTGGAGTTTATTAAGCAAAGAGATGAATCCGGAGTTTTTGTACCGTATCAAAACCAAATTTCAACAACAGAGTTACACTTAGGCACGCGCATTGCGTCTTGCCTACAACTCAGTGGTAATTTTATCAGCGTTCAGTCTAAAGCTTATTTACGTTTTAAAGATAATTTCTTTCAGCAACAATATTCAATTGAATCCACTAAAAATAAACCAAAGCATCTAAAACCAACATTTTCTTCTCGTATTCTACTAATCAAACCGTACCCGGGCCTGAACTATTCACATTTCTTACTAGATCAAGTAGATGTAATTCTTCATGATCTCTATCATTCAGGTACAGCTTGTTCAACTACCGACTGGGGTGAAAATTATTCTTTGGTTCAGTTCATAAAAAAATGTCATCTTATGAAGTTACCTTTATACATGGCACCTGCTATTAAAACCAAAAATGTCTATGATAGCACCCAATCATTACTTGAGCATGGTGCCAAAATGATTTGGAATATGTCTTTAGAGTCAGCCTATGCAAAACTATCTCTGGCTTATGGTAATTTTAATAACCCTGATTTAATTGATCAGTTTTTAGAACAAAATATTGCTTTTGAGTACATAGAAACCTAAAAAGTCAGTCGGCTACAGAGGAAATTGCAACCCAGAGTTGGCTAAACACTTCCTCACCAAGTAAAATTGGACAAGCTACTCTATGAATTTTGAATCACAATATTAGGGAATTTACTACTATAATCCTTTCCTTTTAATGCTAACCTAGCAGCCATTTTCCTGGCAATGGACTTATATTCTTCGGTTACTCTGGAATCTGGATCAGCGATTACTGTTGGTTTTCCAGAATCTGCAAATTTTCGAATATTAATATCCAATGGTAATGAGCCAAGCAGGTCAATATTATTTTTTTCAGCCATTGCCACCCCTCCACCTGAACCAAAAATAGCCTCTTCATGACCACAATTACTACAAATATGTGTACTCATGTTTTCCACTATTCCCAGCACAGGAACATTGACCTTATTAAACATACCTAACCCACGTTGGGCATCAATTAAAGCAATGTCTTGAGGCGTTGTCACTATAATAGCTCCACTAACTGGAATCTGTTGCGACAATGTTAATTGAATATCACCTGTTCCGGGCGGCAAATCAACAATCATATAATCAACATCATCCCATTTCGTATCATTTAGTAACTGCTGCAAAGCATTTGTTACCATAGGTCCACGCCAAATCATAGGCTGATCTTCTTCTATCAAATACCCAATAGAAATAGTCTGTAGGCCATATGCTATTTTAGGTAGCATTGTCTTTCCATCTTCACTCTCAGGGTATCCTGATAGATTCAACATCTTTGGAATACTTGGACCATAAATATCAGCATCAAGAATTGCTATATTAGCCCCTTCAGCTGCAAGTGCAAGAGCTAAATTTACAGAGGTAGTTGATTTTCCAACACCTCCCTTTCCTGAAGCGACTGCAATAATATTTTTCACATCAGGCAATACTTGTAAAGATTGCTGAACAGCATGAGAAGTAATATTTACAGTTACTTCTACTGAAACCTTTTCAACGCCTGATAATTCCAGTAATTTTTTCTCAATTGCTGTTTTTATTTCCAACAGATAACTTTTAGCAGGGTAGCCCAATTCAATACTTACATTGATATCAGCGTTTTCAACACTGATTTTTTTAACAGACTTTGCAGAAACTAAATCCGTCTCAACATTTGGATCAATAAAAGACTTAAGCAGATTTTCCACATCCGCTTCAGTAATGTTTGTCATAAAAAGACTCCGATAGATAAATAATAACCTAGTGTTTTACTCAGAATATAATGTGGCATTGTTTCCTGTCAAGAACTCTATTGGTCTTTCCCACTTTTAGTAGGCTAAAGTCAATCATAACAATAACAGTTACAGAGTGTACTTCTCTCTTCAACAGAGCACTTTGAATATTCAACTCAGACACATGAATAGACTTGAGCGTTTTTGCTCAAACACCACTCTTTCAATTTGTTTGATAAACCTTTGCTATCTCAATAGCTTAAAAAATACTACAAAACCCAGGAAATACTATTGTTCATTTGCTGCCAAGAATGTTATAAAACTACGCTAAAGCACTAAAGTATACAGTTCCAAACTTTTTATTCGCTAACAGCATTGTTTATGAATCAGAGTGACGCATTAAATTTAAAACAGATATTATCAAACCGACGTAAAAACAAACGATGGCACTTATTCGATTTTTTTCGAATTGGCTCTATTTTTCAATGGACCGCAGCTGCTTTATTGGTCGTGACTTTGCCTCTAATTTTAACATTACTTTACAGTATTCAAAGTATTGAGAAATATACAAACCAAAGCCATACAACCTTATTTCAAACGCTAAAAGCTTCCAAACACAGCCAGGCATTACTCGATAACCTTTTACTTATGGATCGAAGCATCCGCCAATACAAAATTCTTGAAGACCCTGAAATATTTAAAGTCTATAAAGACCACCATCTAACATTTAGGGAAAATGCTATATTAATTAAAAACTACAACCTACCTGAACCCCAACTACAAATTTTAACTAACCTCACTTATGGCGAAAATGAGCTTTACAATCATATTTTAACTAAAAAAAATACTTTTCCAGATAAATTTTATTCCGAAAATATCAAATATTATAGTCAATTACGTTCTGATGCCAGACAATTGGTTTATCTAAACAATAGGCAAATCAATATAGAAACGACTATGTTATCTGAACTAGCAACTTTAATCAGAAAACAAATAAGCTATTCAGCTTTAATTTCGGTAATACTCGCATTACTGTTGGGACTATTTCTCTTGTATCTAATAAATAGACCCATAAAACATATAGGCATGGCAATTAATAAATTAGGGAATGCCCAGTTTAGTAATCGTATTCATATTGCAGGACCAAAAGACTTACGAAAAATTGGAAAACATCTGGAATGGCTAAGACTAAAACTTATCCGATTAGAAAATAGTAAACAAATTTTTGTTAAAACTATTTCTCATGAATTAAAAACACCATTAGCAACATTAGTGGAAGGCACAGATCTTCTTCAAGATGAATTAGTTGGTGAACTCAATACTGAACAACATAAAATTATTGAATTAATACAAATCGCAAATATCAGATTGAATAACCTGATAGAAAACTTACTCGAATACCAAAAAATTACTTCAACGCAACATAAAATGAATTATTCCAAGCTTGACCTCAATCAGTTAGTTGAGTTTATTTGCAAGGATTATCAATTGTTACTAAATAGCAAAAATGCCTCCATTACACTTGAAGCAAATCCCATTATTTTTCTAGCTGATCGCGATAAAATGAGAGTTATTATCAGTAACTTATTTTCTAACGCACTAAAATTTTCACCCGATAATGGACAAATCCTTATAAAACTTGAAGTCATAGGCTATACTTTACATATACTCATTGCTGACCAAGGCCCTGGAATTTCAAAGCATCAATTTCCTCATATTTTTACCGAATTTTATAAACAATCAACGCCTGGCAGCTGGAAAATAAAAGGTTCAGGCCTAGGACTTAACCTGGTAAAAGATTATGTTGCCGCTCATCAAGGGCAAATTAAATTATTAGCTCCAGATGAAATATACAATGGTGCCAGATTTTTAGTTCTACTACCATTAACACCAACAATAAAAATTCAAAGAACATGAGACGATTCATCCTTCATTTTTCATTTCTGATTATAGGCTCATTAAGCTTACAAGCTTGTCATCCAAATAGCCCTTTTATTTCTCAAAATAAGGACTCCCAACAAGAACCTAATCAATTTGAACAGTTAGCAAAGTTTGGTTCGGGTTTTGCCCTTCAATTAGACGCAAAACCAAAAAGTACTTGTAAAAAGTATATCAGATTACACAAAAATGGAGACTGGCGTGCCAGCTGGGTATTAGCATTAACTGCCATTCAACCCGAAAATATACAATGTGTAAAGACCAATGATGCAATATTAGTGCTCACCACTTTGGAGCTACAAAATAAAATAAATTCAGATTTAATATGGCTTAATCAATCCTATCTAGCACTTCTATTTAAATTACAGGAAAATAAAAAAACTATTAGTCAATTAAATCAAACTATTAATGACACTACACAACATTCAACAAGCTTAGAAGAAGAAAAAGAAGAATTATCTGAAAAAATCGAAGCATTAAAAAATATAGAAAC
>CAZHUE010000005.1:19017-33658 GCA_964535875.1 uncultured Methylomarinum sp.
TCGCCTTTCCCAAGGAGATGCCAGTTTATTTATTCACGGTCAAAGTGGAACAGGAAAAGAGTTAATTGCCCAGGCTATACATAAATCTAGCCCCAGACACAAGGGGCCTTTTATTGCTGTAAATTGCAGTGCTATACCAGAAGATTTACTGGAATCTGAATTATTTGGTCACCGCAAAGGTTCATTTTCTGGTGCATTTAAAAACAGGGAAGGACTTTTTCAAACGGCTAATTCAGGTACTTTATTTCTGGATGAAATAGGCGATATGTCTCCAGCGTTTCAAGTAAAGCTACTAAGAGCGTTGCAGGAACGCCAAGTTCGTCCAGTAGGTTCTAATACTAGTATCTCGGTAGATGTACGCATTGTTTCAGCAAGTCATCATGATTTAGAAAAGCAGGCTAATGAAGGAAATTTTAGAATGGATCTATATTACCGGCTTAATGTTGCAACGCTTACATTACCTAACCTCACAGAGCGCCGTGAAGATATTGCGCTTCTTGCAAACCATTTTATTACCCACCCTGAAAGTACTTATGCATATATAGCTAAAGGTTTTTCTAATCAAGCCATTGAACTCTTAGTTGCCCATGATTGGCCAGGTAATGTTCGGCAACTAAAAAATGTTGTGGAACATGCATCTGCATTAGCGACTACACCCATTATCCCCGCCAATTTGGTTGAAAAAGTTTTACAGGAAAAAACCAGCACATTACAAGGCCTTAAAGAAGCAAAAAATCAATTTGAAAAAGAATATCTTATTAAACTTCTCAACTCTGTTAATGGAAATGTGAGCCAAGCAGCAAGGTTAGCTAAACGTAATCGCACAGAATTTTATAAACTTCTGGATAGACACCAATTAAAAGCCGCAACTTTTAAAGAACAAAGTAATTAAGGAACGCGCGCAGAATAAGTTCGCTAACTAACGAAGGTTTTTTATTCATATTCAGGAGCAATTTCAGAGGCATACAAATAGCTAGTGTCTCCTGAAAAGTGTTATCACATCACTATGCCGTTTACTATTGCCAAAATAAGTATACTTCACCTCGTTATGGATGCGGAATTTATATCGAGTTGATTTTTATCGATAGCAAGGCATTGAAACGGGCGCATATCAGGCTATGCAACCGTTTCAATAACACAGCCTATCGGCAAAAATCGACCGATAGAAATCCGCACCCGTCACCGCGTGAAGTATAAGTACCAAACAAATACAAAAATCACTGTGTTTCTCTATTGTTAATCAAACAACAAAGTTCTTGAATCCCTATCCTAAAAACAATACCCGTCGTCTTTTTATGACAATCTGAAACGTTAATCAAATCAGAATTTATTTTAGGATTAAAAATAGCAAACAAATATGTCCAAGCTTATATAACTTGGTTATTCCAAGATATTTACTATTTTCTTTACGTCTCTCTCAAGAGACATTTTTATTAGATAGCTCAGCTAAAAGTATTCTACACAGACTTCATATCAGTAAATAGCTAAAAATTAGAGCCTTTTAGCTATTTAAAAAACGATTTTATTGGCACGAATAATGCTTTCCTAATTTAGTATGACAGAGAAAAAAGACAATCCTATATACTCAATTGCTTTTTAACCTCTTAACAATACCAAAATAGAAGCTAAATTAGGTTTTTTAGGCATTAGGGTCTCATTAAAACCTATTTGAGAGGAGAAAATCATGGAATTCTCAGTTCACCAAAAAAATAAGTTTGGACACATTCCTTCTGGTTCAGAACACCAATCAATCACGAGAACCCAACTCAAACTTTTAATCTCGCGTGGACAAAATGAAGGAGATACTCTAACAACTGGCTACCTTCTTCAAGTATTAGGCGATAAAGAAGCAGAAATTGGAAATATTAAAATAGGCCATTTATTACATAGAAAAGCCATTAATTTAGATACTGATACTCCATTACCTCTCCTCATATATGCAACCGGGTTGTTTCGAGCTTTCAACAGGCCAGATTTAGCTATAAAACAGATCAGGGTATTAAGAAGTTTATTGCAAATAGGCAAATGGAAACCAACCGTTAACGAGCCATCACGCAACTGGTATTTAAAAGAATTAAATTTCCTGTGTGATGAAATAAAAATGGCTCTTAAATAAAAGCAAGCTAATCACAACCCTTAGGCAACTCGCAACAAATAACACATGTATCTGTGAACGAGGGAAACTATATATTTTATCGACAGAAAACCCACTCACTCTCGGTGGATATAGATGAATTAAAAATATAGTTTTCACCCTTAAACTTCTTAATCCCTTCAGCTTCTGTTAAACGATTCTTTATTATATAGTTTGTCATTAATCCTCTTGCTCTTTTAGCATGAACCCCTATTATTTTATATGTCCCTGCTTTATTTTCTTTAAAAGCCAAGGTTAATACTTTCGCCCTTAATAACTTAGGTTTAATGACTTTAAAGTATTCATTTGATGCCAAATTAATTAATAGCGGGGTAGACACATTATTCATATCCTGGTTAAGCCCTTCTGTTACTTGACCTCCCCAAAATTCATATAAATTTTTTCCATATTTATTTTCAAGACGAGTTCCCATCTCTAAACGATAAGGCTGAATTAAATCAAGTGGCCTCAAGGCTCCATACAAACCCGATAATATTCTTAAATGTTTTTGAGCAAAAGTAAAATCTTCATCATTATAATTATCAGAATCTATTCCTGAATATACATCCCCTTTAAAAGATAATAAGGCTTGTTTTGCATTATCTAATGTAAAAGGCTGATGAAAATCCTGATAACGCTGCCAATTTAGCTGACTTAATTTTTCACTAATTTTCATTAAACTGGCCAAACCTTCAGGACTCAATTGTTTAGCTGTATCTATTAATTCCTGACTTTTCTCAAGTTGCCTTGGCTGAGTATGTACCAGAAAGGGGTTTGGTTCAAAATCTAATGTTTTCGAAGGAGAGATTACAATGATCATTCTAAAAAATAATTTGAAATACTACTTATAAATCCAATATAACCAATTTACAATACTTCACAATCCCTTTCCAGAATTTTTTTTCAATATAATACCAGCCTTATTATTGTTAGCCTATTCGTACATTACACTTTATAATTACGACAAACATCAAAAGACAATCATAAATATTTGATTTATAATATTAAAATCTGAACCGATACTCTTTACAAATCATTCAATTTTCCAAGGAATAAATATGGTTTCTGAAGCCGTTGTTGAGCTATCACGCTGGCAATTTGCAATTACCGCCCTTTACCACTTTCTATTTGTCCCTTTAACAATTGGTTTATCTGTCCTGTTGGCCATTATGGAGTCAACTTATGTCATGACAGGGCGTGAAATTTATAAAGATATGACCCAGTTTTGGGGGAAATTATTTGGTATAAACTTCGCACTGGGCGTCACAACCGGATTAACAATGGAATTTCAGTTTGGTATGAACTGGTCCTATTTTTCACATTATGTGGGTGATGTTTTTGGTGCACCGCTCGCTATTGAAGGGTTAATGGCCTTTTTCATGGAATCTACTTTTGTCGGATTGTTTTTCTTTGGCTGGGATAAATTATCAAAAGGACAGCACCTTATTGTGACTTGGCTAGTTGCACTAGGTTCTAATTTCTCAGCCCTTTGGATACTTGTTGCCAATGGCTGGATGCAAAACCCTGTAGGATCCGAATTTAATTATGAAACCATGCGAATGGAAGTCACTAATTTTGGAGCTATAATTTTTAACCCGGCAGCACAAGTTAAATTTGTCCATACCGTCGCAGCTGGCTATACAACCGCATCAGCTTTTGTCTTAGGTATAAGTGCCTATTACATGCTGAAAGGTCGAGATGCAGCTTTTTCCCAACGATCTTATACCATCGCAGCAGGTTTTGGTTTAGCATCTGTTCTTTCTGTTATTGTACTCGGCGATGAAAGTGGCTATACCGATGGACAAGTGCAAAAAGCCAAATTAGCAGCTATTGAAGCTGAATGGCATACTGAACCCCCTCCCGCCTCATTTACTGTAGTCGGCATTCCGGATCAAGAGCAAATGAAAACCCATAATGCCATTAAAATCCCTTGGGTTTTAGGTCTGATTGGCACTCGTTCTTTTGATACCCCGATTATTGGTTTATCCGAAATATTAGAAACTAATCGACTGCGAATTAAAAATGGAATCAAAGCTTATGGGCTTTTACAAAAATTAAGGGATGACAAAAAAAATGAATTACTCGTGGCTGAATTTGAGTCCGTAAAAAAAGATTTAGGCTATGGCCTACTACTTAAACGTTATACAGAAAAGGTTGTGGATGCAACTGATGAGCAAATTGAAATGGCGGTTAAATTTTCAATTCCCCAGGTTGCGCCTTTATTTTGGGCATTTAGAATCATGGTTGCCTGTGGCTTTATTTCCTTAATTGTTTTTGTGATTGCAGTGATTGCCAGCTCAATTCGAAAATGCCGCAAAGAATGGATTTTAAAGCTTAGTTTGTATTCAATGCCTTTACCCTGGATAGCAAGTGAAACAGGATGGTTTGTTGCAGAATTTGGCAGACAACCCTGGACAATTGCAGAAGTTTTACCTACGTTTCTAAGTGCTTCCTCATTAACTGAATGGGATATTATTCTAAGTTTGGCAGGTTATATTATTCTATACACTATATTCCTGGTTATTGAAATATTCTTAATGATGAAATTTATCAAACTAGGCCCTAGCAGTTTACATAAAGGACGCTATCATTTTGAAATAGACGAAAGAGGCTTATCATGATTTTTGACTATGAAACTATACGTATTATATGGTGGGCGATTTTAGGTGCATTATTAGTTGGCTTTTCCATTACTGGAGGGTTTGATTTGGGCGTGGGAGTTTTATTACCCTTTCTCGGAAAAAATGATAATGAACGGCGAGTCATTATCAATGCAATTGGTCCTACCTGGGAAGGAAACCAGGTATGGTTTGTGATGGCAGGGAGTGCATTGTTTGCCGCTTGGCCTCTGGCTTATGCTGTTTCTTTTTCCAGCCTGTATTTTCCTCTGCTACTGACATTATTTGCTTTGTTTTTAAGACCTCTAGGCTTTGATTACCGAAGTAAACTACCAAGCCAGACATGGCGTAATTACTGGGATAAAGCACTATTTATCGGCGGATTAGTGCCGGCGATAGTTTTTGGCATTGCATTTGGTAATTTACTGGTAGGCATTCCTTTTCATTTAGAAAATGATATGCGTATGATTTATCACGGCAACATGATGACTTTACTCAACCCGTTTGCCCTCTTGGCAGGTCTTTTAAGTTTATCCATGTTTACTATGCACGGTGCTGTTTACTTACAAATTAAAACCGAAGCCGCTATTCAGCAAAGAGCTAAAGAAAAAATACGTTTATTCACTTTTCTTACTTTATCTTTTTTTGCTTTAGCTGGTTACTGGCTTACATTTTTAGATGGCTACCATATTACTTCAGAAATTTTTCCAAATGGCCCCTCAGACCCATTAAATAAATTCGTTAAACGTGAGCCGGGCTTATGGCTTGATAATTATGGGCATTATCCTGATTTATGGTTACTCCCCCTGTCTACTTTTATTACTGGCGGTATAACATTGATACTATCAACTATCAATAAACCTGGCAGTGCTTTTATTTTTAGCGCCATGACTGTTGCAAGTATTATTTTAACCGCCGGTTGCTCCATGTTTCCTTTTATTATCCCTTCAAGCATCTCTTTAAATAGTTCACTCACGGTATGGGATTCCAGCTCTAGCCTAAAGACCTTAACAATCATTTTTTGGGCCACCGCTTTCTTTTTACCTCTAATTATGAGTTACACAAGTTGGGTATTTCGTATATTACGTGGAAAAATAACGGTTGAACATATTAAAAAAAATGACCATACAGCATATTAGGAGAAACTATGTGGTATTTTAGTTGGATTTTAGGCTTATTACTGGCATGTTCATTAGGTATCATCAATGTTTTAAGACTAGAGGCTCAAGAAGCTCTAGCTAAAGAAAATGTAGCTATTGATCCCCTGACGCAATTATTAATTAAGGAAAGTATTTTAGAACGTCTACACGAAAAGGTCGAAAACTCTAAACGTAATGAAATGCCCTTTTCTTTGCTGTATATTAGTCTAACTGACTTTAAAACCAAGCATCAGATGGCAGATTATGAAATGGATACTACACTATTAAAAGTTGTTGATTCATTCAAAAAAGATATTCGTAGTGGCCTGGATATTGCCGCAAGAGTTGGAGATGAAGATTTTTTAATTGCGTTACCAGGCGTTCCATTAGCCCGAGTTGATATGATTGCCAATAAAATTAAGAACAATATCTTTTCAACGGTTAAAACACCTAGAGAAACAGCGGTAGAAATAAGTATAGGTGTGGCTGAATATACCCATCATACTGACCTGATCACAGATGATATTTCCATGGGAATGAGTGAAGTTGAAGCTTTGTTGAATATAGCTATCGAAAGATGTTTTGAGTCAACAAGTGCATAATTAGCTTTCATCCTCAGTCCTTACTTGTCATAAAATAATTATAAATACGAGGCATTTTAATGAAAAAAATATTTAATTACTTTCTAATCGGTATTCTGGCTTTTATCCCTATCTATGTTATAGGAAGCATTGTTTTCTTTGTAAACGATAATTTTTCAGACTTAGTGAGATTTGTTTATGGCTATTATGACAACTATCTAACCACTACTTTGATATTTATAATGAGCTTTTCTATGTTTTCTTATATTGGCTATCGGTTAAGCATTGGAAAATCATCAATCGTTTCTGTTATTGATTATACTATTAACCAAATTCCATTTTTTAATACTATTTACAGAGTAACAAAGAAATTAGTCAATATGTTCTCTGGACATGAACAAAAAATAGCTAGAGAAGTGGTCTACATAGAGTACCCTAAAGAAGGCCTCTGGGTTCCTGCTTACGTAACAAATAAAGAAAAGGATCGTTATATCCTGTTTGTTCCAACATCACCTAACCCAACATCTGGTTTTACTATTATTGCACATGAGTCAAAAGTCGTTAAATCCCAAATGGATATTGAACAAGCAACCAGCTTTATTATTAGTGTGGGTGCTGATTATGATCTATCTAGTGAGGCAAACAAGCTACCTAAATGACAGGTTTTGAACCCATACTAAATCAACTGAGTACGCTAGTTTGGGGGCCCATAATGCTAGCCTTTTTATTGGGCATTGGCATTTTTCTCACCATTGGACTAAAGGCATTTCCATGGCTATATACACTCAAATCCTTCTCTCTCCTTTGGAAAAGTAGAAATGTAGCACAAGCCGGAGATATTTCTCCTTTCCAGGCATTAATGACATCTTTATCAGCGACCATTGGTACTGGAAATATTGCAGGTGTAGCAACAGCAATTTTCTTAGGTGGGCCCGGAGCTATTTTCTGGATGTGGATAACCGCTTTATTTGGTATGGCAACTAAATATGCTGAAGCAGTTTTAGCCGTTAAATACAGAGAAGTTGATAGCCTGGGAAATCATGTCGGCGGTCCTATGTATTATATTAAAAATGGTCTTGGACAAAAATGGCATGGTTTAGCTATTACATTTTCTATTTTTGGAGCATTAGCTGCTTTCGGTATTGGGAATATGGTTCAAGCCAACTCAGTTGCTGATGCTGTAAAAACTACATTCAACATCCCGGCATGGCAAACAGGAGTTGCTATTACAATATTAACAGCCGCTGTTATTTTGGGTGGAGTTGGTCGAATTGCAACTGTGGCTTCTGCCCTTGTCCCTGCAATGGCATTTACCTACATTACAGGTGCTTTGTTAATAATTTTTAATAATTTAGGCCAACTCCCTGAGGCTTTATATTTAATAGTTAGTAGTGCTTTTAGTGAAACGGCAGCCGTTGGCGGTTTTACCGGTGCTGCTGTTTGGGCGGCCATTCGCTTTGGTGTTGCCAGGGGTGTTTTTTCTAATGAAGCTGGTCTTGGGAGCGCACCCATTGCCCATGCAGCGGCCAAAACATCATCACCGGTTCAACAAGGCATGATAGCAATGCTAGGCACATTTATTGATACCTTAATCATCTGCACCATGACCGCATTAGTCATTATATTATCTGGGGTTTGGTCAAGTGGGGAAACAGGCGCTGCTTTATCAACATTAGCCTTTAATACTGCAATGCCAGGATGGGGTGGTTATATCATCGTCTTTAGCTTAGTGGTCTTTGCTTTCACCACTATCTTGGGTTGGAGCTATTATGGCGAGAGATGTGCAGAATTTTTGTTTGGAGTAAGGGCAATCAAGCCATATAGATTTCTATGGCTGTGTGCAATCCCCGTTGGTGCAATGGGAAAACTTGATGTAATCTGGTTACTAGCTGATGTGCTAAATGGTCTAATGGCTATACCAAACCTAATTGCTCTTGGCTTATTAAGTCCAATAATATTTAAAATAACTAAAGACTATTTAAAAAGCCATCATCAGGCGTAGAATTATTTTACTAAACTTAACAAAACGCCCGCAGCAACAGCAGAGCCAATTACACCGGCTACATTTGGGCCCATAGCATGCATTAAAAGGAAGTTGTGAGGATTACTCTCTAATCCAACTTTATTGGCCACTCTGGCTGCCATCGGCACTGCGGAAACTCCTGCTGCACCAATCAATGGATTAATCGGTGTTTTACTAAATTTATTCATTAGTTTAGCCATTAAAACACCACAGGCAGTCCCTATACAAAAAGCAATCGCACCTAAAGCTAAAATACCAAGAGTCTCAGTTTTAAGAAAAGCTTCTGCACTCAATTTTGATCCTACAGCCAAACCTAAAAAGATGGTGACAATATTAATCAATTCATTTTGAGCTGTTTTACTTAGTCTATCAACCACTCCACAAGCATTCATTAAATTCCCTAAACAAAACATGCCGACTAATGGTGCTGCTGAAGGGAGAAGAAGGGCACTAAGTATTAAAAGCATGAGTGGAAAAATTATTTTTTCAGTATTACTTACAACACGAAGCTGTTGCATTTCTATTTTTCGCTCTGCTTCTGTTGTCAATGCGCGCATGATTGGAGGCTGGATTAATGGAACCAAAGCCATATATGAATATGCAGCAACGGCTATTGCACCTAATAGTTCTGGTGCTAATTTAGAAGCAACATAAATTGCTGTAGGTCCGTCAGCCCCCCCAATAATGGAGATAGCCGCCGCATCTTTTAGTGAAAATTCCATTCCCGGAATAAAATTAAGTGCTAAGGCCCCCAGCAGGGTGGAAAAAATTCCAAATTGAGCCGCTGCGCCTAAAAATAAGGTCTTTGGGTTGGCAAGCATTGGGCCAAAATCTGTCATGGCTCCTACACCCATAAAGATCAATAAAGGAAAAACGCCTGTTTCAATTCCAAGATAGAAATAATATAAAATACCGCCTGGTTCAGCAATACCTGCAACAGGAATATTACTTAAAATTGAACCAAAACCGATAGGTAATAATAACAAAGGCTCAAAACCTTTCTTAATAGCAAGGTAAACTAACAAAAAACCAACCAGCATCATAAAGATTTGTGCGCCAGTAAAGTTATAAAAGCCGGTGCTTTCCCATAAGGAGATAAGATTATCCATAAACTGTCTTTATTTTATTCAGGAAAATAGTTAGGACCTGTTCAAGGTCTACTGTGTCGTCGCTGTCAGTTACGGACGGACGGAGCACAGAAACCGAAGTTTACACGAAGTAAATGAGGATTTCGAGCACCGCCCAAGCGTAACTGGCAATGGCACAGTAGATCTTGAACAGGTTCTTAGAAGCATACTCATAAAATTGATATTATATCTATAAGGTTATTACGACTTCACCAACGGCAACTGCATCACCTTCTTTCACATTAACGATACTGACTGTGCCTGAAATTTTAGAACGCACTTCCGTTTCCATTTTCATCGCTTCCATAATTAATACAACATCGCCTTTAACAACATAAGCACCTTGAGCAGCATTAATCTTCAATATAGTCCCCGCCATAGGTGATTCTATTATTTCTCCACTACTTGCAGATGATACTGAGGTGTCACCTGTTTGCTGCACGCTAATATTGGACCCACTTGGCCCAACGGCAACATTGTAGCTTCTTCCATCTACATTAACTGAATAAGTCTCAACCGCGTTTTTTGTCTTTCCTACCTGTTGTACATTCGCAGAGAAATCCGCTTCTGGGTTAGGTGCTGGCTCAAAAGCTTCAGGGTTGCCACGATTTGATATAAATTTCCAACCAACAAGCGCAAAAAGCCCATTAATCAACGCATCTTCTTCTACGTTTTTTGCGAGTGTTACACCTTCCTCCTTGGCTTTTTCTTCCACCTCTGCAATCAATTTATGCATTTCAGGTTCTAACAAATCTGCTGGCCTGCATATAATCACTTCTGAGCCATTCAACGCACGTGCTTGTAATTCTTTATTTAAACCTGCTGGAGCTGCACCATATTCACCTTTCAATACACCGGCTGTTTCTTTTGTGATTGTTTTATAACGTTCCCCTGCAATAACATTGAGTACTGCTTGTGTTCCAACAATTTGTGAAGTGGGTGTAACTAATGGAATAAACCCCAAGTCTTCTCTTACTCTAGGAATTTCTTTTAACACTTCATCAAATTTATCTTCTGCACCTTGTTCTTTAAGCTGACTTTCCATATTGGTCAACATACCGCCTGGAACTTGTGAAATCAAGATTCGGCTGTCAACGCCTTTTAAACTTCCCTCATACTGCGCATATTTTTTTCTAACACCTCTAAAATAATGCGCTATTTCTTCCAGTTTTACTAAATCTAGACCAGTATCACGGCTTTGCCCTTCTAAACTGGCAACAATCGTTTCTGTAGGACTATGGCCATAAGTCATACTTAGTGATGATATTGCAGTATCAACATTATCAATATCGGCTTCAATTGCTTTAATCAGTGTCGCGACACTCAAACCAGTGGTTGCATGGCAATGAATATGAATAGGAATATTTGTTGACTGTTTTAATTTAGTCACTAATTCAAACGCATCATAGGGCTTTAATAACCCAGCCATGTCCTTAATACAGATTGAGTGCGCACCCAAGTCTTCAATTTGTTTACCTTGAACCACCCATTTATCTATCGTATGAAATTGGCTAGTAGTATAAGAAATAGTACCCTGAGCATGTGCATCAGTATTCAATACGGCTTTAACAGCTTGTTTAATATTTCGCATATCGTTCATTGCATCAAAAATACGGAAGACATCCATACCATTAACAACACAACGCTCTACAAATTTATCAACCACATCATCAGCATAATGCCGGTAACCTAAAATATTCTGACCACGAAGTAACATTTGTTGCTGAGTTTTAGGCATAGCCGCTTTTAACAGACGCAATCTTTCCCAAGGGTCTTCACCTAAATATCGAATGCAGGCATCAAATGTCGCACCACCCCACGATTCAATAGACCAATAACCAATTTGATCTAATTTCTCACAAATGGGTAACATATCTTCAATGCGCATACGAGTAGCCAGTATTGATTGGTGCGCATCACGTAAAACGACTTCTGTTATGCCTAAAGACTTTTTCAGCTCTACCATGTTTTCTCCTAATGACCTTTGTTGGGTCTGTCGTTTTAAGCCCACTTTGTAAATTTGCTTTAAAGATTATTTATGCTTACTACGATATTGATGTACCGCAGCACTAATTGCAGCTATAACACCTGAATCTGTGTGACTAGTTGATGCTGAAACGGACGAAACGTCCAACATGGGGTCTTCTGGAAAAAAGCGTTGGATTACTGCTGTCATAATATTTACCATGACTATCAACAAAGCTAAAAATGCAAAGACAATCCCCATCCCTATTAGCATCAGCTCAACACCTGAACTCATCATTTCGTTCATGCTTAATTTCCTATATGAACTAATTAACTATGGCATTATACCATAATTTTATTGCCTGATTTCTCCATACAAAACCTGCAATTTATGATCCTATAAAAAGCAGTTGAACTGCAGAATTATAGCGCAAGACCTTGGTTTAACAGTTCTTTACAGGTTTTTTCTCCTGCAAAACCTGCATTTCCTACCTCCATACAGGTCAAAAAAATTTAGCTTCACCTATAGGTTATAGCGGACATTTTTTGAAGTGCTGTGGAATCAATAGCTTGTGCTATAAACCGTGAGCAACTGCTTTTTCTAGGATGATTTAAACTTTCCATAATATAACCTCAAGAGTAGAATAAAACTAATACAAATTAAGGGGTACAGCAATGACCGAAAAAATGGATCGTGAACGAGAGTGGGGAAAAAACCTCACACCAGAACAATACAATATATGCCGAAACAAGGGAACAGAAAAACCCTTTTCAGGTGAATATACAGATTGTAAAAAACCAGGTGTTTATCATTGCGTTTGCTGTGGAAACACTCTTTTTGATTCAGAAACAAAATATGATTCCGGCTCTGGCTGGCCAAGTTTTTGGAATACTATAAATAAGGAAAATATTAATCAAATTGTCGATATTAGCCATGGTATGAAAAGAACCGAGGTAACTTGTAAAACCTGCGACTCACATTTAGGCCATGTTTTTGAAGATGGCCCTAAACCAACAGAGCTACGCTATTGCATCAATTCTGCATCGCTAAAGTTAAAAGATAAGTCATGAAGAAGAAAAAACAACAAGTACAGGATTTATTAGACTTTATTGATCATAGTCCCAGTCCTTACCATGTGGTAAATAACATAGAAAACCAATTAGTTGAAAGTAACTTTAAACAACTGGATGAAAAACACAAATGGAGATTGAAAAGAGGAGGGCAATATTACGTTATTCGAGATGATTCTTCTATCATTTTCTTTGTTGCTGGGGAAAAGCCCTTAACAGATTCTGGCTATAAAATTTTAGGTGCCCATACTGACTCCCCTAGTTTAAAAATTAAACCAAACCCTGTTAATAATACAGAAGGCTTATTAAGATTAGGTGTAGAAGTCTATGGAGGGCCAATTTTAGCAACCTTTACCGATAGAGATTTAAGTTTAGCAGGCCGATTTAGTTATAAAACACCTGACGGACAAATTGATAGCCAGCTGGTTAAGTTTGAGCAACCATTATTACGCCTACCCAACCTTGCCATCCATATGAACAGAACGGTTAATGAGGAAGGGCTAAAGTTACACAAACAAAATGAATTAGCATTAATTATCTCTACAGCCATTGGAACACAGCTTTCTCAGCAATATTTAACTCAGCTACTGGAACAAGCTTCTGGTATCAAAGCAAAAGACATTCTATCCTGGGAGTTAAATGTTTTTGACACTCAAAAAGGTTCTTTTTGGGGAGATAAACAACAGTTTTATGCCAACAGCCAGCTTGACAATTTAGCATCTTGCCATGCAGGACTTCAGGCTTTATTAAATGATTCAGCTTTAACCTCCGGCAACACAAACCTTTGTGCTTTTTTTGATCATGAAGAAATTGGCAGTGAAAGCACTAAGGGAGCAGATGGCAGCTTTTTACCCGACATCCTTGAGCGTATTGCTCTGGCAATGGAGCTAAATAAAGAGGACTATCAACGCACCCTGGCCAACAGCTTTATGATCAGTGCAGATATGGCTCACGCCTACCAACCCAACTTTCCCTCTGCCTACGAGCCAGAACATAAAGTAACAGTCAACAAAGGGCCGGTTATTAAAACAAACGCCAACCATCGCTACTCATCAGAATGCATTTCAGAAGCAATGTTTATCAATTGGTGTAATCAAACCAAAACACCGTATCAAAAATATTCACATCGTACAGATATTCCATGTGGCAGCACAATTGGTCCAATGACTTCTGCAAAACTAGGCATCAGAACAATAGATGTAGGAAACCCAATGTGGGCAATGCACAGTATCAGAGAAAGTGCAGGAGTGGAAGATCATACCCATATAATTAATGTCTTTAGCCACTTTTTCTCGACTGACTAAACTACACCTTTGAAGAACCTTCTTCCCTTCGATGGCGAACTGTTTTTAATAAAAAATTTTTACCAAACCACTGATGCAAACGAGTTATTTAAAACTCTATTGAATAGCTTGGCTTGGCAAGAAGAACAAATATATCTTTATGGTCGCTGGGTAAAAGTTCCTCGACTTATGTGTTGGTATGGAGACAAGGGAGCCAACTACCAATATTCTGGCGTTCTCCACCAGCCATTACCTTGGCCTACCCACCTTTTAGAAATTAAACTAAAAATCGAGGCTGAGCAGAAACTCTCTTTTAATAGTGTTATGGGTAATCTTTATAGGAGTGGCTCTGACTCTATGGGGTGTCATGCAGATGATGAGAAAGAACTGGGTAAAAACCCAAGCATTGCCTCCCTAAGTCTTGGCGAATCGCGTTTGCTTAGATTTAGGCATAGTAAACACAAAGAAACTCTGGATGTTATGTTAACTCACGGTGATTTACTATTAATGAGTGGAGAAATACAACATCATTGGAAGCATGAACTTCCAAAAACAAAAAAGACCAAAAAGGAACGGATTAACTTAACCTTCCGGAAAATTATTAATACTCCTCCTATTTATTGATCCCACTGCCATTAAAAGGTTTTAGGTAACACGCAATAAATAACCTACCGGTATTGCGCAGAATTTTTGCTTGTCT
>CAZHUE010000006.1:0-33192 GCA_964535875.1 uncultured Methylomarinum sp.
ATCGTCCGATAAAGCAATTAAGTCATCAATTCGGGCTAATAATTCACCTACTCCACGCCCATGTGTTGCAGCTATTTGGACTGGTTTTCCTAAGGCTAAAGAAAAAAAATCTACCGTGGCAATATCTGTATTTAGGCCATCAATCTTGTTGGCGACTAAAATTATAGGTTTATCCAGTTTTCTCAAAGTAGCTGCAATTGCTTCATCAGAACTATTCATCCCTTCACGAGCATCAACCATAAAAAAGACAATGTCAGCCTCATCTAATGCAACTTGCACCTGTTTTTTAGCAAAACTGTCAATGCCTTCACTTGCTTCAACAATACCGCCTGTGTCAACGACTAAACAATCTCTCTCACCTCTTTTCACTCGACCATATTTACGGTCTCTTGTTAGTCCAGGGTGATCCGCAACTAACGCATCTCGACTACGTGTTAAATAATTGAAGAGTGTTGATTTCCCAACATTTGGACGACCAACTAAGGCAATAACAGGTAACATGGAGTAAAGTGTTGTTTTTTAAAATTGAACATAGCGTTCTTTTATCTGACAAAAAATCATCAGCATTACATTTTCAGCAGAATTCCATCATTTAGGAACGTGTACGAAATCACTTCGACAAATAGCGGGGCTTTTTGTCCATCTTCGGTGTTGTGACGACAGTTCCATAGCTCGCTATGCGCCCGTTGCCAAGCATCGGTAATTGCTCCTGCATTACTCTACCTACACACATCCATGTGTTAGTTGAAGACAAATAAATATCCTGCGCCAGTTTCAGTTGACGAACTTATTACGTGCGCGTTCCTTAGAATAATTTCGCTTTTAGTGCAGCAAGAGTACCATCTTTTGAATAAACATAAACTATATTATCAACAACCACTGGTTTAGCCTCGATTGCTGAGTCTGCGACTTTAACTCGACCTAACTGTCTTCCGTCACTGACTGCCAACCAATGTAAATAACCATCATAATCACCAACGACAACATAATCTTCGTAAGTCAAAGGTGCAGTCAGTATTCTATTAAACAATTTATCTTGTTTCCAAAGAGATGCACCATTTCGCTGGTCTAGCTGCCAAACATGGCTACTTGTGTCACTCACATATAAGTATTTCCAGTCATAGCTCATTCCAGCAAATGAAGAGACATCTTCATTGCGCCATAAAACATCACCATCGGCAGCTAAAATAGCGGTTGTCCCTCCTTGATAACTAGAAACAAAGATAATACCATCAGTTTCAACAGGATCAACGTCTAAATCTACTAAGCGCTCAACCTCTGATCTGCCACTAGGTATATCTATACTTGTTTCCCAACCACTTTTTCCATCAACCAATCTTAAGGATAACAATTTTCCATTTGCATAACCCGCAATGATATTTTGATCAACAATAATTGGGGTACCTGTTCCTCTGATACTTAAGGCCGGCACACTTTTTTCAAAAACCCACAATTGAGTTCCATCTTTTTTATTTAAAGCGACTAACTTACCATCTGTTGTGCGTATAATTACAATATCGTCCGTTAAAACAGGTTTGGCTAGAACCTCACTCGAAACAGAGGCATCCCATTTTTTTTCTCCTGTTTCTATATCCACAGCAACTATCTTTGCATCACTTGTCGCCAAAACAAGTAAGTTATCGCCAACACCAGGCCCAGAAGAAAAACTATATTCCGTTTCTGTTTCCCAAATTAAATCACCAGTTTTTATATCTCGTGCTTGTATCAATCCTTCCATGTCTGCTACCAGTGCTTTTCCTTTGCTAACAACCAGCACAAGATTTAGAAATTGTTCATCTCCCTCTCCTTCCGTTACACTTTTACTCCAAAGCTCCTCAATTTCAATTTCCTGTTTATATTCAACTAGTTCAGCAGGTGGCTCTTGATTATCTTCACCACCCAGAAAATAACTGCTCACTCCGGTAACAAATTCATTCGTTGATTCTAAAGCAGCACAACCCGTTAGTAACAAAATAGTTAGAGCACTTAAAAATAAAGGAGTGTATCGATTTAATTTTATCATTAGATCTTTCTGTTCAAGTTTAGAAAAAGAAACTAACCTTCTACCTTAGGACGTCCTTGAGTGTCACTTTCCAAAATTTCAGAAACAGAAATATCATCCAGTTTAAACTGTAGTAAACGAGAGCCACTACCTGCTCTTAAAGCACTTTGATAAGCTGTTCTTGCTTCTCCTAAACGATCTAAAGCTACATAAAGATCGCCTTTTAATTCATCATAACTGGAAGCAAAACCTTGAGCATTTGATTGATCAACTTCAGCAATTAATTGTAATCCTTTTTCATTTTCACCTGTTGAATACAACAATCTGATTAACCTTATTCTCGCCAGATTTCTTAATTCTGGTGAATCGGATTCACTCATTAGTTTTTTAAATATAACCTTTGCTGCATCCAAATCGCCTTGTGTCACTTTAGTTTTAGCAAGAATAAAATCTGAGTAAGTAGCATAAACTGTTGAATCAAAACCCTCTGAAATACGTTCACTTATTTTTTGAATAGATTCGTCCTTTCCCTTTTCTGCATAGTCAAGCAATTGCTCGAAAAGTACTGATGCTTGATTGGCCTTATCTTTTGTATAATTTTGCCAAAATTTCCACCCTGCAATCAATACTATTCCTACTACAATACCTGTTAGAGTTGCTGTTCCGTTTTCTTTCCACCATCTTTTTAAAGCCGCTACCTGTTCTTCATCTGTATCGTAAATTTCCACGTTTATTCTCTATAATTTAAAATCTATTAATTCGAGTAGGCTATAAGTACTCGACCATAAATATTTTAACATTTTATTTGTCTTTTTTATCATCTTCGGCGTTGCATAAACAGTTGCGTAGCTCGCTATGCGTCAGTTTATATGCCTTGAATATGACAAAAAATCCTGCATAAAATTGTTAAAATATTTATGGTCGAGTACTTACGATTAATTAAGCCTACCATTCAGTATTTTTATAAGCTCTTTTTGAGACATACTTTTTTGCTCTTGAACTATTCTAAGTGGTTTTAAACAAACCTCTCCTCGACTTACTTCGTCCTCACCTAAAATAATCGCATATTCAGCACCACTTTTGTCTGCTTTTTTAAATTGGCTTTTAAAACTGCCACCCCCGCAATTAACTTGCAGTTTAATTCCTTCAATTTCATTTCTAATCGTTTCAGCAAAGAACAAACCTTGTTTTTCAGCCTCTACGCCTACCAATATCATATAGACATCTACACTGCGGTCAACGGGAAGGTTATCTAATTGTTCTAACAATAACAACAATCTTTCCATTCCCATTGCAAAACCAATGGCATAATTTGTTTTTCCACCTAACTGTTCAATTAATCCATCATATCGCCCACCAGCACAAATAGCTCCTTGCGATCCTAAATCTTCAGTAACCCATTCAAAAACTGTCTTTCCATAATAATCAAGGCCTCGAACCAACCTGGAATTTAATTGATAATCAACGCCTAATTGATCGAGTGTTTTAGTTAATGTCTCAAAGTGAGATCGACTATCATCCCCCAGATAATCCAATAACTCAGGAGCACCCTTAATTACTTTTTGTAAATCTCTATTCTTACTATCAAGAATTCTTAATGGATTGGTTTTAAGTCTGCGTAAACTATCTTCATCTAATTCATCAATATGTTGTTTGAAATAGTCAACAAGCTTATCTCTATACACTATCCTTTCTTCAGCTGTACCTAAAGTATTTAGCTGTAATTTCACTTTATCTCTGATACCAAGTTGCTTCCACATCCGATCAGTCAATAAAATAATTTCAGCATCAATATCCGGCCCAGGCACCCCATAAGTCTCCAACCCTAATTGATAAAACTGTCGATAGCGACCTTTTTGTGGTCGCTCATACCGATACATAGGTCCATAATACCAAAGTCTATGTACTTGATTATGCAATAAACCATGCTCTAAACAGGCCCTTAAGCAACCTGCTGTTCCTTCTGGCCTCAGGGTAAGTGATTCATTATTTCTGTCATCAAAAGTGTACATTTCTTTTTCGACAATATCTGTGACTTCCCCAATCGATCGTTTAAAAAGTTCTGTTTTTTCAACAATAGGTAAGCGAATTTCCTTATAACAATAACTTTCAAGTACTTTTCTGATTATTTTTTCCGCATATTGCCAGCGCGGAGTCTGTTCTGGTAGAACATCATGCATTCCACGAATAGCTTGAACTGATGAGTTTTTTGTTGCCATTGAATCAAATAAATCTTTTGTTAATTAGTCTTATGTTTAAATTAAATCGTGAGGTTTATCTGATCGCTGTTTTGACTTGCTCAGATTCTTTTGATGTAGGAAATCGCTTTAATAACTGCTCTCTATATTTATCTGACATTGCCTTATTTCCTAAAGCTCTCTCAGTTTGCACTGCATACCATAGTGTTTCAGAAGTATGCTTAGAAACAGCTAGGAAACGTTCTAAAAATGCACGAGCAGACATGTATTTTTTTGCCTTATAGCTTATTTTTTGCATTTCACTCAGTGCCGGCGAATAACTTTTATTTTCCTGTAGAGCCTGGCGAAAACTTCTTTCAGCCGCCACCGGATCACCTTGCCCTAATTCACATCTTCCTATATTTGTATATGCAAACCACTTTCTATGATTAAAAGGCATTGATATTGCCTTTTTTAACAACGCCAACCCAGCTTGATAATCATCTTTCTCACATAAAAAACGACCATAGTTATTTTGTATACTTGCATCATTATCATCTAACTGAATAGCTTTTTTATACTGCTTTCCTGCCTTATCATATAGTTTCAAGCGCTCATATAATACACCTAGCGTATTATATGCTTTTGCATTTTTTGAATCCTGAGAGATTGCCAACTCTATTTTTTCTTTGGCTATTTCTAACATATTCAGTTCCAGATAGCGACCACCTATTTTTAAATTTAACGCCGCCTTTTCTTTATTAGAAACAGATTTTTTTGAGCCTTGAGTACTTACACATGCGCTGACCAGAACACACAATAGAGCCACTAATAACCATTTAATACTCTTACTATGCAACATAAGCATCACCCATTTTTTGTAATTTTAAGTATCGACGACTTTTATCTTTAACTTTACCGACTAGCTGGCCACATGCAGCATCAATATCTTCCCCTCTGGTTTTTCTGATTGTTGTCATAATGCCTGCTTTATATAATATATCTTTAAATCGAGTAATTGTTTCAGGCGGCGAACAAAGATAATTTGAATTAGGAAATGGGTTGAACGGTATAAGATTTATTTTAGAGGGTACATCTTTCAAAAGCCTAACCAATTGTCTTGCATCCTGAATAGAGTCATTCCTGTCTTTTAACATAACATATTCAAAAGTAATATATTTTCTTGGCCCTTGCTTAGCATATTCACGACAAGCTTCCATCAGTTCCTCTAATGGGTACTTTTGATTAATAGGTACTAATTCATCCCTTAAATCATCATTTGCTGCGTGTAATGAGACGGCCATGCTAACATCACAAGCTTTATTCAAACGATTCATTGCAGGAACTACTCCCGATGTACTAATTGTTACTCGTCGTTTTGACAGCCCAAAAGTAAAATCATCCATCATTAAATTCATTGCAGAGACAACATTGTTAAAATTTAGCAAAGGTTCACCCATACCCATCATAACAACATTGGTAATCCTTGTTTTCTGCCCCAAACGTTTTTGAGCAACATAAAGTTGGCCAATAATTTCAGAAACTGATAAATTTCGGTTAAATCCTTGCCTCGCAGTAGAACAAAAAGTACACGCCAATGCACATCCTATTTGAGAGGACACACATAATGTTCCACGCTTTTTCTCGGGAATAAAAACAGATTCTACCCGATTACCACAACTCATTTCTATAGCCCATTTTCGGGTACCATCAGTAGCAATTTGTTCAACTAATAATTCTGGAGGAGTTATCGTACAATGTTCGTTCAGGTAGGTGCGCAAAGACTTGCTCAGATTTGTCATCTGATCAAAATCAGTCACATCTTCCTGATAAATCCATTTCAATAATTGCGTTGCTCGAAATGGCTTTTCATTAATTCCAACAAAGAAGGTTTTAAGACCTTCTCTGTCAAAATCAAGTAAATTAATTAATTCTGGCTTAGCGGATACGGTCACAAAGTTCATCGTTAGAAAAGAAATAAGAAATCTCTCTTGCTGCTGACTCGGTTGCATCTGAACCATGAACAGCATTTTCATCGATACTTTCAGCAAAATCAGCACGAATCGTTCCTGCATCAGCTTCTTTAGGGTTTGTTGCTCCCATCAGGTCACGGTTTTTTAATACCGCACCTTCTCCTTCCAGGACTTGCACCACAACAGGACCAGAAATCATAAAAGCAACCAAGTCATTAAAGAAAGGACGCTCTTTATGCTCAGCATAAAAACCTTCAGCTTTCTCTTTTGATAGTTGCATCATTTTTGATGCAACTATCTTTAACCCATTTTTTTCAAAACGACTTACGATCTCGCCAATTACATTTTTTGCTACTGCATCAGGTTTTATAATTGAAAAAGTACGTTCTATTGCCATTTTTTAAACTCCAGTTTTATTTTAAAAATTATTGAAAAATTGATTATTTAAAGTTTTTAAGAACCTGCTCAAGATCGTTATGAGCCACTGTCAGTTGCGGGCGGGAGGAATGCAGAAACCGGACTAAGCCAAGGATGGCTGTAGGTAGAGTAATGCAGGAGCTATTACCGAGTTTACACGAAGTAAATGAGGATTTCGAGCAAAGCCCAAGCCTAACTGACAGTGGCGCAATAATATTGAACAGGTTCTAAGGACTCATCTGCCACCTAAGGCGACCCATCTATCTCTTCACCTTCTTTAACAGGCAACATTAAATCTTCTTTAGTTATGCCTAATGCTAATACGATAGGACTTGCTACATAAATTGATGAATAAGTACCAATACCAACACCAATTAAAAGGGCAATCGCAAAATTATGAATTATCTCACCACCCAACAAGGCTAAAGCAATTAATACAAGAGCCGTTGTAATCGAAGTCACCAATGTTCTACTTAATGTTTGATTAAGCGAAATATTCATTATTTCTTCTGAAGTTCCTTTTCGTAGTGTTCTAAAATTCTCTCTTATTCTGTCATAAACAACGATTGTATCATTAAGTGAATAACCAATCACGGCTAAAACAGCAGCCAGTACTGTTAGATCAAACTCCATTTGAAAAATGGAAAAAATACCTAATGTAATAATGACATCGTGAAATAATGCGGCAACCGAACCTAGAGAAAATTTATGTTCAAAACGCCAAGCAACATAAATAAGAATCCCAAACATAGAATAAAGTAATGCTAGCCCACCATCTTCAGCCAATTCATCTCCCACCTGAGGGCCTACAAATTCAACTCTTCGAATATCAGCAGGCTCTGCTGTCTTACTATTAATCGCATTTAATACCTTGGTACTTAGCTCCACATTACTTACACCTTCTTGAGGCTTTAAGCGAATAAGGATATCTTTTGTTGTACCAAAATTTTGTACAGTAGCATCTTCAAACCCCGAATTATTCAGTGTATTACGTAATTCAGCCAAATCTGGAGCCTGCTTATAACCAACCTCAACAAGTGTTCCCCCAGTAAAATCAATCCCTAGTTTTAAGCCATTAGTAATTAAGGAGACTATTGACGCAATAATTAATAGGCTAGAAATAATCAGAGCTATTTTACGTTTACCTAAAAAATCTATTTCATTTTTCAACATCTTTTTCTTCCAATCAAATCTAATTAAATTGACAATTTCTCAACATGACGATTCCCATACACTTTGTTCACCATCATTCTTGTCCCTAAAATTGCAGTAAAAAGAGAAACCAGAATGCCGATAGATAATGTCACGGCAAAACCTTTTATAGCGCCTGTACCAAATCCAAATAACACTAAAGCAACTAATAATGTAGTGATATTTGCATCTAAAATAGTCACGAATGCTTTTTCGTAACCAATAAAAATACTGGATTGCGGCGTATTTCCATTTTTTATTTCCTCTTTAATTCTCTCAAAAATCAGTACATTGGCATCAACCGCCATTCCAACCGTCAATACAATACCGGCGATACCAGGCAAAGTTAATGTTGCCTGCAACAAAGATAAAATAGCAACAATAATGACCAAATTAAACCCTAAAGCAACATTTGCAATAAGCCCAAAAGTCTTATAGTAGACAGCCATAAAAATCAGAACTAACACGAAACCGACTAAAACAGACATCAGCCCTTTATTGATATTATCTTGTCCTAAACTAGGGCCTACTGTACGTTCTTCTACAATATCAACAGGTGCTGCTAGCGCGCCAGCTCTTAATAAAAGTGCTAAATTACGTGCTTCTTGAGGACTATCCAGTCCCGTTGTTTGAAATTTTTTGCTAAAGGTATCTCTAATCGTCGCGACACTAATAACTTTCTCTATTTTTTCCTTTTTCCTGATTTTTTTACCATTGACGGTTCGAGTTTCAGTTTTATACTCTATAAAAACCACTGCCATTGGTTTACCGATATTCTTCTGAGTCATTTTGCCCATTTTTTTGGCGCCTATACCATTTAAGGTAATAAACACAGCAGCTGAACCATTTTGATCAAAACCAGAAGAGGCATCAACAATTTGATCACCTGTTACGATAACTCGACGTTTAAGTAATATTGGCTGTCCATTTTTCTCATAAAATAATCTTGAGCCAAAAGGTACATGTCCTTTCACTGCTTTTTGCACATCATGCTCAACATCTACTAACCGATATTCCAATGTTGCCGTTGTACCTAATATTTCCTTTGCCCGAGTGGTATCTTGCACACCGGGCAATTGAACGACAATTCGATTATCACCTTGTCGTTGAATGACGGGCTCAGCAACCCCGATCTCATTGACTCGATTACGCAAAGTTGTCATGTTTTGAGCTAAAGCAAACTTCTTAATTTCTTTTTGTCCATTTTCAGAAATAGAAGCAAACAATTCTGCAGAATCTTTTCCATCCACAATATTTAATTCTCTAAAATCATTACTCATGATTTCCACAACAGCCAGCTTATCCTGCTCTGTCTTAAGCTTTATTTTAATTCGTCCTTTATCTTTAGTCACAGACTGATATCTGATTTTTTTTGCTCTCAAAGCAGATCGTATGTCATTATAATAACGATCCTCAGCCTGTGTGATTGCAGCATCCATGTCTACTTCTAATAGGAAATGGACGCCTCCACGTAGATCAAGACCTAAATACATAGGGTCTGCGCCAAATGAACGCAACCATTCTGGCGTTGCTGGTGCTAAATTCAAGGCAACTGTTGTATCTCGACCTTTGGTTTCTCTTAACATATCTGCAGCTTTTAACTGATCATCAGTGTTATTAAACCGAACAAGAATTTTTCCATCCTCAAAGTTAAAAGATTTTATTGGAATACCTGAATTGTTTATTTTATTTTCAATTTCATCCGCTTTTGATTGCTCAAATTTAGTTGTCGATGATGAAGATACTTGAACGGAGGGATCATTACCAAATAAATTAGGTAATGCATAGAAAACTCCAAGCACTAAAACAATCAGAATAAGAATATTTTTCCAAAGGGGGTAACGATTTTGCATTTTTTTTCCAACGATTAAACACTATGAAATGAGTATAGAAACATGCTATTACCCACTCATTCCTTAAGTCAACATAAGACATATTGAATTATAAAAACAACGCCTAAATATAGGATTTTTTAAAACTTCAATAAAAAATCACAAAATCAGGTTTTATTTATTTTCTAGCTTTTTTATTGACGGATTTATAAGTACCTTTAGGCATCATATTTGTAATGGCATGGCGCTGCACCTGTATAAAAGTATTGTCACAAACTTCAATTTTTACAAAATTATCATCAACCTCTACAACTTTTCCTAATATCCCACCACTAGTGACAATCTCAGCCCCTTTTGAAAGGGCTTCCATCATTTTTTTTTGTTCTTTCGAACGCTTTTGTTGTGGGCGAATAAATAAAAAATAGAAAAACAACAAAATAGCTAATGGGAATAATAACCCTTCAAGACCCGGTGTCTCTGCTCCTGGAGCTGCCTGTGCCATAGCATCAGATATAAAAAAACTCATTATCAACCTCAATTATAATAATTATTAATGGTTCCGAATCATTTCTTAGAACCTATTAAAGAATGTTACAAACCGCTGTTAGTTGTGCACGGACGGATCACATAAACCCTTGTTTACACAGAGTAAATAAGGATTTAGAGACCACCCAAGCGCAACTAGCAGTGACGCAGTAGATCTTGAGCAGGTTCTTAGTTCTGATCAAAGCCTTCTATTATGCCACAGTTGGAACCGCTTTACTTCTTAGCTGATAAAATTGCTCAATAAATTTATAAAACTCACTATTTTCAATCGCATCACGCATGTTTTGCATCAATTTTAAATAGTAATAAAGATTATGAATTGTATTCAATCTAGACCCTTGCATTTCTTTACATTTATCTAAATGGCGCAGATAGGCGCGAGAATAATGCTGGCAAGTATAACAAGCACAATTCTCATCTAACGGTCGAGTATCAAATTCATACTGACTATTCCTGATTTTCACCACACCTGTGCTAGTAAACAAATGACCGTTTCTAGCATTTCGAGTAGGCATAACACAATCAAACATATCAATACCACGTCTAACCGCCTCAACTAAATCTTCAGGTGTGCCAACACCCATTAAATATCTGGGTTTATTAATCGGCATTTTTTGGTGAATAACATCCAATGTCGCCCTCATTTCATCCTTAGGCTCACCAACCGAAAGCCCTCCTATCGCATAACCATCAAAACCAACATCAATCAAGCCATCAATCGACTCTTGCCGCAAATTCTCATACATTCCTCCCTGTACAATACCAAATAATGCTGCTAAATTATCTCCATGAGCTTTTTTGCTCCGCTCTGCCCAACGCAAAGATAAACGCATTGAATCAGCAGCCTCCTGCTCAGTTGCTGGATAAGGTGTGCATTCATCAAATATCATCACAATATCCGAGCCTAAATCACGCTGAACCTGCATTGATTCTTCAGGCCCCATAAAAATTTTACTGCCATTTATGGGTGACTTAAATGTCACGCCTTCTTCGGTAATTTTTCTCATTGCCCCTAAACTAAAAACCTGGAAGCCACCAGAATCAGTCAAAATTGGCTTATCCCAATGCATAAAATCATGCAAATCACCATGGGCTTTAACCACATCCATCCCAGGGCGTAACATAAGATGAAATGTATTACCTAAAATAATTTGCGCACCAAGTCCTGTAAGGTCTTCTGGCGTTAATGACTTAACTGAACCATAAGTTCCTACTGGCATAAAAATAGGTGTTTCAATGACTCCGCGAACAAATGTTAACTGACCTCTACGAGCAAACCCATCGGTATTATTTAATTTAAATTCCATTAAACCTTAACAAATTCTCCAGAAGCAATAAAAAAAGGCCGGAATAACCGACCTTTTTATTAGACTCTTAACTATTAATGCTATGTTAACAAGCCTTGTAACAATCCATTCAATTTATGAACAAATGCACTTGGGTCATCCAACTGCCCACCCTCACTAAGAATAGCCTGATCAAACAATATATTAGTTATATCAGCAAAACGATCATCGTCTTGCTCATCTTTTATATTTGTAACCAAAGCATGTGTTGGGTTAATTTCAAAAATAGGCTTTGAACCTCCCATACCCATCATATTCATTGATTGCCCCGCTTCTTTCATAATACGCTCCATATTCAGACTCATATCATTATCACCCGTCACCAAACAAGCAGGAGAATCTGTTAAGCGATTGGTAATACGCACTTCACTTACTTTTTCACCTAAGACTTCTTTCATCTGTTTTATAACCGCTTCAAAATCTTTGCCAGTCTCTTCCTTGTCTTTTTTATCTTCCTCAGTATCCAGCTTATCTAAATCTAGTTCACCTTTTGCAACCGATTGCAATTGTTTTCCATCAAACTCGGTTAGATTAGAAATCAACCATTCATCAACACGGTCAGCCATTAAAATAACTTCCACGCCTTTTTTGCGGAAAATTTCTAAATGAGGGCTGTTTTTAGCTGCGGAAAAACTGTCAGCAGTTACATAATAAATTTTTTCCTGGCCTTCTTTCATACGCGTCACGTAATCAGCAAGTGCCACATCCTGTTTTTCTTTATCAGTATGAGTCGAAGAAAAACGCAATAACTTTGCTACTGCATCTTTATTTTTGTGATCTTCAATCACACCTTCTTTTATTACGTTACCAAACTCAGACCAAAATTTTTCATATTTTTCTGCATCGTTATTAGCCATGGACTTTAAAAGCCCTAGAACTTTTTTAACTGCGCCCGCTTTGATTGTGCTAATTTGCTTACTTTGTTGAAGAATTTCTCTTGATACGTTAAGCGGCAATGAATCTGCATCAATCACTCCACGTACAAAACGTAAATAACGTGGCATCAATTGCTCTGCATCATCGGTAATAAAAACTTTACGGATATATAGTTTTACACCATGCTTAGCATCTCTGTCCCACATATCAAAAGGCGCGCGCGCAGGAACATAAAGTAACAAAGTATATTCATTGACACCTTCAACTTTACTGTGAACATGAGTCAACGGGTCTTGAAAATCATGACCAACATGTTTATAAAATTCATTATAATCTTCATCAGAAATATCATCTTTTGACTTAGTCCACAATGCTGAAGCACTATTCACTGTCTCATCTTCAATACGAGCAGGCGCAGTTTCCTTACCATCCTCATCCGTTTCAGCAGGAATATCCTGATTCATGATAATTGGTAAAGAAATGTGATCTGAAAATTTCTTTATGATAGACCTTAATCTATAACCATCTAAAAACTCATCTTCACCTTCTTTTAGATGTAAAACTATTTCTGTTCCGCGAGTTTCTTTATCAACAGTTTCTATTGTGTAATCACCTTCACCAGCTGACTCCCATCGAACGGCTTCTTTTGTTCCCGCTTTACGTGTTGTTAGTGTTACTTTATCAGCGACAATAAATGCTGAATAAAAACCCACTCCAAACTGACCAATTAACTCGCTATCTTTAGCTTGATCACCCGTTAGTTTCTCAAAAAACTGCTTTGTTCCTGATTTTGCAATAGTACCAATATGATCTTGTACTTCTTCTCTGGTCATACCAATACCCGAGTCTGCAACAGTGACTGTCCGCTCATCCTTATCAAAATCCACTCTGATTGAAAGATCACTATTGCCTTCATAAAGACTTTCATTCGACAACGCTTCAAAACGTAACTTATCAGCTGCATCAGAGCCATTTGAAATCAATTCTCGAAGAAAAATTTCTTTGTTACTGTACAAAGAATTAATCATCAAATGTAACAAATGCTTTACTTCAGTCTGAAACCCCAGTGTTTCTTTTTTTGTTTCAACAGTCATTTTTTACTCGCTTCCTGTAATTCTAGAATTTACTAATTTGGTTGAACATTATCTGGGGTCATTATTTTTTTTTTCAAGATAACACATCTAACTTTCTCTGTAAGAAAAGCCCCTTTTTTAAATACTTCCATTATCTATTGAAGCCTAAAAATAAAAAAAGGCCGTGTCTTTCGACAACGGCCTTTTTGCTGGAATAGATAAAACCCTTCCAATAAACGATTAACGTTTTGAGTATTGAGGACGCTTTCTAGCTTTATGCAACCCTACTTTCTTACGCTCTACAACACGTGCATCACGAGTCACATACCCAGCAGCTCTTAACGCCGGACGTAACTCTTCATCAAAATCCATTAAAGCTCTTGTAAGGCCATGACGAATTGCACCAGCCTGACCAGAAGGTCCACCACCTTTTACAATGACATTCAAATCAAAATCTGATACTTTCTCAAGAAGTTCTAATGGTTGCTTCGCAAGCATTTGATCTGTTTTACGACCAAAATATTCTTCTATTGTCTGGCTATTAATCGTAAACTTTCCTGTGCCTATCGTTGCATAAACTCTTGCTACTGCACTTTTACGACGACCTGTTCCATAATATTGAGCTGCCATACTTTATCCTATATTTCCAAAACTTTAGGCTGTTGAGCCTGATGATCATGAGAAGATCCTGCATATACTTTCAGTTTTTTAAACATTGCACGACCTAATGGGTTTTTAGGCAACATACCTTCAACTGCTTTTCTTATAATACGATCAGGAAAAGTTTTTCTTAATTTACCCAAACTTACCGACTTTAAGTTACCAATATAACCGGTATGATGATGATACATTTTATCGCTTTCCTTATTACCAGTGACACCAATCTTCTCAGCGTTTATCACTATAATGTAATCACCTGTATCAACATGTGGTGTATATTCTGGTTTATGTTTACCGCGAAGACGTCGTGCAACTTCAGTAGCAAGGCGACCTAATGTCTTGCCTTCCGCATCAATTACATACCAATCGCGCTTAACTTCTGCTGGCTTCGCACTAAATGTTTTCATCTATACTTTTAGTAAATGTTAAGGCTTAAAAAAGCGGAAATTGTACTAGACAACTCTAGTTATTTCAAGTTTATTTATAATTTTATATTCAGGGCATGTAGTTTACGATATAAATGCGTTCTTTCCATACCAATCGCTGCAGCTAGTTTTGCTACGCTCCCCTCTGTTTGTTCAAAATGATATTCCAGATAAGATTTTTCAAAATGTTCTCTTGCCTCTTTTAAAGGAAAGTTAAAAAAATCTGGTACGGCCGAATTCAAAACAGGGTCTGAGGCGATTGATCCTAATGCCGCCTTTACCTCATCTAACTCAATTTCATCCCCTGCACCTAAAATCATTAAACGCTGGACTAAATTCCTCAGTTCTCTAACATTTCCAGGCCAGCCATAGTTTCTTAAATAATTTTGTGATGCCATTGAAAACTTTCTGAAAGGAAGCTTCTCCACATTAATAAAATAATCCACATAATAACTTAACAAGCTTGGCACGTCTTCGCCATGCTCTCTTAAAGAACAAATATCAAGAGAAACTTCGTTTAGTAAATAAAATAAATCCTGCCGAAACCGCCCTTCGTTAACTTCTTCATCAAGTGTTACCCTTGTTGATGCAATCACTCTAGTATCTACACGAACTGCTTCACTGCCTCCTACCCTAAGAAAGGAACTTGACTCCAACGCACTCAATAATCGTGCCTGAGTTTTCAAATCCATTCCTGCAATTTCACCCAAAAATAAAGTACCACCATGTGCTTGTTCAAGCAGTCCTTGATAAACTTTTCCATTTTCTTCTTTACCAAAAAACTCAACAGTTGAGTTTTCAGGTGAAATACTCCCTACTGCCACATCAACAAACGGGCCATCACGACGAGCAGAATTATTATGCAAGTATCTTGCAAACAATTCTTTACCAACCCCTGCTTCACCAACAAGTAACAATTTAGCATTATGTTGTGCCAAGCGTTTCAACTGTTCTTTTGTTCGTTCGATTGCTACGCTTTTACCGACTGGGTCAATCTCCAGCATTAACTGCTGTTTAAGCCCTGCATTTTCCTGTTGTAAGTAACTGGCTTCAAGTGCTCGCTCTACTGTCAGCAATAATTTCGCCAAAGACAACGGCTTTTCTAAAAAATCATAAGCACCTAACCTTGTCGCCTCTACTGCTGATTCAACAGACCCATGTCCTGACATCATAATAACCGGACAGAGTGATTTGTCTTCTGCCACCCATTCCTTTAATAATGTAATTCCATCAGTATCCGGCATCCAGATATCAAGTAAAATCAAGTGAGGTTGTCTCAAGTTTTTTCTATCTCTTGCTGAAGTAGCACTTTCAGCCATTTCGACCTGATAACCTTCATCTTCAAGAATTTCGGAGACTAGCTGCCTAATATCTGGCTCATCATCAACAACAAGTATAAAAGGTAATTCTGTTTTCAATGTTTTATCCTAAATTGTGGGCATCTGAATCACAAATCCAGCACCATCATTATACGTTGTATCTACCCATATTACGCCACCATGCTCTTCGATAATTTTCTTAACAATTGCCAAACCTAATCCCGTCCCTTTGGCCTTATTTGTTACATAAGGTTCAAATACAGTTTCAGCTTGTTCTTCACTAAGTCCACAGCCATCATCATAAATCGCTAATTCAACGTATTCTGCATTATTTAAAATCACTTTATTTATTTTTATTTCAATCCGCCCTTTTTTATCAATCGCTTCTTGTGCATTTTTAATCAAATTATGCAAAACCTGTCGTATACTGACTCGATCGGCTTCGATCATAGCATTTTCAAAATTAAAAAAAGTCTCAATCTTAATATCTGGTTGTAACATATATAAGGCTAGGATTTCATTAACTAATGAACTTATCTTAACTCTCTCTACCTTTTTTTTGCTGGGTCGTGCATATTCTGAAAAGTCATCTACCATACTTTTCATTGCCTCTACCTGCTGTACAATTGTCTGAGTTGATCGCTGTAACACTTGTGCAGATGATTCTGGCAATTCCTTTGCCAATTTGTGTTGCAGCCTCTCTGCTGCTAACTGGATGGGCGTTAATGGATTTTTAATTTCATGAGCCAAACGTCTTGCAACCTCTCCCCATGCAGCATTTTTTTGAGCTTGAATTAAATCAGTGACATCATCAACAACAACGATGGCACCTACCCGTTGTCCAGCCGAAGAAAATAATGGCGTTCCTCGGCAGAGTAACTCCTGTCGTCCATTAGGCCCTAAAAAAGCAAATCGCTGCTCCCAAATATCCTCAGCTTGCTCTAATAACCGTTGTATTTCACTCAGTAAATGCGTTAATTCGGCATGCTCTTTAATAATCTCTAACAAACTTTGACCAACAAAATGACTTACATGCACATGTAATATTCTATAAGCGGCCTGGTTTGCAGTCCGTATTTTGTGGGAAGAACCAAGACTTATAACACCCGCCGTTAAATTTGATAAAACAGTTTCTAAATACGCACGCTGATGCTCAACCTCCACTCCTGCTTCCATTATTTCATCATTTGACATCGCTATTCGTTGAGTCATTTCATTAAATGATTCAACCAAAAAGCCTAAATCATCCTGACTCATCACTGGTAATTGATTCTCATAGTTTCCACTCGCAACGGCTTGCGTCCCTTTCACTAACTCTTTTACTGGTGCTACGATATGTCGGATACTAATAAAAGCCACCCAAATAGCAGCTAACAAACTTAATAATAAAACCAGAAACAAAACCAATAGAAAACTGGTTTTTAAGGAGTTCCGTAAAAAGGTCATTTCTTGGTATCGCACAAAAGCAAAATCAATCGAATCTGCCAAATCAGAAATCCTCTGCGGAACAGGAAATAATGCCTGCAAATAGTTTGGCGGCTCATCATAGACTGGTACAATCACCTGTATCATAAGCTCACCATCCTTGCTATGGCTCAAGGAAAAATATTCTCTATTCTGCCTCACCTGCAACCAAACATCCTCTTCTGGTAATCGAGGAAGAAGACCACTTGGATCAATACTATTAGATGCTATTACATGGCCTTGCCGTGAAAAAAGTGCAATTTCTGTTGCACCTACCTTGTCTCGCAGCTCGCCCAATTCAAGTGTTATTAGCGTTTGAGATTTCCCCTTTACATTCTGAGCCAGCTCTCTTGTATGCTTTAGATGCAATCGCATCCTTTGATCCAATGAAGCCTCACTCAATTCTAGTGCATCTTCCATCGCTTTATCTAGCTCAACATTAAACCAACTATCAATACTTTGATTTAAAAACTGAACTGAAAAATAAAAAACAATTGCCGCAGGCGCAATAGAAAGTAATACAAATAAAAAAATCATCCGTGCCGTCAGCTTTGAACCGGCTTCTCTCTTTTTTAATTCACGAGCCAAAGAATAAACATTAATCGCAATAAGGACTAATAAAAGAATTGACCCGATGCTATTCCCTAATAGTAGCCACGAGTACATATCACCTAATTCTGAGGATTCTAATGTTGCAGAACTCAATAACTGGAAGTATAATATTATTAGTCCAAATAATATTATAATTAAAAGATTAGCTGGCAGCCTTACTTTTGTAATGGCCATAGTGTCCATTGACTGGATAATGCCCATTGAGGATCGAAATATGAGACTGGCCGCAAAGGAATGGGCAAAGCCTCTCTCTCAAACACCACTTTGATAAGTACCAGGTATTTTTCATTTTTCTTTATAGATTTTTTTTTAATAATCGCCAAGTCTCGAATTTTTGACATTGCATTTAATGAGGCATTCAAGGTAGAAAACATCTCCTCCTCCCCATTGTTATTGACACTATAAAGATTTAACAGGGCATGGTTCTTAATTTTATACTTTATTTCTCTTTTCTCTAAGGTTGCATTCCCAAACCATCTTTCTTGTTCAACCTTAATCAACACTGTCCAGCTAAGAGCAATTCCTTTTTGCAAAGCTTCTTTAGCTACAGGACTTAATCTAAAATCAATATCTGCATTTAAGTTAAGCCACTCGTTATCAATCTTGGTTTCAATATTAAAATGACTGACAATAGCAGAAAAATCATCCGACAGAGCTGGCTCTATAAAGAAAGTGAGTCCTAATATAAATCCTGATATTTTAAAGATTTTTGACCAATTTTGCATAATAAAAACCATCCATCCCTTGATCACCAGTCAAAATCTGTCTCCCGTATCGTCTTTTTATGCCCCACTCTGCACAAATTGGAACTTCGGAAGCATTAGCGTGATTACTTAAAAACATCTCGATCTGATCCTCATTCTCCTGTTTTAAAACAGAACAGGTTGCATACAGCAAAATACCACCAGGAACTAACAAATCCCACGCTGCATTTAAAATTTTCAGTTGAATAATTTGTAACGCTTTAATATCTGACTCTCTTCGTAAAACCTTAATATCAGGATGCCGTCTGATGACCCCAAGAGCAGAGCAAGGTGCATCAACAAGAATCCGGTCAAAAGTTTTATTGTTTACCCATAATTCAGGTTGAGAGGCATCACCAACGACAACTTCTGCCTGTAATTTTAACCGCTGCAGATTGTCCCTCACTCGGCTAATTCTATTTTCATCAATATCAACTGCAAGCAGGAAATTAATTTTTGGCTGCTG
This sequence comes from uncultured Methylomarinum sp., assembly GCA_964535875.1. GTDB lineage: Bacteria > Pseudomonadota > Gammaproteobacteria > Methylococcales > Methylomonadaceae > QPIN01. The sequence goes on from CAZHUE010000006.1 coordinate 19,123, forward strand.
CTCAAGAATGGCCGCTGTTTTCCCACCTGGCGCAGAACATAAATCCAGAACTGCGTGATTTTCCTCAGCGTCAAGCAATTCAGCAGCAAGCTGTGCTGCTGTATCTTGAACAGAAACCAGTCCCTCGTTAAACCCAGGCAGTTTTTCTACAACGACTGGCTGATCTAATATAATGGCAGATAAACAAAATGATACAGCCTTTGCTTTAATCGAATGCTCAGCTAATAAATCAAGATACGCATTTTGGCTAGTCTGTGCCAAATTGATTCTTAAAACCATAGGCGGCAAGCGATTATTTTCTGAGAAAACTCTCTCGGCTTGCTCAGGCCAATCTTTTTCTATTTTATTCATTAACCATTCAGGATGGGATGTTAATGCGGAAGAATTTTGATCAGCTTTTTTATCCAGCTCATTTTGTTCTCTCAAATAACGCCTTAGGACCCCATTAATTAATGATTTTGCCCAACTCTTTTTTTTTGCTGCCGATACAGTTTCAGAAACCGCTGCATGAGACTTTACCCTCATATATTTTAATTGATATAGCCCTATCAACAATAACATTTTAATATCTGTATCTTTATTTCTAAGTGGCTTAGGCAATAGTTGCTGTAATATAAAATCCAGTCGGTAGTATTGCCGCATCACACCATAGCTTAAGGCTTGAATAAAAGCCTTATCTTTACTTTCTTCAACAGAGCTAAGAGTAGCATCCAAACCAAAAGTTAAAGATTGGCCATCTTTAATCACCCTGGATAAAATACCTGCAGAAACGTAACGTAAATTCATTGGCCTAAAATAACGTCATCAATATCATGTGCGTTTAAAAAAGCATGAGTTTCAATTTTTTTCCCTCCAGGCAACTGAATTTCCAGTAATTGAAGAACGCCATCACCGGTGAAAACATTCATTTTTTTTCCTTGCTGAAAAAGAGCACCCGGCGACATTTTACTTTCTTCCTCGGTTAATACGGCTTTCCATACTCGCATCACTTTTCCATTAAATAAGGTTTGAGCAACAGGCCAGCTATTAAGCCCTCTAATTTTTCTATCTAACTCGACAGCTGATTGATTCCAGTCTATCAACGCCTCACTTTTTTCTAATTTTGCCGCATAGGAGACCAATGTTTCATCCTGTTTTTCAGCCACTAACGTCCCTGACTCCATTTTCTTTAAAACTTTCTGTAAGCCTAACGCGCCTAAATTAGCTAACTTATCATGTAAATCACTGCTGGTATGGTAAGGCCCAATTAGACAACTTTCTTTATGGAGCATATCACCTGCATCTAATTTTTTAACCAGTTTCATAATAGTAACACCGGTCATTTCATCACCAGCCATAACAGCACGATGAATAGGTGCCGCCCCGCGCCAGCGTGGTAACAAAGAGCCATGAATATTAATGCACCCCAATTTAGGAGCATCTAATATTACTTGAGATAGAATAATGCCATAGGCAACCACAATCATTAAATCGGCATCAAATGAAACTAGCTGCTTTATATCATCATCAGTTTTTAAAGTTTCTGGTTGAAATACTGGAAGGTCAACACTTAAAGCCAGCTCTTTAACAGCACTAAGCGTTATTTTCCGACCTCTTCCAGCAGGTCTATCTGGTTGCGTGTATACTGCACAAATTTCATGTTCTGAATCGATCAACATTTGTAGAGCAGGCACTGCAAAATCGGGTGTTCCGGCAAAAATAATTCTCATTTTGTTTTTTTGCCTTCCTGCTTATGTATTTTGACCAGCTTGGATTTGATTCGCTGTCTTTTTAACGGTGATAAATAATCCACAAATAACTTACCCATCAAATGATCCATTTCATGCTGAATACAAACAGCTAAAAGCTCTTTTACTTCTAATTCAAAGGGTTTACCTTCTTTATCAAACGCTTTAACCTTGATTTTCTCCGCTCGTTTTACATTTCCAAAAAAACCAGGTATTGATAAGCACCCTTCTTCTGTCTCTTCTTCTCCATTTTTTTGAATGATCTCAGGATTGATAAGACAAACGGGGTCATTTTTATCTTCACTAACATCAAGTACCACAACTCGTTGATGCACATCAACCTGAGTTGCTGCCAGCCCAACGCCTTTAAAATCATACATTGTTTCCAACATATCGTTAACTAATATTTTTATTTTTTCATCAAAAACAGTGACTTCTTTTGCTTTAGTCCGTAACCGCTTATCAGGAAATTCTAAAATAGTTAGAATACTCAACTACCACTCCAAATTAAATAAACTTATAAATACTGGAATTCTATCCGATTTCATCTAAACTTTGATAATTATATTAATTTAAAATTATCAGGATAAATTAAAAAATGGCTTTTCGAACAATTATTTGGATACTCATGCCTTTGTTATTTAGCGCAAATATCCTAGCGCAAAATATTAAAATAAAAGCAAACCACCCTGATCAGTATACCGTTGTAAAAGGTGATACTTTATGGGATATTTCTGGAAAATTTTTAGAGGATCCTTGGCAATGGCCAAATTTATGGAATAACAACCCTCAAATTAAAAACCCTCATTTAATTTATCCTGGTAATACTCTCTATTTTTCGGTTGTTAACGGCAAACCTCGAATTAGTTTTTCAAGAAATATATCCAGCACAACTCTTAAACCAAGAATAAGAAAGTCATCTTTTGTAAAACCAATCAAACTTATTCCAACTGATGCTATCGCTCAGTTTTTAACTTCGCCCAAAGTAGTCGATAAAGACACCTTGAATAACTCCCCCTATGTTATTGACTTTGCAGGAGAACATTTAATTGCAGGGGCAGGGGATCGAGTTTATGTAAGATCAATTACCGAACCAACCAGCTTGAAATATACTATATATCGCTCAGGTGAAACTTATATTAGCCCGGTAACTAAAGAAATCTTAGGTTATGAAGCAAAATTTATAGCTGATACTTCATTAGAAAGAGCAGGCGACCCTGCAACACTTGCTATCTTAAAATCAAGTAGAGAAGTTCGTAGAGGTGACAGAGTTATGGTTAGTGCTGCTAATGAAGTACCATTAAACTTTTTCCCACGTCCGCCTGAAAAACCAATCCATGGAAGTATTATCAGTGTGCTGGATGGTGTATCTCAAATAGGCCAATATAGTGTAGTTGTACTCGATAAAGGGGCAGTTGATGGCATACAAAATGGCCATACATTAAATATCTTTCAAAAAGGGCGTATTGTTAAAGACCCTTTCAGTGACGTAAAAAATGCCACAGTAAAACTGCCTGATGAAATGGCAGGCACTTTAATGGTGTTTCGAGCATTTGACCGAGTAAGCTATGCCTTAGTACTTGTAGCAACCCAACCTATTCATGTACTTGATAAAATCCAAACACCCTTGTAATATACTTTACGCGGTCACGGCTGAGGATTTCTATCGGTCGATTTTTGCCGGCAGACAGACTGCGTTGCTGAAACATTTTCGTAGCCTGTGCTATGCATCCATTTCAATGTTTTGCTATCGACAAAAATCAACTCGATATCAATTCCGTATCCGTGACCGCGTGAAGTATATCTAAAAGTCATCGTTGCTTTATAAAGAGCTAAAACATAACGAAGTGGATGCCATATTATCCAATCCACTCCGCTTTAATTTGTTCACAAGGATATATTACACATTTTTTGATGCTCGCCTTAAAATAAACCGACAGCTAAGTGATATCGCCCCCAACGTCTAATGAACAACTAAAATATTGGCTTGCCCTCTTAAGAACACCTGGAATAGGCACTAAAACATTTCTTAAGCTCTTAGATTCTTATCAACCTGATCAATTATTTTCTCAATCACGTGGCAACCTTTCTGCTTTAAAACTTAAAGATAAAAGTATTGATTTCATTAAATCTCCAGATTGGAGTCTTATCACTAACGATTTACATTGGGTTAATCAAGCAGAGAATTGTGTTGTAACAATCGCCGATCCACTCTATCCTTATCAATTAAAAGAAATTGACAACCCTCCTCCTCTCCTTTTTCTTCGTGGCAATAAAAATTTATTATCTCAACCACAACTCTCTATCGTAGGTAGTCGAAACCCATCCCCATTAGGTAAACAAACAGCCATAGATTTTGCTTATTCTCTATCAAAACATGGACTTACTATTACTAGTGGACTGGCTTTAGGTATAGATGCAGCAAGTCACATAGGTGCTTTAAATGCTAAAGGATTAACCATTGCCGTGACGGGTACAGGATTAGATAGAGTTTACCCTGCTCGTAACAAAGATTTAGCAACCGAAATAGCCAATACAGGACTTCTCGTTTCAGAATTTCCTCCTGGCACGGCAGCCAAAGCCAATCACTTTCCCAGAAGAAACCGAATTATCAGTGGACTTTGTATTGGCTTATTAGTTGTTGAAGCAGCAAAACAAAGTGGCTCATTAATTACTGCTCGCTTGGCACTTGAACAAAACCGTGAAGTTTTTGCTATTCCAGGCTCTATTCATAATCCATTAGCCCGTGGTTGTAATGCTTTAATTAAAGAAGGCGCCAAACTAGTAGAAAATACTCAAGATATTTTTGACGAACTATCACAATATAATCAACAAGTTATTGACAATGAGCAAGAAATGATTAAATCAACACTTGACCTGGAGCAACAAAATCTATTGAATCTCATAATGTTTAGTCCCACATCAGTGGATTGGTTAGTACAAGAATCTGGTTTGTCAGTAGAAGTTATTTCATCTATGTTATTAATGCTTGAATTACAAGGCTCTATTGCAACTGCACCAGGTGGTTATATACGCATAAAATAATGGATACCATGAAAGAAAACATATTTGATGTCTTAATCTATCTTTTTGAAAATTATATAGATGATGATATAGATCTACTCCCTGATAGTGAAGGCATTAAAGATGAACTAATTCAGGCAGGCTTTGATCAAAGAGAAGTTAATAATGCTTTTGAATGGCTTGAGACATTAACAGAACAAAGTACAATTCAACCCAACATTTCATCTACATTCCGTATTTTTTCCCAACAAGAAAAAATAAAACTAGATATAGAGTGTCGCAACCTATTACTTTTTCTTGAACATAATGGTATTTTAACCACCACTTTTCGAGAGATTGTTATTGATAGAGTGATGGCAATAAAAAATCAAACACTCACCTTGGATGAATTGAAATGGACTGTATTAATAGTTCTATTAAGCCAGACTGATGACCATGCTGTCTTTAACAGGATGGAAGACATTATCTACGACTTAACACCCACACAATTACATTAAACCTCCTATTTTAAAAATGAGTAAAAACCTCGTCATTGTAGAGTCACCGGCAAAATGTAAAACCATTGAAAAATATTTAGGCAAGGACTTTCAGGTCTTAGCCTCTTATGGCCATGTCCGGGATTTAATCCCTAAAGAAGGTGCTGTTGATACAGAAAATGATTTCGAAATGAAATATCAAATCATTGATAGAAACCAACGTCATTTACAAGAAATTACTAAAGCTGTTAAAAAAGCAGACACATTATATTTGGCAACTGACCCTGATAGAGAGGGAGAAGCTATTTCATGGCACGTATTTGAGCATTTAAATACAAAAAAAGCCTTAAAAAACAAAAAAGTTCGTCGTGTTGTTTTTCACGAAATTACAAAAAAAGCAGTGACTCATGCTATTGATAGCCCTACAGAGTTGTCAATTAATATGGTTAATGCACAGCAAGCACGTCGCGCTCTTGACTATTTAGTGGGTTTTAATTTATCCCCTCTATTATGGAAAAAAATTCGCAGAGGACTATCAGCAGGCCGAGTACAAAGCCCGGCATTAAGGATGATAGTTGAACGTGAGCTAGAAATTGAAGCATTTAAAACACAGGAATATTGGTCACATACTGCTGAATTAACAGCTAAAGATCAATCTTTTAAGGCAAAACTCACCCGCTTTGAAGGTGAAAAACTCAAACAATTTAGTATTACTGACGAAAAATCCGCAACAAAAGTAAAACAAACTCTACTTACTGCTGCTGATGGCCAATTAATTGTTGAAAAATTAGAAAAAAAGCAACGAAACGCAACCCGGCAGCACCCTTTATCACTTCTACATTACAACAGGAAGCATCAAGAAAACTTGGGTTTTCGACTAAGAAAACTATGATGGTTGCCCAGCAACTGTACGAGGGGATTGAAGTAAATGGTGAAACAGCCGGGTTAATTACCTATATGCGTACCGACTCAGTCAACTTATCAGGCGAAGCACTTGAGCAGATTCGAGAACTTATTGCAGAAAAGTACGGCAAAGAAAATGTCCCCGCCCAACCGCGTTCATTTAAGACAAAATCAAAAAACGCACAGGAAGCTCATGAAGCTATACGTCCCACATTAGCTTATAATTTACCAGAAAAAATTAAAAACAACTTGTCAGCTGACCAGTTCAAACTTTATCAATTAATCTGGAAAAGAACCATTGCCTGTCAAATGATTCATGCAACTCTAAACCAGGTTGCTGTAGATTTAAGCTGCGGTAGCAAAGAAAACATGTTCCGTGCGACTGGTTCTACTATCGCCAAACCTGGATTTATGGCTGTTTATCTTGAAGGTAAAGATGACAGCAAAGAAAGTGATGATAAAGAAAGTTTTCTACCGCCCATGGAAGAAGGTCGCCCTGTTCCACTTAAAGATATTATTGCCACTCAACATTTTACCGAGCCTCCGCCCAGATATGGTGAAGCCAGCTTGGTTAAATCCTTGGAAGAACATGGTATAGGCAGGCCATCAACCTATGCAACAATTATCTCTACTTTACAAAATAGAGAATATGTTACGTTAGAATCCAAACGTTTTTACCCCACTGATGTAGGCCGAATAGTCATCAAATTTTTAACAGATCATTTTACCAAATATGTGGATTATGATTTTACAGCAAACCTGGAAGATGAGCTTGATGCAGTTGCTAGAGGGGAAAAAGAATGGATTCCTCTTATGCGTGATTTTTGGGATCCATTTACTAAATTAATCGTTGAAAAAGAAGAAACTGTTCAACGTAAAGATGTTACCCAAGAAGCCCTTGATGAAAAATGCCCTGAATGCGAAAAACCTCTTTCTATTAGACTCGGGCGAAATGGTCGGTTTATTGGTTGTACTGATTACCCAACCTGCTCCTATACTCGCAATCTAAATGATGATGGTACAGAAGCAACAGCACCTGAAATAGTTGAAGGAAGAAACTGTCCAAAATGTGAATCCGATTTAGTCATTAAAAAAGGCCGCTATGGTAAGTTTATTGGTTGTAGTAACTATCCAAAATGTAAGCATATAGAGCCTTTAGAAAAACCTTTAGATACTGGCGTTGAGTGCCCTAAATGCACAAAAGATAATATCCTGAAACGTAAATCTCGTTATGGAAAAATATTTTACTCTTGTTCTGGCTATCCTAAATGCGATTATGCCTTATGGAATGCTCCTGTAAAAGAAAGTTGTCCTGATTGTAACTGGCCTATTTTAACCTTAAAAACGACGAAAAGCCGAGGGCCAGAAAAAGTCTGTCCACAAAAAGAATGTAAATATGTAACGCCTTATGAAGGTGATCCTGAAGATGTTAATGGACCTAAAGAACAGCCTTTTTAAAAAGGGGTAACTCTATTAAATGAATGAAAAAACCTAAGTCAAAATTTCCAATCGCTATGTTACTTAAATGGATGTAGGTGAGGGCAGGAGCTGAAGCTTTGAAAACCTTCATAATAGACCTCGATCATCGAAAACATTCAATTAAGTGGACGAACACGTTTTCACTGATTACTAAACAGATTCAATATGCAGACAACTTCACCCTTTAACATTCGTCAAGCAGTAAAAAAAATTAAAGCTGGTGAGGTTATCGCCTATCCAACAGAAGCTGTTTTTGGGTTAGGCTGCGACCCATTAAATGAAAAAGCTGTATTAGACCTTTTAAATTTAAAAAAACGCTCAATTAAAAAAGGTCTCATACTCATTGCATCCACTCTGACCCAACTTGAGCCTTATCTACAACTCAATCCAGCTATAATCTCTCAAATAGAAACTGCCCAGCCAGAACCAATCACTTGGCTGGTACCTTATCAAACCTGGGTTCCTGAATGGTTGACAGGCAAACATTCTAAACTAGCAATTAGAGTCATCGCCCATCCGGTCGCCAAATTATTATGTGAAGAAAATGGTGCGCCTTTAGTTTCTACTAGTGCAAACATCCATACTAAACCTCCTGCAACTCAGTCATGGATGATTCCAAAAAACATTAAAAATAGAAAGATTTTCATACTTCCAGGTCAAGTAGGTAATTTAAATCAAGTCACTCCAATTTATGACATATTAAGCAAGCAACAATTTCGTTAAGGAACGCGCATGGAATAAGTTGGGCAATTGGCGTAGAGTTTTTTCTCATGTTCAAAGCGTGCCAGCAAATGAATAAGTTCCAAAGCATAATTATTTTAACTTTTTATTTGTCTTTTTTCTCATCTTCAGCGTTGGATAAATAGTTACGTAGCCAGCTCCAGCTACGCGTCTATTTATGCGCCTTGAATATGAAAAAAATCCTGCGTAAATTTGTTAAAATAATTATACTTGGGCACATTATAAATGTTGTTAAAGGTTTCGCTGAGCCTCTTGCAAAACTCTGAAAGCTGCTGAAGTCTAAAGTTACCAATGCCCCTAATTTCAATATTTTTTGAAAAAAGAGGTTGGGCGTTGATTTTTGAGCAAACAATTTCGCTATTCGCGGTTTTTTACTAAATTTAGAGCATACATTCTCTCCGACTGGTTAAAAACGCCATTAATTTCACTGTTGGTTTTTATAGAACGTCAAGAAAAATTAATCGAAACTTTGTTTTCCCGAAACATGAACTTTTAGTTAGTTACTCCCAATAATTTTTTTTATTTTTATATGGAAAGGGTTAAATACACTACGATCACTAACAACAGGCTGTATAGTTGCTTCATTGTGGTTTATAAAGTCTACTTTAAGATCATAATTAAAGATTTCCTCTGAATCCTTACCTAGCTCTAGCTGTTTTAAGATAGGATTACCTATTGAACCAAAATAGGTTGCAGATAAAACCGTACCGCTAAACTCTAACTTAAGCAAATAAATTAATATTAGTGTCCCATCATCACTTTGGTGAATAGAATAGTAATCGTTTTGCTTTGACTCATTTTGCCAAATCCCAGTTAAAGATTCGGAACTAAGGGCGATAGATGAACTAAGAGTCAAAATTAGAAATAAAAAGCCACTATAGAGTTTCATGTCTTTCCCCTTTTACTTTAATAGACTTTTTAATTTTATTTATAAAATTTATAGAGCTTGATTTGGAGTTAAATGGAAGCTCATACTCCTTCCCGTTAAAGACGTATGATGGTTGCTTATCTTTTAGTATGATATGGTGCATAAGACTGGTTACACCATATGTTTTATTATCAGGATTTCTAGTTAAAAAAAGTAAGACTTTTTCTTTTCTACTCTCCATTTCTTCTGATAACTGCTTGTCTGAAAGGAAAACCCTATAAACTATTTCACCTACTTCATCCCTTGCTTGAGTATTGACTAAATCATCCATAAGTATTTCTTCCACATTAATTGAAAAATCAACTAATGGTAAACCTAATGAAAATGGTGTTTCAGCATCTTTTATAGCCATAAATTTTTGATCCCTACCATAGCCATAAAATTCACGTTTATCAACAACCTTTCCAATACTACCAATAACTATTAAATCTGATGTGTTTATTAATTCGTTTATATTTTTAGGTAGCGGGGTATAAGTTACTGCATGCAAGCCACCGGAAACTATAAATAATAACGCTATACATACTATTTTTATCATAATAATAACCTCTTTTTAATTTTAAAAAATATTTTAACTTAATGAAGTTAAGATTATGGATACCATGCATTAATTACACCAATATCTTCTGGTTGAAGTGTTGTATGCATAGGAAGACAAAAAGCTCCAGGAGACATTATATTATTTGATGGGTTACACGAATCATGACCCAAACCTAAAACATGCCCAAATTCATGGCGTATTAAGTGATTCATAATTGCATTCGAAGGTGTAGGGTGGAAAAAAGAATTAAATCTTATCAGTGCATAGTCTGCACCTTGAGACATTGTACAATTCCCTGTTAGTTGTCCAGTTGTTGGATGAAAGCAAGGCTGACCTGAACTAGTATAAGGCTCAGCAAAAGCAACCCATGGTGTTGCGCCCCAAGTACCTTCCCAAAAAGCAACATGCCCAGAATAAGGTGGATTAAAATTTGCCAGTGCTAAATAAAATGATAAGTTTCCAGCATTTGAAAAATCGTTTGCAGCTCCCAAAAAAACAGAACCATAATTTACCGTAAGATTTCTTACTCCTATTGAATTATGATTAAATCTAAAATTGTTATCTGGTGGTACTGCATACAGAATTTGACTGATTCCAAATGACGCTAGTAAAAACATCTTCTTTAACATATTTTTTCTCCATACTAAAAAATATCCAATAAAAATAAAGCATGATGCCCTTCGGGGAAATAGTTAAAGTTATTTATTAAGAAAACTTTATTTTTCCGATACATGAACAGATTGCCCGTGATAACAGAAAAGACGGACAAAAAAGCAAGCAAGATGGGCGGGCTATTTATTGCTTGTTGCCTAATTACCTACCCCAACATAAACAAGTCTTAATGCATGTAATGAATTTTCACAATCTTCAGTAGATTGTAATTCTTCATTATCAAAACACTCTTTATTTTTACTTCGAGCTTCTTTTACATTTGCTGTGTACCAAGCAATTGATTTTGCTTCTTTATTACTTTCTTCATTATTACTTGTTTCTGCGATAGCAGTGAAAGCAAATGTCGCAATAGCTAAACTTAAAATCATATTTTTTTTGTTCATTATAAACCCCTTAATTTAATGTTAAAAAATTAAACTCAATAATAATTAATGAGTTAAAGGAAGTTTACCGAACAAAAAAATATTTGAAAAGGTGGTGTATTGCCGCGCGTCAAAATGACGCCTACATTGGCATTGAAATTGCTTTCAATTATAAGTTTGGGCTATAAAAAGTTGATAAATACAAGCTTTATTTATCACTACTTTTATTTTTTAAGGCATTTAACCTATAAAATAATGCCAAATGACCCAATAAACCCACGAACAAAGAAATTAAAAATTTAACGAAAAAATCAAAATAAAAAATTTTAAAAAAAACGGTCAACAATGCCCATTTTCATCAAGAATTATCTGTTAATTTGGCTAAACCGATTAAATATTGAAGTGTTTGAGAATAAGCTTCAACATCATCTTCTCGGATAGTTACATGAGCAACCTTCCGCCCTTTTCTAAGTTCTTTCGCATATAAATGAAGATGGCTATTTTTTGTATCTAATATGCTTTCAGATGATGGAACGCCTCCAATAAAATTCACCATAGCTGAATGACCTCGGGATTTAGTTGACCCCAAAGGTAAATCCAAAATCGCGCGTAAATGATTTTCAAACTGACTGGTTTCTGAGCCTTCTATGCTCCAGTGCCCAGAATTATGTACTCGAGGGGCAAATTCATTTGCAATTAGCTTTCCATCAACATCAAATAATTCCAAGGCGATCACACCCACATAATCTAAAGCATCTAACAAACGAACCACATATTCTTCAGCCTGACTCTGTATAACATCATCGACACAACATTCGGAAACTCTCAAAATTCCATTTTCATGTATATTTTCAGATACAGGATAAAATACAATTTCCCCATTTGGTCTTCGTGCCGCAATAATCGAGACTTCCCGTTGAAAGGGCACAAAACCTTCAACAATAGATTCAACACCTTGCATAGATTCCCATGCTGTAGCCAACTGATCTTTTGATTTTAAAACAACCTGCCCTTTCCCATCATAACCCATTCTTCGGCTTTTCAATATTGCAGGATAACCAATGTGCTCCATCGCTATTTCCAGATCATTCAAGCTTCCTATAGAAGCATAAGTAGCCGTAGGAATATTGAGCTGTTGTAAAAATCCCTTCTCATGTAACCTGTCTTGAGCAACAGCCAAGGCATTAGGCGCAGGAAAAACAGAAGTATGTTCAGCTAAAAACTCAGCAACTTCAACTGGCACATTTTCAAATTCATAGGTCACTACATCTGCTTTTTCAGCAAGTTCTGCTAATAAATCCTGATCGTCATATTGACCCTGTAAATGCTCACCCAGTCCAATAGCTCCAGCATCCTCACTAGGATCAAGAATAATAAAATCCAACCCTAACGGATAACCTGCTAACACAATCATTCGTGCTAATTGCCCTCCACCCAAAATACCTATTTTCATGATACCGCCTTACGTGGATCAGAATTAGCCTCTACTTTTTCCGTTTGATCTTGTCTATAACTATTTAGTGCATCACGATATTGAGAATGCTTATTACTCACAATAGCTGCTGCTAGCAAAGCTGCATTAATAGCACCCGCTCGTCCAATAGCCAAAGTTCCTACTGGAATACCTGCTGGCATTTGTACAATAGATAATAAGGAATCCATGCCATTAAGTGCTTTAGACTGAACGGGGACGCCTAATACTGGCAATACAGTTTTAGCCGCAGTCATACCAGGAAGATGAGCAGCCCCACCAGCTCCAGCAATAATAACTTCAAGACCTTTAGGTTCCGCCTTTTCGGCATATTGAAATAATTTATCTGGTGTCCTGTGAGCAGAAACAATTTCCACTTCATGAGGAATATTAAGCTGCTCTAATGTGTCAGCAACATGCATCATGGTATCCCAGTCTGAAGTCGAACCCATGATAATTCCTATTAATGCCATATACATCTCCTGAATAAGTTTTCTTATTACCTACATACTCACAGTTTTATTAACCTAGAAAAAGGTTAAATTTCACTAGATTTAGTCAGTATTACTAAAATAATTGCGTATCAAAGCTTCTACGCACCCGTTTAGTATCTACTTCCGCTAATGACACCCTCACCCAAGCATGAAAATATAACCCATAATTATCTCATAAACAGTAATAAACATGAATTGAGATTACCCTTTTTAATAAATTCATAGTTATTTAGCCAAAAAACCATCTCAAAGCTAGCAAGCCATATGCTTTCAACACACTTTAACAGGCAAAGCTTATTATATTTTTAACTTTATTTCCCAAGTAACTGGTAATTAATAAAAAATAAACTATATTTAAAAATAAGATAGCACTTTCTTCTTTTGTTTAGATCATCGCTATTTATTCTGGCTGTTCAGGAGTTAATAGCAATGACATTTTAGTGATAACTCTAACTTTAGAGATTACACATTTTCACCAGTAACACATTATTTAACCAATAACTTTAATATATAGGAGATTTTTATGAAAAAAATATTATTTTGTTTGCTTTTTAGTCTATTCACCCTTCAAGCCAATGCAGCTACAGTCAATATTACAGGTTCTGGTTTGGGTTTCTTTAACGCATCTATTGCAAATATTGGAGATACTTTTAGTGAACCTAACACATTGATATTAGGTACTGGGTACGAAGATTATGTTGTTAATTTAAGCGCTATAGATAACCCTTTTGGTTCAATCACTGGTTTTGATGCTTTAATTAATGGTATCTCTTTTATTGATTCGCCTGTGACTCTTTCAGCCGGCACTTATGATGTGGAATTTTTGGGAATTGCAACAGAAATTAACTCTGGCGGCACTTTAATTATTAATGCAATAGGCGTCCCTACAAGTGTAGTTCCTGTGCCTTCAGCTTTATGGTTGTTCGGCTCTGCACTGATGGGTTTAGTTAGCGTTTCATATCGTAAATCTATTACAACAAAATCAATAAAATTAGCATATTAGCAGTTTTCTATCGCAACTATTGACTTAAAATTTTTCATATTTGAATTATTATAGGGCAGCTCAATTAATAGTGGATGAGAATATTTTAGCTCTTAATTTCTCATCCTCAATTAACCGAGGTCCCCATACAAAGAAAAAAATCTTCTTTTTTTATCCCCCTCCCCGCATATTCTGTAATATTTAAAAAGTACTAATATACCCAAACGACATCAAACTGCAGATTGCAATTTTTGAAAATTGTCATTGATC
>CAZHUE010000007.1:0-29917 GCA_964535875.1 uncultured Methylomarinum sp.
AGGAAAAGGTCTTTGGGATTTTGCACTTGAGTCAAAGCAAGAGGTAAGAAAGGTAGTCTGGCCAACTAGAGAAGAAACAATAAGAACAACTTTGCTTGTCTTCGGCTTAGTTTTTATTGTTGGGTTGTTTCTTTGGTTTCTAGATATGTTCTTATTTTGGGCGATTAAAAGCTTAACTGGTCAGGGAGGTTAAGCAATGGCTTTAAACTGGTATGTCGTTCATGCTTATTCAAATTATGAAAATAAGGTCAAGCTGGCTTTAGAGGAAAAAATAGAACTAGAAGGAATGCAGGAGCAGTTTGGGAAAGTTTTAGTTCCAACTGAAGAAGTTGTAGAAATGCGAATGGGGCAGCAGCGTAAAAGTGAGAGGAAATTCTTTCCCGGATATGTGCTTGTTCAGATGGAACTGAATGATGAAACATGGCATCTGGTTAGAAATATTCCAAGAGTTCTAGGGTTTATTGGTGGTACATCAGATAAGCCAGCACCAATTTCAGACAAAGAAGCAAATGCAATTCTAAATCGTGTTGAAGAAGGCGTTAATAAGCCTAGGCCAAAGATATTATTTGAAGTGGGTGAGGTTTTGCGGGTCATAGATGGGCCGTTTAAGGATTTTAATGGAAATGTAGAAGAAGTAAATTATGAAAAAAGCCGGTTGAAAGTATCTGTTTTAATATTTGGACGATCTACACCGGTTGAGTTAAGTTTTGGACAAGTAGAGAAGGTCTAAAATAAAGTAAACAGATCTCTGTTCTTCAGTAAGGAATAGGGATTTTTGTTTCTTGGGGAGCTGAAAATGCGTTTGTACCCAAATCAGGAGTAAAAGATGGCGAAAAAAATAACAGCATATATTAAGTTACAAGTTAAAGCTGGTGAAGCGAACCCAAGTCCGCCAGTTGGCCCTGCTTTAGGACAGCATGGTTTAAATATCATGGAGTTTTGTAAGGCTTTTAATGCTAAAACATCAGACATGGAAAAGGGGCTTCCTATTCCTGTCGTAATTAGTGTTTTTAATGATAAAAGTTTTACCTTTATTACTAAAACCCCACCTGCTTCAGTATTGTTGATGAAAGCAGTAGGTGTAAATAAAGGAAGTGGAACTCCTAATACCGTTAAGGTTGGGACAGTTACCAGAGCGCAGTTAGAAGAAATTGCAAATACAAAAATGGAAGACCTTAATGCAGCAGATATGGATGCGGCAGTTAAGATTATTGCCGGAAGTGCTCGTAGCATGGGCTTGGACGTGGAGGGATTATAATGGCTAAGTTGACTAAAAAAGCAAAATTAATCGTCGCTAAAGTTGATAAAAGTAAGCAATATTCAATTTCTGAAAGCATTGCTTTGTTAAAAGAATTTGCTAATACCAAGTTTGATGAGTCTGTGGATGTTAGTGTTCTATTGGGTGTTGATCCAAAGAAGTCAGATCAAAATGTTCGTGGAGCATCCCTTTTACCTAATGGGACTGGTAAAACAGTTCGTGTGGCAGTGTTTACGCAAGGGCCTAATGCTGACGCTGCGAAAGAAGCTGGCGCAGACGTGGTTGGAATGGATGATCTCGCTGATCAAGTGAAGAAAGGTGAAATGGATTTTGATGTGGTTATTGCTTCGCCGGATGCAATGCGTGTCGTTGGTCAGTTAGGGCAGATATTGGGGCCAAGAGGTTTAATGCCAAACCCTAAGGTTGGAACGGTCACGCCTGATGTAGCAACAGCAGTTAAAAATGCAAAGACTGGCCAAGTTCGGTATCGTACCGATAAGGGTGGAATTATCCATTGTTCGATTGGTAAGGTTTCATTTGACGAAAATTCAATTAAGAAAAATCTTGAGTTTTTAATAGCAGATTTGAAGAAAGCAAAGCCTTCTTCTGCAAAAGGTGTTTATTTACAAAAGATTGCAATATCTTCGACTATGGGTCCTGGTTTGTGTATAGATCAAAGTAGTATTGATATTTAAGGTCACTCGCAATAAATAACCCACGCATATTACGCAATAGTTTGTTTGTCTTTGTTATTGTATAGTCGGCGCATAGCTGGCTACGCAAAACTGTTACTACAATAACAAAGACGAGAAAAAGGCAGGTAATATGGGTGGGTTATTTGCTGCGTGTAGCCTGACAAGGTAGAAACATTATTTAGTTAAAGGTTGGTTTAACTAAATAGTATATTGCCTAATAGGCGAAACTGTTTCTAGAAAAAACTTTGGGTTGCTGGGTGTCTGGCAGCCGTCAAAGACCGTTGGTGCTGAGAAGTATAATTGATAGTTTAACTATTTGCCAGCGTAAGACGGAAGGCTTTGCCAATAATTGGTGAAGGAACCGTAAGGTGCATCTGAAATTAGATGTGTTTGTTTAATTTAGACCGTAGTCTAAATAAATTACCGGAGGTAATCTGTGGCATTAAACCTAGATGGCAAAAAGGTAGTTGTTGATGAGGTTGCTAAATATGCTGCAAAAGCATATTCAGTAGTAGCGGCCGAATATTGTGGATTAACAGTAGCGGAATTATCCGATCTACGAAATACTGCAAGACAAACTGGCGTTTATTTAAGAGTAGTTAAAAACTCTTTAGCTAAGCGTGCAGTTACAGGAACTGAATTTGAATGTATGCAAGAAGGACTAGTTGGTCCATTGATCCTTGCATTTTCAATGGAGGATCTGGGGTCTGCAGCACGATTAATTAATGACTATGCAAAATCCAATGAAAAACTAATTGCTAAAGTCATTGCTTTTGATGGAAAAATTCATGAGTTATCAGAATTATCGCGATTGGCAAGCTTGCCAACACGCGATCAAGGTATAAGTTTAATTATGGCGGTGATGAAAGCACCGGTTGGAAAATTGGCTCGTACTTTGGCAGCTCTAAAAGATCAGAAGCAAGAAGCAGAAGCTGCATAAGCTTCATAAACTAGTAAAACATATTATTTAGAGGAATATCAGGAATGGCAATCTCACAAGAAGATATTTTGGAAGCAGTTTCTAGCATGACTGTTATGGAAATTGTAGATTTAATTTCAGCAATGGAAGAAAAATTTGGTGTAACAGCGGCAGTTGCAGCTGCAGCCCCAAGTGACGGCGGTGATGCAGACGATGGTGCTGAGCAAACTGAATTTGATGTGATTTTAACATCGTTTGGCGAAAATAAAGTTTCAGTAATTAAAGCAGTTCGAAGCATTACAGGTTTGGGCTTGAAAGAAGCTAAAGGTGCTGTAGAAAGTGCCCCAACACCAGTTAAAGAAGGTGTAAGTAAGGCTGAGGCTGAAGAGGCTCAAAAAATACTAGAAGAAGCTGGTGCATCATCTGAAATCAAATAAACTTGAAAAAATAAGAGCTGGAGGGCTTGTATTGAAAAAATTAAAAATCCAAGTACTCTAAGTTTCTTAAGCAAAAGGCTGGTGACATTTTGTCTCTGGCCTTTTATAGTTTGTAGAAAGTCCAACTTTCACCATTTTATTTGGTGTTGGTTTTGACATGAAATTTAACAATCCTTGATTGAAGGAATGAAAGCAATATGTCCTATTCTTTTACCGAAAAAAAGCGTATTCGTAATAATTTTGGAAAAGGTACTGAAGTTTTAGAGGTACCCTATCTATTAGAAACCCAGATTCAGTCATATGCCCGATTTTTACAATCTGGCATAGAGCCGAAAAAGAGAATAGAAACGGGTTTGCATGGAGCGTTTAGCAGTGTATTTCCTATTGTGAGTCATTCTGGTTATGCTGTGCTTGAATATGTTAAGTATAGATTAGGTGAGCCAACCTTTGATGTAAAAGAATGTCAGCAACGTGGAGCAACTTATGCAGCCCCCTTACGTGTTCTAGTTAGGCTGGTTATTTATGATAAAGATGCACCTGTATCTGCGAAAGTTGTTAAAGATATAAGAGAGCAAGAAGTTTATATGGGTGAGCTTCCTTTAATGACAGATAATGGAACGTTTGTCGTTAATGGAACAGAGAGAGTTATTGTCTCTCAATTGCATAGATCACCAGGTGTTTTCTTCGATCATGATAAAGGTAAAACACATTCATCTGGAAAACTACTGTTTAATGCAAGAGTAATTCCTTATCGTGGATCATGGTTAGATTTTGAATTTGATCATAAGGATGCGGTTTTTGTAAGAATAGACAGGCGACGTAAAATCCCAGCAACAATCCTGTTAAGAGCTTTAGGGTATGATAACGAAGAAATGATAAAGATGTTCTTCGAGACAAATAAATTTACCTTAAACGAGGAAAACATCAAGTTTCATGTTGTTCCTGAGCGTTTGCGAGGTGAAATGGCAGTATTTGATATTAAGTATAATGGTGAAGTGCTTGTTGAGGAAGGTCGAAGAGTAACGGCAAAGCATATACGCAAGATGTCCAAAGAAAAAGTGACGGAAATTGAAGTGCCTGGAGAGTATTTGCACGGTAAGATTTTAGCACATAATATAGTTGAAGAAGCAACTGGGGAGTTGCTTGCAAATGTAAATGATGAAATTACAGAAGAATTATTGCAGAAGTTATTGGATGCAAAAATAACAGATCTGAATGTTTTATATGTTAATGACTTAGATAGAGGTCCATATATTTCAAATGCAATGAGACTTGATGCATCAACAAATCGGTTAGAAGCATTGGTTGAAATATACAGGATGATGCGGCCAGGTGAGCCGCCTACAAAAGATTCTGCTGAAAACCTTTTTTCAAATTTATTTTTTACTTCAGATCGGTATGATTTATCTGCAGTAGGAAGGATGAAATTTAATCGTCGACTGGGAAGAGAGGATACTGATGGGGAAGGTATTTTAAGTAAGGACGATATAATTGAGGTTCTTAAAGAATTAATTGCCATTAGAAATGGTAATGGGACAGTTGATGATATTGATCATCTTGGTAATAGACGAGTTAGATCTGTTGGGGAAATGATCGAAAACCAATTTCGTGTAGGTTTGGTTCGAGTAGAACGAGCTGTAAGAGAAAGGTTGACTCTTGCTGATTCTGAAGGGTACATGCCGCAGGAAATTATAAATGCCAAACCTGTTTCAGCAGCAATAAAAGAATTTTTTGGTTCTAGCCAGTTATCACAGTTTATGGATCAGAATAACCCTTTGTCTCAAGTTACACATAAACGACGTGTTTCTGCATTAGGGCCTGGTGGTTTGGCGAGAGAGCGGGCAGGGTTTGAGGTTAGGGATGTACACACGACTCATTATGGTCGGGTTTGTCCCATTGAAACGCCAGAGGGTCCAAATATTGGTTTAATCAATTCCTTGTCAGTTTATGCGCGAACAAATTCATATGGTTTTTTAGAAACGCCGTATAGAAAAGTAGAAAAAGGGATTGTAACCGATCAAGTAGACTATTTGTCAGCGATTGAGGAAGGAAACTTTGTTATTGCCCAGTCAAGTGTTGCAGTAGACGAGAAAGGCAAGTTGGTTGAAGGTTTGGTTTCCGCACGGCATAAAGATGAATTTACTTTAGCCTCGTCTGAAACTGTGCAATATATGGATGTGTCCTCAAAACAGATTGTGTCAGTTGCAGCTTCAATTATTCCATTTTTAGAGCATGATGATGCTAACCGTGCTTTGATGGGGTCAAATATGCAACGTCAAGCCGTCCCAACTTTATTGGCTGAAAAACCATTGGTTGGTACCGGAATGGAGCGTGTGGTAGCAAAAGACTCAGGTGTTACAGTTGTTGCTAAACGTGGCGGTGTAATTGAAACTGTAGATGCGGCTCGAATTGTAGTAAAAGTTAATGATAGTGAAACAGTAGCCGGAATTCCTGGTGTTGATATCTATAATTTAACGAAATACACTCGTTCAAATCAAAATACTTGTATCAATCAAAAACCTTTAGTTAAACCAGGTGATTTTGTAAATTCAGGGGATATATTGGCGGATGGTCCTTCTACAGATATAGGTGAATTGGCACTTGGGCAAAATATGTTAATTGCCTTTATGCCTTGGAATGGCTACAACTTTGAAGATTCTATTTTAGTGTCTGAAAGAGTTGTTAGAGAGGATCGTTTTACCACTATACACATTGAAGAAAAAACCTGTGTGGCAAGAGAAACAAAGCATAGCTCGGAAGAAATTACTGCAGATATACCAAATGTCAGTGAAGAAGCGTTGTCTAAACTTGATGAGTCAGGAATTGTTTATGTAGGTGCTGAAGTTAAGGGTGGAGATATTCTAGTTGGCAAAGTGACTCCTAAAGGAGAAACTCAGCTTACACCTGAAGAAAAATTATTACGTGCAATATTTGGTGAGAAAGCAGCTGATGTTAAAGATACATCACTTAGAGTGCCTGGTAGTGTTAGAGGAACCATTATTGATGTCCAAGTATTTACACGTGATGGTGTTGAAAAAGATAAGCGTGCACTAGAAATAGAAGAAGAAGAAATAAAACGGCATAAAAAAGATTTGGATGATCAGCTGAAAATCATTGAAAATGATATCTTTAGCCGAGTAGCTGAAATGTTAATTGGACAATCGATGGCTACAGGGTTGGGCGAACTGAAAAAAGGAACTGAGCTTACTCAGGAACTTCTCAATGATTTGTTAAAGTCTGAATGGCTGAAAATTAAAGTAAAAGATGAAGACGTTAATGTTCAATTAGAAACAATAGGTGGTCAAATCGAGCAACAACGCAAAGAGTTCGATGAAAGATTTGAATCTAAACGCAAGAAAATTACTATGGGTGATGACTTGGCTCCAGGCGTTTTGAAAATGGTTAAAGTCTATTTAGCTGTTAAAAAACGCATCCAGCCAGGAGATAAAATGGCCGGTCGTCATGGTAATAAAGGAGTTATTTCTCAGATAGTACCTATTGAAGATATGCCTTATACAGAAGATGGTAACCCAGTAGATATCCTGTTAAATCCTTTAGGCGTTCCATCCAGAATGAATGTTGGGCAGGTTCTCGAAACTCATTTAGGCTGGGCAGCTAAAGGTTTGGGTATTAAGATAGGAAAAATGCTAGAGGCTCAAGCAAAGGTAGTGGAAATTCGGAGTTTTCTGGAAAAGATTTATAATAGTAGTGGACAAAAAGAAGATCTGAATTCTTTTTCTGAAGAAGAAATTATGGAAATGGCTGGTAATTTAGTTGGAGGTGTTCCTATGGCAACTCCTGTTTTTGATGGTGCTTCAGAGGAAGATATACGTAGAATGCTACGGCTAGCTGATTTGCCAGAGCATGGTCAAATAACTCTATATGATGGTTTAACAGGCGAACCATTTGAGAGAGAAATTACAGTGGGTTACATGTATATGTTGAAACTGAACCACTTAGTCGACGATAAAATGCATGCTCGTTCAACAGGGCCTTACAGTCTTGTTACTCAGCAACCGTTAGGTGGTAAAGCACAATTTGGTGGTCAGCGTTTTGGAGAAATGGAAGTATGGGCACTTGAGGCTTATGGTGCTGCTTATACGCTACAGGAAATGTTGACTGTGAAATCAGATGATGTAACTGGACGAACAAGAATGTATAAAAATATAGTCGATGGAAATCATGCAATGGATCCTGGTATGCCAGAATCATTTAATGTATTGATAAAAGAAATACGGTCTTTAGCTGTAAATATTGAATTGGAGTAAAATAATTCTATGACCGTTATATTAAAAATTAAATAATTGACATAAATTAGATTGTTTAATTAAGCCGCCTTATTACAGCCATATATAAAGATAAAGAGGACAAGCTCTTGAAAGATTTGATGAATTTTCTTAAGCGTCAAGGTCGTACAGATGATTTTGATTCCATACGTATTGGTTTAGCATCACCTGCTATGATTCGTTCGTGGTCATATGGTGAAGTTAAAAAACCAGAAACAATTAATTACCGAACATTTAAGCCAGAACGTGATGGTTTGTTTTGTGCAAAAATATTTGGCCCAGTAAGTGATTATGAATGTCTTTGTGGCAAATATAAAAGATTAAAGCACCGAGGTGTTATTTGTGAGAAATGTGGAGTAGAAGTTACTGTTTCCAAAGTAAGGCGTGAAAGAATGGGGCATATAGATTTGGCCAGTCCTGTCGCTCATATATGGTTTTTGAAATCACTGCCCTCAAGAATTGCATTATTGCTAGACATGACTTTGCGTGGTATAGAGCGTGTCTTGTATTTTGAATCTTTTGTTGTGTTAGACCCGGGTTTAACCACTTTGGAAGCTGGTCAGTTACTTACGGATGAAGAGTATCTTGAAGCAGTGGAAGAGCATGGAGATGAGTTTGATGCCAAGATGGGTGCTGAAGCAGTTTTTGATCTTCTAAAATCAATAGACTTGAAAGAAGAAGTTAATACTCTTCGTGAAGAAATTAATTCAACAAATTCTGAAACGAAAATTAAAAAATTTTCTAAGCGATTGAAAGTTATTGAAGCATTGCAAGTATCAAGTAATCGTCCTGAATGGATGATTATGACAGTGCTGCCTGTTTTACCGCCTGAATTAAGGCCTCTAGTTCCATTGGACGGTGGGCGGTTTGCAACATCTGATCTCAATGACTTATATCGTCGAGTAATTAATCGTAATAACCGTTTAAGAAGGCTTTTAGATTTAAACGCACCAGATATTATTGTGCGTAATGAAAAACGTATGTTGCAGGAGTCAGTTGATGCGTTGTTAGATAATGGTCGTCGAGGAAGAGCGATTACAGGAACTAACAGAAGACCTCTTAAGTCACTAGCAGATATGATTAAGGGTAAGCAGGGACGTTTTAGGCAAAATTTATTAGGTAAACGTGTCGACTATTCTGGGCGGTCAGTTATAGTGGTGGGTCCTACACTTAAGTTGCACCAGTGTGGATTACCTAAGAAAATGGCATTAGAATTATTCAAGCCTTTTATTTTCAGTAAATTACAGTTTAGAGGGTTGGTAACAACTATTAAAGCTGCAAAGAAAATGGTAGAAAGGGAGGGAGCTGAAGTCTGGGGTATCTTAGAAGAAGTTATCCGAGAGCATCCAATAATGCTGAATCGAGCACCAACATTACATAGATTAGGGATTCAAGCTTTTGAACCAACCTTGATTGAAGGTAAGGCTATTCAGTTACATCCATTAGTTTGTAGTGCGTTTAATGCGGATTTTGACGGCGATCAAATGGCTGTACATATACCATTATCAATTGAAGCCCAGCTTGAAGCAAGAATATTGATGATGGCTACAAATAATATCTTGTCGCCTGCTAATGGCGAGCCAGTTATTAACCCATCTCAGGATGTTGTATTGGGCTTGTATTACATGAGTCGTGAAAAGGTTAATGCCAAAGGGGAAGGAAGTTTTTTTGTTGACATTGATGAGGTTAATAAGGCTCTTGATAGCAAGTCAGTTGAACTTCAAAGTAAGATTAAGCTAAGGGTAACAGAAAAAATTTTAAACGATAATGGAGAGTTGCAAGATCGGGTTACGCGTTATGAGACAACGGTAGGTCGTGCCATTATTTGGGGGATTGTTCCTGATGGTATGCCTTTTGATATTGTTAATGTGGATATGACAAAAAAGAATATATCCCAGTTAATTAACTATAGCTATCGTCATTTGGGTAATAAAGAAACAGTAGTGTTGGCTGATCAGATTATGTATCTTGGTTTTAAGTATGCAACGAAATCTGGTATTTCTTTTGGAATTGAAGATATGAAAATTCCTGAAAAAAAGAGTGAAATTCTAGAAAAGGCAGAAGTCGAAGTTCGAGAAATTCAGAGTCAATATTCATCTGGTCTGGTTACTGATGGGGAGAGATACAATAAAGTAGTCGATATTTGGTCTCATGCAAATGAACAAGTTGCTAACGTTATGATGGAAGGTTTGGGGGAAGAAACGACTGTTGATGCTGCTGGTGAAACTGTTAAACAAAAATCATTTAATTCAGTTTTTATGATGGCAGAATCGGGGGCAAGGGGGTCGGCTGCACAAATTAGGCAATTGGCTGGTATGCGTGGGTTGATGGCAAAACCAGATGGTTCAATCATTGAAACACCTATTACTGCAAATTTTCGTGAAGGGTTGGATGTGCTTCAATATTTTATATCAACTCATGGGGCTCGCAAAGGTTTAGCTGATACAGCTTTAAAAACAGCAAACTCTGGATATCTTACGCGTAGGTTGGTAGATGTTGCGCAAGATTTGGTGGTGTCACTTCTTGATTGTGGAACGACTGAAGGTCTGACTATGACACCGATTGTTGAGGGTGGTGATGTGGTTGAGACTTTGGCAGAACGAGTTTTAGGGCGAGTTGTGATTAATGATGTTTTGTCTCAAAAAGACGAGAAAGTTATTATTCCTTCTGGAATAATGCTTGATGAAGAAAAGGTCGCTCTTCTCGAAGATAATGGAATAGATCGGTTATTGGTTCGTTCTGTTATCACATGTGAAGCAAGGCATGGTATTTGTGCAAAGTGTTATGGTCGAGATCTGGGGCGTGGCCATATGATTAATATTGGTGAAGCTATTGGTGTGGTTGCAGCTCAATCAATTGGTGAGCCAGGAACGCAATTGACAATGCGTACTTTTCATATTGGAGGGGCTGCATCAAGATCGGCTTCGATAAGTAATGTGCAGGTAAAGTCTAATGGCACGGTAAGACTTAATAATTTAAAATCTATAAAAAATAAAGAAGGTCATCTGGTTGCAGTTTCTCGTTCGGGTGAAGTTGGGGTTGTGGATGAGTATGGTAGAGAGCGTGAGCGATATAAAATTCCTTATGGTGCAGTACTTACTGTGAATGAAGGAGGGGCTGTTTCAACTGGAGATGTCATAGTAAATTGGGATCCTCATACCCATCCAGTTGTTACAGAAGTAAAGGGTTATGTTCAGTTGATCGACTTTATTGATGGAGTGACTGTACAAGAGCAAACTGATGATATTACAGGGTTAACTTCCAGGGTAGTTACAGACCCTAAGCAAAGAAGTGCAATGGGTAAAGAGTTAAGGCCTATGGTTAGATTGGTCGATGATGATGGAGAAGGGGTTAGTTTGCCAAACACAGAAATTCCGGCTCAATATTTCTTACCAACTGGAGCAATTGCTGGAATAAAGGATGGTGGTGAAGTGTTGGTTGGAGATGTTCTGGCAAGAATACCTCAAGAATCAAGTAAAACAAGAGATATTACAGGAGGGTTGCCTCGAGTTGCTGATTTATTTGAGGCTCGTAAGACAAAAGATCCTGCAATACTTGCTGAAGCAACAGGAGCAATATCTTTTGGTAAAGAAACAAAAGGTAAGCAGAGAATCGTCATTACGGACTCTGAGGGTGAGCAGTTTGAAACGCTTATTCCAAAATGGAGACATATTACTGTATTTGAAGGTGAATTTGTAGAGAAGGGTGAAACTATTGCTGAAGGAGAATTGACGCCTCATGATATTTTAAGGTTACGAGGAGTTGAGGAATTAGCAGATTATTTGGTTAAAGAAATTCAAGATGTATATCGTCTTCAGGGGGTAGGGATTAATGATAAGCATATTGAAGCAATCATCAGGCAAATGTTACGGAAAGTTGATATTACAGCTTCTGGTGAAACGGATTTTGTCAAAGGAGAGCAAGTTGAAAGGGTTTTCGTTAATGAAATAAATAATCAAATGGAAAAAGATGGTAAAATTCCTGCAAGTTTTGATCCGGTTCTTTTAGGGATAACAAAGGCGTCTCTTGCAACAGAGTCATTTATTTCGGCTGCTTCATTTCAAGAAACGACACGCGTGTTGACTGATGCTGCAGTACGGGGTATTAGTGATGGCTTGAATGGATTAAAAGAAAATGTGATTGTTGGGAGGCTAATTCCAGCAGGAACAGGGTTAGCCTATCATGAGCATCGCAGATCAAAAAAGAAAAATAATTCAGTGGTAGGCTTGGCAGCAGAATTAAATCCAGTAGTTGATAATAATGATGTTGAAGAGGCTTTAAAACGAGCATTAAATACAGAATAGTGCTTAAAAAAACTTGACCTGGTTGGTATTTAAATTATATAATCTACGGCTAACGTAAGTTAATGGTTTAAGAGCAGATATTAGTATTTAAGAGGGCCTCTGTACAACTTGTATGGCGGTTCTTTTATTGTCTGGCAATTAAAATTTGTATATCGGAGTAGATAATTTATGGCAACGATCAGTCAGTTGGTTCGTAAGCCTCGTGCTAAGAAAATAGATAAAAGTAAAGTGCCTGCATTAAAGGCGTGCCCCCAAAGAAGAGGGGTTTGTACGCGTGTTTATACTACAACCCCCAAGAAACCAAACTCTGCAATGCGTAAAGTAGCAAGAGTTAGGCTGACAAGTGGTTTTGAAGTAAGCAGTTATATTGGTGGTGAAGGTCATAACCTACAAGAGCACTCTGTTGTGCTAATTAGAGGTGGTCGTGTAAAGGATTTACCAGGAGTTCGGTATCATGTTGTTAGAGGGAGTCTGGATACTTCAGGTGTTGATGGCAGGAAGGCGGGTCGTTCAAAATACGGCACAAAGAAGCCTAAATCATAAGGAGTAAAAAATGTCTAGAAGAAGAGCGGCGGCAAAAAGAACTGTAATACCAGATCCTAGATTTGGAAGCGAAATGTTAACCAAATTTATGAACCTATTAATGTTTAGTGGGAAGAAGTCAGTGGCTGAGAAAATAGTTTATGGAGCCTTGGATCTTATAGGAACTAAAGGCCATAAAGAGCCGCTTGACGTGCTATCTAAAGCGTTGGAAAACGTACAGCCAAGAGTTGAGGTGAAATCTCGACGGGTCGGCGGTGCTACATACCAGGTTCCTATAGAGGTAAGGCCAGCTAGAAGGTCTGCGCTTGCTATGAGATGGTTAATTGAAGCTGCAAGAAAAAGAAATGAAAGAACGATGCCGGCGAAGCTAGCTGGCGAGTTGCTGGATGCTTTTGAGGGGCGTGGGGCGGCTAATAGAAAACGTGAAGATGTGCATAAGATGGCGGATGCCAATAAAGCTTTTTCTCATTATCGTTGGTAATTTAGGTTTTATATAAAGGCTTGTTGTGTCCAGAAAAACGCCTATTGATCAATATAGAAATATAGGGATAATGGCTCATATTGATGCTGGGAAAACGACAACGACCGAGAGGATATTGTATTATACCGGTGTGTCTCATAAAATTGGTGAGGTTCATGACGGTGCTGCGACAATGGATTGGATGGAGCAAGAACAGGAGAGAGGGATAACAATAACCTCTGCAACAACAACGTGTTTTTGGAGTGGGATGGACGGACAGTTTTCACGTCATCGTATTAATATAATAGACACACCAGGACATGTTGACTTTACAATAGAAGTTGAGCGTTCGTTGCGTATTCTAGATGGAGCTTGTGCTGTTTTTTGCGCAGTAGGTGGTGTTGAGCCACAGTCGGAAACTGTGTGGAGACAGGCGAATAAATATCATGTGCCAAGAGTTATTTTTGTTAATAAGATGGATCGTTTAGGAGCTGATTTTTTTCGGGTAATAAATCAAGTAGAAGAGCGTTTGGATGCGCTTCCTGTGATTATGCAGATCCCAATAGGGGTAGAAGATGATTTTGAGGGGGTTGTAGATCTCGTTGAAATGAAAGCAATTTATTGGGAAAAAGAAAGTCAAGGTATGGCATTTAAAGTAAGTGACATTCCAGATGATATGGTTGTTTTTGCTGAAGAATGGCGGGAGAAAATCGTCGAAGCTGCAGCTGATGCAAATGATGAATTTATGGAAAAATACCTGGGTGATGGTGTTCTTTCAAATTCGGAAATATTGGCAGGAATACGTTCTCAGACTTTGGGAAACAAGCTAGTTCCTGCTTTTTGCGGATCGGCTTTTAAAAATAAAGGTGTTCAAAGTTTATTAGATGCCGTGATTAATTTTTTACCTGCTCCAACTGATGTTGAAGCAATAAATGGGCTTGTTGGGTCAGCTGAAAAAATAGAACAAAGAAAGGCAAGTGATAAAGAGCCTTTTTCCGCATTAGCATTTAAAATTGTAACGGATCCATTTGTTGGTTCTTTAACTTTTTTTAGAGTTTATTCTGGTGTTTTGTCGACTGGAGATGTGGTATACAACTCTATCAACGGAAAAAAGGAGCGCATAGGTCGATTGGTTCAGTTACACTCGAACAGTCGAGAAGAAATTAAAGAGGTCCGGGCTGGTGATATAGCGGCGGCTGTAGGGTTAAAAGATGTAACGACTGGAGATACTCTTTGTGATTTAAAAGCAGTAATAACACTTGAGAAGATTGAATTTCCGGAGCCAGTAATTTCAGTTGCTGTTGAGCCAAAAACGTTAGCAGATCAAGATAAAATGTTACTGGCATTAAATAAGTTAACTCGGGAGGATCCATCGTTTAGAATATTAACGGATGATGAGTCAGGGCAGACAATAATTTCCGGGATGGGTGAGTTGCAATTGGAAATAATAATTGACCGGATGCAAAGAGAGTTTCATGTTCAGGCTAACGTTGGTGATCCGCAAGTTGCATACAGGGAAACGATTAAAAAAAGTGTTGAATGTGAGGGCGAGTTTATAAGAGATGGTGCGGCTCGTACTCAGTATGGTCACGTTTTTCTAAGAATTGAACCGCTTGAACAAGGGAGTGGTTACGAGTTTGTTAATGATATTGCTGAGGGTCTGATTCCAAAAGAATTTATTCCGGCAATTAATAATGGTATTCAAGAGCAGATGGAAAATGGTGTTGTTGCCGGTTTTCCAGTTGTAGATGTAAAAGTTAGTTTGTTCGATGGTTCATATCATGATGTCGATTCGAATGAGATGGCTTTCAAAATAGCAGGTTCTATTGGCTTCAGGGATGGGGCGAAAACTGCAAATCCTGTGTTACTTGAGCCTGTAATGAAGGTTGAAGTAGTAACTCCACAGGATTATCTGGGGGACGTTGTTGGTGACGTTAATAGGCGTCGCGGAATAGTCCTAGGGATGGATGATTCTCCAGTGGGAACTGCAATTAATTGCGAGATACCACTGGCTGAAATGTTTGGTTATGCAACTGATTTACGTTCAACGACACAAGGGCGAGCAACTTACAGTATGCAGTTTGAAAAGTATAGCGAAACACCTGCAAGTATTGCGGAAGCAATTATTAGTAAAGTTTCTTAAAAGTAAAAATATAGGTATTGACTCATGGCAAAAGAAAAATTTGAAAGAAATAAACCGCATGTTAATGTTGGTACTATCGGGCATGTTGATCACGGAAAAACAACGTTAACTGCTGCTTTAACTAAAGTCATGGCTGAAGCATTGGGTGGTGAAGTGAAGGCATTTGATGAAATTGATAATGCACCTGAAGAACGTGAGCGTGGCATTACAATTGCAACATCACATGTTGAGTACGAATCAGAAGCGCGACATTATGCTCATGTAGACTGCCCGGGTCATGCTGATTATGTAAAAAATATGATTACGGGTGCGGCTCAAATGGATGGTGCTATTTTGGTATGCTCTGCAGCAGACGGCCCGATGCCTCAAACAAGAGAGCATATATTATTATCTAGGCAGGTTGGTGTTCCATATATCGTTGTATTCTTAAATAAAGCGGACATGGTGGATGATGACGAACTTGTAGAATTAGTTGAAATGGAAGTTCGTGAATTGTTAGATGCATATGAGTTTCCAGGTGATGATACGCCAATCATTGTGGGCTCTGCATTAAAGGCATTAGAAGGTGATACAAGTGATATAGGTGTGCCGGCAGTTCGTAAGTTAGTTGATGCGTTAGATAATTATATTCCACTACCTGAGCGAGCGGTGGATGGGGCATTCCTATTACCAATAGAGGATGTCTTTTCAATTTCAGGTCGAGGTACTGTAGTAACTGGACGTGTGGAGCGTGGAGTTGTCAAAGTGGGTGAGGAATTAGACATTGTAGGAATTAAAGATACTACAAAAACAACTTGTACAGGCGTGGAAATGTTCCGTAAATTGCTGGATCAAGGTGAGGCTGGTGATAACGTAGGTGTGTTGTTGCGTGGTACAAAACGTGAAGAGGTTGAAAGAGGGCAAGTGTTGGCTCATCCTGGATCAATTAATCCTCATTCAAAATTTAAAGCTGAAATTTATGTATTAAGTAAAGATGAAGGAGGGCGGCACACTCCATTTTTTGATGGATATAGACCTCAGTTTTATTTTAGAACGACTGATATAACAGGTGCGGTTAAGTTAGATGAAGGAGTTGAAATGGTTATGCCAGGGGATAACGTAACAGTGGAAGTTACTCTGATTAATCCGATTGCTATGGATGATGGCTTGCGCTTTGCAGTACGAGAGGGTGGTCGCACAGTGGGTGCGGGTGTTGTTGCTTCTATTATTGAGTGATATAAATGTCAAATCAAACTATCAGAATTTGCTTGAAGTCTTTTGATCATAAACTAATAGATCAATCATCTGGTGAGATAGTAGAAACAGCAAAAAGAACGGGAGCTCAAGTGATGGGTCCTATTCCATTGCCTACTAAAAAAGAACGTTTTACTATATTGGTATCTCCTCATGTTAATAAAGATGCAAGAGATCAATATGAATTGAGAACCTATAAAAGGTTATTGGATATTGTTGAGCCAACAGATAAAACAGTAGATGCATTAATGAAATTAGATCTTGCTGCTGGTGTTGATGTTCAAATTAAACTTAAATAATAATACTCATTTTCAGGGTATTTGTTTAGCACGAGGAATTGACAAATGTCAATAGGACTTATCGGTCGTAAATGTGGTATGACCCGAATTTTTTCAGAAGATGGCTCGTCAGTGCCAGTTACAGTTTTAGAAATTAGTGCAAACAAGGTTGTGCAGGTTAAAAGTCTTGATACAGATGGTTACCGAGCTATACAGGTTGCTGTTGGGGATAAGAAGTCATCAAAAGTGAATAAGGCACTTGCAGGGCATTATGCTGGAGCAAATGTCACAGCTGGTCGAAAATTATTTGAGTTTAGACTGGATGACGGTGAAGGTGAAGATTTGGTCACGGGCTCAGTCATTAGGTTGGATGTATTCAAAGAGGGTGAGGTAGTTGATGCAAGCGGGACAACTATAGGTAAAGGTTTTTCTGGTGGTATAAAAAGGCATCATTTTGGAATGCAGGACGCAACACATGGCAACTCAATATCTCATAGATCTAATGGTTCAATCGGTATGTGTCAAACACCTGGTCGAGTTTTTAAAGGAAAAAAAATGTCCGGTCATCTGGGTGCAGTTAAAAGAACAGTGCAAAATTTGACCATTCATTCAATAAATGTTGAAAGGAATTTAATGTTAGTAACAGGTGCAGTTCCTGGATCTAAAGGTGGTGACGTAATTATCACTCCTGCTATAAAAATGAAGAATAAAGGTTAAGAACGCTATGACTTTAAAAATACCAGCAATAACCGGTCAAGATTCTGCAAAAGCAATGGATGTGACTGAAAAAGTGTTTGGACAAAATTTTAACGAAACGTTGGTGCATCAGCTAGTAGTTAGGCATCTCGCAGGGGCGCGTGCTGGTACAAAAGCACAAAAAAATCGTTCGGATGTTAGAGGGGGTGGTGCGAAACCATGGCGTCAGAAAGGAACAGGGCGCGCCAGAGCCGGAACAATTAGAAGTCCACTTTGGCGTTCAGGTGGTGTTACCTTTGCTGCTGAACCAAAAGCATTTGAGCAAAAGATAAATAAGAAAATGTACAAGGTTGGAGTTCGCTCCATTCTTTCTGAATTGTTACGGCAAGATAGAATTGTTGTAAGTAATGAATTTATGCCTGCAACTCCCAAAACTAAAGAATTGGTCACTAAACTTTCGTGTGTTGATTCTAAACGAATAGTGATAGTCGTTGAAAGATTAACAGATAACTTAATTCTTGCATCTAGAAATATTCCTTATGTAGAAGTTTCTACAGTTGACGGTTTAAACCCAGTATTGTTGGTAAATGCTGACAAAGTGATAGCTTCAGAGTCCGTAGTTAGACTAATCGAGGAACGTTTGGCATGAGTGTACAAAAAAATAAATTAACAAGCGTTTTGTTATCACCAATAGTATCTGAAAAAAGTACGATTGCTGCGGAAGATAATAATAGATTTGTTTTTAAAGTTCAAAAAGTTGCTACAAAACTAGAAATTAAAAAAGCAGTTGAAATGATGTTTGATGTTGAAGTTGACTCTGTTCAAGTGCTAAACGTAAAAGGTAAAGTAAAGCGTTTTGGACGTTCATTAGGTAAAAGGTCTGACTGGAAGAAAGCTTATGTTAAGCTTAAATCTGGCCATGATATTGATTTTGCATCAGCATAATTAATTACAGCAATTTAAAAATGGTAGTAACGTAATGGCTATTCTAAAATCTAAACCAACTTCTCCAGGCTCCCGATTTGTAATACGCGTAAAAAATAACGCTTTACATAAGGGTAAACCGTTTGCTCAGTTACTTAAAAAAAAGAGTAAATCTGGTGGCAGAAATAATCAAGGTCGTATAACAACAAGGCATATCGGTGGTGGGCACAAGCAACATTATCGTGTTATTGATTTTAAAAGAAATAAAACAGACATACCTGCAGTTGTAGAAAGGATCGAATATGACCCCAATAGGACAGCAAATATTGCCTTAATCTTATTTAAAGATGGTGAAAGAAGATATATAATAGCCCCATCTGCAATACAGGTTGGGCAAGAAATACTTTCATCAGAGACAGTCCCTGTGAAACCAGGCAATTGTATGCCTTTGCGCAATATGCCTTTGGGTACTACGATTCACTGTATAGAGTTAAAGCCTGGGAAAGGTGCACAGCTTGCACGCAGTGCAGGAACTTCAGCTCAATTAGTTGCAAAAGATGGGGCGCATGTAACATTACGTTTACGGTCTGGAGAGATGCGTAAAGTATTATCTGATTGTAAAGGTGTAGTTGGTGATGTTTCTAATTCAGAGCATAACCTGATTTCCTTAGGGAAGGCCGGAGCTTCAAGACATAGAGGTATCCGACCAACAGTCCGTGGTGTTGCAATGAATCCAGTTGATCACCCACATGGTGGTGGTGAAGGTCGTACTTCCGGTGGTCGGCATCCTGTATCTCCGTGGGGAACGCCGGCAAAAGGTTACAAAACTAGAAAAAACAAACGTACTGATAATATGATTATTAGGCGTCGTAATAAGAAATAAAGGGGTTTAAAAAAGTGCCACGTTCAATTAAAAAAGGTCCGTTTATTGATCATCACCTTCAATCTAAAGTTGAAGCTGCTGTTACTAATAATAGTAGGAAGCCAATTAAAACTTGGTCAAGGAGGTCAATGATTAGTCCTGATATGCTTGGTTTAACAATTGCTGTTCATAATGGACGGCAACATGTACCAGTATTGATTTCTGAAAATATGGTAGGCCATAAATTAGGCGAGTTTTCACCAACTCGTACTTATAGGGGGCATATTGTCGATAAAAAATCAAGATAGGGTATTGTAAGACTATGGAAGAAATTATTGCAAAGCTAAGTAGTGCGCCACTTTCAGCTCAGAAGGCACGTTTAGTTGGTGATCAGATACGGGGTTTACCTGTTGAAAAAGCGTTAAATACATTAAAGTTTAGTACAAAAAAAGCAGCTGAAATCATGATTAAAGTGTTGGAATCTGCAATTGCAAATGCTGAGCATAATGAAAGTGCTGATGTTGATGAATTGTATGTATCGACAGTATTTATAAATGAAGGTTCTACTTTGAAAAGAGTTCGTGCGAGAGCAAAGGGTCGTGCAAATCACATACTAAAAAGAACATGTCATATTACAGTTAAAGTCTCAGAATACGAGTAGAGGTTTAAAATGGGTCAAAAGGTACATCCAACAGGAATACGACTTGGTATCGTAAAAGATTGGACTTCAAGATGGTATGCAGATAGTAAAAATTATCCGATATTTTTACTTCAAGACATTAAAGTGCGTGAATATATTAAACAAAAACTATCACACGCATCGGTGAGTAGAATACAAATAAATAGACCCGCCAACAATGCTCAAATAACTATCCATACTGCAAGGCCGGGAATAGTTATCGGAAAAAAAGGTGAAGATATCGATAAATTGAAACTTGAAGTTTCAAAAATGATAAATGTGCCAGTTAAAATTAATGTTGAAGAAATTAGAAAGCCTGAGTTGGATGCAACTTTAGTAGCTGAAGGGATCGCACAACAATTAGAAAAAAGAATTATGTATCGTCGAGCTATGAAAAGGGCTGTGACAAACACCATGCGTTTAGGTGCTGAAGGCGTCAAAATAAGTGTTGCTGGACGTTTAAATGGTGCTGAAATTGCTCGTGGCGAATGGTATCGAGAGGGTCGAGTTCCTCTACATACACTACGTGCAGATATCGATTACGGTACTGCAGAGGCAAATACTACTTATGGGATTATAGGCATTAAAGTCTGGATCTTTAAAGGGGAAGTATTTGATAGGGATGCCCATATGGTGGTGTCGAATGAAAGTAAATCTAAAAAATAGTTGAAGGGAAAAAACAATGCTTCAACCAAAAAGAACAAAATTTCGTAAGCAACATAAAGGAAGGAATAATGGTGTTGCTCAGCGTGGTTCTTCAGTTAGCTTTGGAGAATACGGATTAAAATCAATAGCACGTGGAAGAATATCTGCGCGACAAATTGAAGCTGCTCGTAGAACAATAACAAGACATGTTAAACGATCAGGTAAAATGTGGATAAGAATTTTTCCTGATAAACCAATTACTAAGAAACCATTAGAAGTAAGAATGGGGAAAGGTAAGGGAAGTGTAGAATTTTGGGTTGCTCAAGTAAAACCTGGTACTATGCTTTATGAAATTCAAGGGGTTTCTGAAGAATTAGCACGGGAAGCTTTTACTCTAGCTGCAGCAAAGCTTCCTGTTAAAACCACTTTTATAGCTCGGACAATAATGTAATGAAAGCTAGTGAATTAAGAGAAAAATCGAAGGAAGAATTAAGTGTGTTGTTGATTGAAAAATCACGCGAGCAATTTAATTTAAAAATGCAAAAAGGCACGGGGCAGTTAAGTAAGCCTGACCAGGTAAAGAAAGTAAGGCGTAATATTGCTCAAATACTTACGATCCTAACTCAAATGGCGGGTGAATGATATGACTGATGAAACCAAAAAACTTAGAACTGTAACAGGGTGTGTTGTAAGTGATAAAATGGATAAAACAATAACTGTTTTGGTTGAGCGATTAATTAAATTTCCTATTTATGGAAAATTTGTTAAAAGATCTACAAAATACATGGCACATGATGAGGCTAATAAAGCTAAAAATGGTGATATTGTCTCCATTGCGTCTTGTAGGCCATTGTCAAAAAATAAAACTTATAAATTAGTTGAAATTTTATAATTGTTAGAAATTTAACTCTAGCTACTAGCTATTTAATTGGAATAATTAGGATTTAATAATGATTCAGATGCAAACTAGCCTTGATATCGCAGATAACAGCGGTGCAAAAAAGGTCATGTGTATCAAGGTTTTAGGTGGGTCTCATAGAAGATATGCTCGGATAGGTGATATTATCAAAGTGAGTATAAAAGATGCAATCCCACGTGGAAAAGTTAAGAAAGGAGAAGTATATAATGCCTTGGTTGTTAGAACTAGAAAGGGTGTGCGTAGAGCCGATGGATCTGTAATACGTTTTGATACCAATGCCGCAGTCATTCTGAACGGACAGCTACAACCAGTCGGAACGCGTATTTTTGGACCAGTAACACGTGAATTAAGAGGAGAGAAATTTATGAAGATTATTTCTCTTGCTCCCGAAGTATTGTAAGGGTAATTTCAAATGCAAAAATTAAAAAAAGGCGATCAAGTTATTGTTCTTATCGGTAAGGATAAGGGTAGTAAAGGAAAGATTATAAAAGTTTTTGATAATGCGAAGGTTTTGGTTGAAGGAATTAATCGCGCAAAAAAACACCAAAAGGGCAACCCTAATACTGGTGTTCAGGGTGGCATAATTGACAAGGATATGCCTATTAACATTTCAAACGTTGGATTGTTTAATCCTGAGACTAAAAAGGGCGATAGAGTTGGTTTTAAATTTCTAGATGATGGAAAAAAAGTTAGGATTTTTAAATCTACTAATGAAGTTATTGATGCGTAAAGGTTATAAAAATCATGGCTAGACTAGATACACAATACAGAGAAGTTATCGTTCCAGCTTTAAAAAAGCAATTTGGGTATAAATCGATAATGCAGGTTCCTAAACTAACTAAAATAACTCTAAATATGGGTGTGGGTGAAGCTGTAGCAGACAAAAAAGTTTTGCAAGCTGCTCTATCAGATATGAAAAACATATCTGGTCAGAAACCTGTTGTAACATTGTCACGAAAATCAATTGCAGGTTTCAAAATACGGGATGATATGCCAATAGGTTGTAAAGTTACATTACGTAGTGACAAAATGTATGAATTTTTTGATCGTTTGATTAGCATTGCTATTCCACGTATTCGTGATTTTAGAGGAATGAGTCCTAAAAGTTTTGATGGTCGTGGGAACTATTCAATGGGGGTTACTGAGCAAATCATATTTCCCGAGATTGATTATGATAAAATTGATACTTTGAGGGGTTTGGATATTTGCATAACAACAACTGCGGGTTCAAACGAAGAAGGGTTAGCTTTGCTAAAGCTTTTCAATTTTCCATTTAAGAACTAGAACTAAAGGGCAAAAAAAATGGCTAAAAAATCAATGGTTGCGCGAGAAAATAAGCGTAATAAATTAGTCGGTAAATATGAAGTAAAAAGAAGAGCTTTGAAAGAGTCAATCAGAGACCCAAATACTTCACATGAAGATAAAGAGCTTGCTGTTTTAAAACTTCAAAAATTACCACGTGACTCTAGTCCAAGCAGGCGTAGAAATCGTTGTAGTCTAACGGGGCGCCCACATGGTGTTTATCGTAAATTTGGTTTAGGTCGAAATAAATTACGTGAAGCAACAATGCGTGGAGATGTGCCAGGATTGTCAAAAGCAAGCTGGTAAATTAGTTAACAAGTTTTTGGAGAGAATTAATGAGTATGAGTGATCCAATTGCAGATATGTTGACAAGAATACGTAACGGTCAATCTGCAGGTAAAATTAGTGTTAAGTTACCTTCGTCAAAATTGAAAATAGCAATAGCTATAGTTTTAAAAGACGAAGGGTATGTGACGGATTATAAAATTGAAACAATTGGAAATAGTACGGAAATTACAATTGACTTAAAATATTTCAAGGGTATGCCTGTTATTGAAAAAGTTAAAAGAATAAGCAGGCCTGGACTAAGGATTTATAAGTCAAAAGATGAGCTGCCTAGAGTACTTGCTGGTCTAGGTATCGCTATAGTTTCAACTTCAAATGGCGTAATGACTGATAGAGCAGCACGTGCTATAGGTCATGGTGGTGAAGTTATTTGTACAGTTTGTTAAGGAAAGAAGGTTATGTCAAGAATCGGTAATTTACCTGTAATCATACCTGATGGTGTAGATGTTAAGATAGATAAAAGCAACATGACAGTCAAAGGAAGCGGAGGTCATTTGGCATATACTCTACATGAAGATGTTAATGTTGAAATCAAAGAGAATATAATTTATGTTAAATGGGATGACAATGTAAAAAAATCAAAAGAACTAGGAGGAACTGCAAGGGCATCAATTTCAAATATGATTGCTGGTGTTTCTAGAGGCTTTGAAAAAACATTAATCTTAATTGGCGTTGGTTATAGAGCTCAGTTAAAAGGAAAAAAGCTTACCTTGTCCTTAGGGTTTTCAAACCCGGTTATATATAGCGTGCCTGAGGGTGTCTCTATCGAAGCAATTAGCCAAACTGAATTAATAATAAAGGGTTGTGATAAGCAAAAAGTTGGTCAAGTAGCAGCAGAAATTCGTTTTTTTCGTCCACCAGAGCCTTATAAAGGTAAAGGGATTAGATATAAAGATGAATATGTTGCAAGAAAAGATGCCAAGAAAAAGTAGGAATAATGATGGATAAGAATAAATCACGTTTAAAACGTGCATTGAGACAGCGTTGCAAAATAAAGCAATTAGGTGTTAACCGACTCAGCATTCATAGAACAGCTCAACATATTTATGCTCAAATAATTAGTAAAGATGGTTTAACCACTATAACTAGTGCATCAACACTAGAAGCAGAACTAAAGCCTATACTTAAAGGTACTGGTAATTCGAATGCAGCAACTGAAATTGGAAAAGTTATAGCAGAAAGGGCATTGGAAGCTGGAGTAACACAAGTGGCTTTTGATCGTTCAGGTTTTAAATATCATGGTCGTGTTAAAGCATTGGCAGACGCTGCCCGTGAAGCTGGATTGAAGTTTTAGGAGAATATTATGGCTACATCAGGACCACAAGGTCAAGCAAGTGCAGATGGATTGCAAGAAAAATTAGTTTCTGTAAGACGTGTTGCTAAAGTTGTAAAAGGGGGGAGAGTCTTTGGATTTGCTGCTCTAACAGTAGTTGGTGATGGACAGGGGAGAGTAGGATATGGTGTTAGTAAAGCTAGAGAAGTCCCCATTGCTATTCAGAAATCACTTGAACAAGCAAGAAAGAATATGCAAAAAATACAGCTTAATGAAGGCACGTTACAATATTCTGTAACTGGTGAAACAGGAGCGGCTAAAGTTTATATGCAACCTGCTTCAGATGGTACTGGTATTATTGCTGGTGGTGCAATGCGAGCGGTATTTGAAGTGGTTGGGGTTCATAATGTCTTGGCTAAATGCATCGGAACTAACAATCCTATCAATGTTGTAAGAGCGACAATAAAAGGATTGGCTGAAATGAGAAATGTTGAACAAATTGCTGCAAAACGAGGCTTATCAGTTGAACAAATCACTGGATAGTAATAATGGCAAATAATATAATAAACGTAACAATGACTAAAAGTAAAATTGGCAGGTTGAAAAGTCATCAAAAATGCTTAAAAGGTTTAGGTTTACGTAAAATACGACAAAAAGTTGAAGTTATTGATACACCAGAAAATAGAGGAATGATCAATAAAATTTCATACATGCTGAAAATTGAGGAAATGTAATGTATCTAAATACAATCCAGGCAGCAAATGGTTCTCGTAAATCTGCAAAACGAGTAGGTCGTGGAATAGGATCTACTTTTGGTAAAACTTGCGGTAGAGGACATAAAGGCCAAAAGTCTAGAAGTGGTGGTTTTCATAAAATTGGTTTTGAGGGTGGTCAAATGCCTCTTCAAAGGCGATTGCCAAAATTAGGGTTTTGTTCTAGAGAAAAAAAATATTCATCAGAAGTGACTTTGTATGAAATCGGTTCACTAAATCTGGAATTGGTCAATATGGATGCATTAAAATCAGCTAATCTTGTTTCTGCTTTTGCAAAAAAAGTAAAACTAATTCAATCTGGAGAAATTTCAATTCCAGTAACTATTCAAGGTATAAAAGTAACTTCAGGTGCAAAGGCATTAATTGAGGCGGCTGGTGGAAAGATAGAGGTTTAAGTGAGTACTTCAAGAACTGAAATGGCTAATAAAATGGGGGCCTTTACAGAATTAAGATCTAGGTTGTTATTTGTACTTGGAGCTTTTTTTGTATATCGTGCTGGAGCGCATATACCTGTACCAGGAATTGATCCTAAAGCATTAGCAATTATGTTTGAACAGCAGAGTGGAACAATACTTGATATGTTTAACATGTTCTCAGGTGGTGCATTAATGCGATTAAGCCTTTTTGCTCTTGGAATAATGCCTTATATATCAGCATCTATTATAATGCAGTTAATGACAGTAGTTGTTCCTGCAATGGAACAAATAAAAAAAGAAGGAGAGTCTGGGCGTAGAAAGATTTCCCAATACACACGTTACGGAACAGTTGTTTTAGCTACATTTCAAGCTATAGGTATTTCTATGGCTTTACAGAATCAAACCGCTGGAGGCTTAGGCGTTGTAATTAATCCTGGTTTAAGCTTTATTGTAATTACCACTGTAACCCTAGTGACTGGTACTATTTTTCTAATGTGGTTAGGAGAGCAGGTTACTGAGCGTGGTATAGGTAATGGCATATCATTGATCATTTTTGCAGGTATTGTTTCTGGACTGCCATCTGCAATAGGTGGAACTCTTGAATTGGCAAGGACAGGTGAGATGAATGGTGCATTCATAGTTCTTTTGTTTATAGTAGCAATAGCAGTAACAGCATTGGTTGTTTTTGTTGAAAGAGGTCAAAGAAGAATTATAATCAATTATCCTAAGCGTCAACAAGGTAGAAAGATGATGGCGGGACAAAGTAGTTTTTTACCACTTAAGCTAAATATGGCTGGGGTAATACCCCCAATTTTTGCATCAAGTATAATATTGTTTCCATCAACAATAGCTGGTTGGTTTAGTGGAAATGAAGGATTTGGCTGGTTACAGGATGTTTCAACTATGTTATCACCAGGACAACCTATATACGTTTTATTTTATGCAACAGCAATAATATTTTTCTGTTTCTTTTATACAGCTTTAGTTTTTAATTCAAAAGAAACCGCTGATAATTTAAAAAAATCAGGGGCTTTTTTGCCAGGAATAAGACCAGGCGAACAAACTACAGTATATATTGATAAAGTTATGACAAGATTGACTCTGGTTGGAGCTTTTTATATAACCCTAGTTTGCTTGTTGCCTGAGTTTATGATTGTATACTGGAATGTACCGTTCTATTTTGGAGGGACCTCATTGTTAATTATTGTGGTTGTAGTGATGGATTTTATATCTCAACTTCAAACACATATGATGTCTCAGCAATATGATGGGCTAATGAAAAAGTCTAATCTAAAAAAATAATTTAAATTAATAAAAGAGGTTCCACGTGAAAGTCCGCGCATCTGTGAAAAAAATTTGTAGAAATTGCAAGCTAATTAAAAGAAACGGTGTTTTACGTGTCATATGCAAGGATGGCCGACATAAACAGCGTCAAGGATGATATTTAATTGCGGAGAATTTAGTAGTATGCTAATATTCACCGTTTAACATTGGAATACCGTAGTAGGAGCAATTAGATGGCACGTATTGCCGGAATAAATGTGGCGGACAATAAACATGCTGAAATTGCATTAACAGCAATTTATGGTGTAGGAAGGCAAACGGCTAGATACATCTGTAATCAGGTTAAGATTGAGCCATCAATAAAAATTCAAGATTTATCTGAAGATCAGTTAGAGCAGGTTCGTAAAGTACTTTCTTCGATGAATATTGAAGGTGATCTTCGTAGAGAAGTGTCAATTAATATTAAAAGATTGATGGATCTAGGGTGTTATCGTGGTATTAGGCATAGAAGAGGCTTGCCATTGAGAGGGCAGCGCACTAGAACTAATGCTCGAACTAGAAAAGGACCTCGTAAACCAATTAGAAAATAAAATATTCTTAATAGGCTAAAACAAATATGGCAACTCAAAAGCGTGTCAAAAAACGCATAAAAAAAGAAATTGCAGATGGTATTGCTCATGTGCACGCTTCGTTTAATAATACGATTGTAACAATTACTGATAGAAAAGGTAATGCTCTATCTTGGGCAACATCTGGTGGTTCAGGTTTTAGGGGGTCAAGAAAAAGCACACCATTCGCGGCTCAGGTAGCTGCAGAAAAAGCTGGGGCCGTAGCATTAGAGTTTGGAATGAAGAACTTAGATGTCATGATTAAAGGACCAGGCCCAGGACGTGAATCAGCAGTTAGGTCTTTGAATAATTTAGGGTTCAAAATTAACAATATTGTTGATGTTACACCCATACCTCATAATGGTTGTAGACCTCCTAAAAAACGTCGCG
Source organism: uncultured Methylomarinum sp. (assembly GCA_964535875.1). Lineage (GTDB taxonomy): Bacteria > Pseudomonadota > Gammaproteobacteria > Methylococcales > Methylomonadaceae > QPIN01. The sequence continues at coordinate 27,673 of CAZHUE010000007.1, forward strand.
TATAAAATTTTGGAGTACTAAATATATGGCAAGATATCTTGGCCCTACATGTAAATTAAGTCGTAGAGAAGGCACTGACCTTTTGTTAAAAAGCAGAGGAAAGTCTCTAGAGAGTAAATGCAAACTAGATCAAAGACCGGGTCAACATGGTACGGCTAGAACCCGAAATTCTGATTATGCTTTACAGTTAAGGGCAAAACAACGTATTAGAAGAATTTATGGTGTTCTTGAAAAGCAATTTAGAAATTATTACAAGTCAGCTGATTTAAAAAAAGGTGCAACTGGTTTAAATCTTTTAAACTTGTTAGAATCAAGGCTTGACAATGTGGTATATAGAATGGGCTATGCTTGTACAAGAGCCGAAGCAAGGCAGTTGGTTTCACATAAATCAATAGTTGTGAACGATAATATTACAAATATTCCATCATACCAAGTTAATGTAGGGGATGAAGTTAAAATACGTGATAAATCAAAAAAGCAACAAAGAATCCTTGATTCATTGACAGTGTCTGAGCAATATGGGTTCCCATCTTGGCTTGAAGTTAATTCTAAAGATATGATAGGAATATTTAAATCCCATCCTGAACGTTCTGAATTAGGTGCTGATATGAATGAGCAGTTAGTTGTAGAGCTCTATTCAAAATAATTCATAATGAGATATATATAATATGCAGAATACTTTTTCTGGTTTGCTAAAACCTAAATTGGTTGAGGTGGTCAGTCATAATCCATACCATTCTAGAATAGTTATTGAGCCTTTAGAGAAAGGTTTTGGACATTCATTAGGAAATGCACTAAGAAGAGTTATGTTATCTTCTATCCCTGGATGTGCAGTTTCAGAGGTTGAGATAGAGGGCGTTCAACATGAATATTCTACTATTGAAGGAGTCCAAGAAGACGTAATTGACATCTTACTTAATTTAAAGAGATTAGCAATTGTTCTACATTCTAAAGATGAGGTTGAACTTACTCTTTCAAAAAGTGGGGTAGGTGAAATTACTGCTGCTGACATTGAACTTCCTTATGATGTAGAGATTATCAATCCAGATATAGTAATTGCAAATTTAACAGAAGTTGGTCAACTTAATATAAAATTAAAAGTTGAAAGAAATAGAGGTTATATTTCTTCAAGTTTTAGAAAGGAACAAGGTGTTACAACAACGGTTGGTCAATTATATTTAGATGCCTCTTATAGTCCAATTAATAGGGTTTCATATAGTGTTGAAAATACACGTGTTGATCAGAGAACTAATCTTGATAAGCTTATCATAGAGCTAGAAACAAATGGAACTGTTGATCCCGAAGAAACTGTAAAACTTGCTGCGACAATATTACATGATCAATTGTCAGTATTTGTTGATTTTGAAAAAGTTAACGAAAATATAATTGAAGAAACTGAACCAGCTGAACCAGAATTTGATCCTGTATTATTAAGGCCGGTTGATGATCTTGAACTTACAGTTCGATCTGCAAATTGTCTGAAGGCTGAAAATATTTTTTATATAGGGGACTTAATACAACGAACTGAAGTTGAGTTGTTGAAGACTCCAAATTTAGGTAAAAAATCCTTAACTGAAATAAAAGATATATTAGCATTGAAAGGTTTGTCATTAGGTATGAGGCTAGAAAATTGGCCACCTGAAAATTTGATAGATCAAAATCAAGCTTGAATTTAAAATTAGGACAAATTAAGAATGAGACATCGTAAAACTGGTAGACAACTGAATCGTAATAGTAGTCATAGAAAAGCTATGTTTAGTAATATGGTAACGTCTTTGTTCAAGCATGAGTTGATAAGAACGACACTTCCAAAAGCGAAGGAGTTGCGTGGTTATGCTGAACCATTGATAACACTTTCCAAAGAAGATACTGTATCAAAAAGAAGGCTGGCTTTTTCAAAATTAAGAGATCGTGAAACAATTTCAAAGCTTTTTACTGAATTGGGGCCTAGATACCTAAATCGTTCAGGAGGATATCTCAGAGTTATAAAATGTGGTTTTAGAACGGGTGATTCAGCACCAATGGCTTATGTTGAATTAGTGGACAGACCTGAAGAAATAATAACTGAAGAAGATTGATTTATTTTCTAATACTATTTATATAAAATTATTTATTAATATCATGTAAATAAAGGTTCTGTACACAACAAATAACTCAGCATCTAACTGATTCCCTATAGATTCTGTTACTTGACAAAGTTGGGCGGAGTAAAGACAGTATTTTCCTGACCTGTTTTTTAGACTGG
>CAZHUE010000008.1:0-28067 GCA_964535875.1 uncultured Methylomarinum sp.
TTAATCACTAGGTCGGCGGTTCGAGCCCGTCCGGGGGAGCCATATAAATCAAAGCTTTAGCAGAAATGCTAAGGCTTTTTTTATGCCCATTAATAAATAATTCAGAGAATGTAAATTATTTAGCTACCTAGAAAATAGTAGTAAATCAATTACGCTACCATTCAAAAAACTTTAACATTACTTTGCTTCTTCCATAAAGAATACTGTACACTTTTCTTTTGTTTATTTTTACTGTTTTATGTCTGATACTTCTAAATCAAAACGTGGTGGTGCCCGCATGGGGGCAGGGCGAAAAAAAGGTTCTTCCATCTATGGTGAAAGTACAAAAGCAATTCGTATTCCTGAAAGTATGGTCTCTGAAGTTAAAATGATGTTAACTCGTCGGCAGCAACAATTTGCATATGGACAATTAGTTTTTGAAGAAACTAATGATTCAATTGATCTTTCGACTTTATCATTCCCTGCTGAATCACCTCTTAAGCAGCCTATTTCTCTGTTTTCTGGCAAAGTCGCTGCTGGTTTCCCATCGCCTGCTGATGATTATATTGAAAAAACACTGGATTTAAATGATCTACTTATTCAAAAACCAGCAGCAACTTTTTTTGTTAGAGCAGAAGGAGAGTCTATGACCGGTGCGGGTATTTATCCTAATGATATTTTAGTAGTAGATCGCTCAATTAACCCTGTTGTAGGTAAGATTGTGATTTGTGCATTAAATGGCGAATTAACCGTTAAGCGATTAAAAAGTTTGGGAGATGAAGTTGTTCTTGGTGCAGAAAACCCTACCTATTCCGATATTCTTATACAAGAAGGCGTTGATTTAGTGATTTGGGGCGTTGTGACGAATGTGATTCATTCGGTTTAATGGATAGTCAGCAAACAAAGCTGATTGCTTTAGTTGATTGCAATAATTTCTATGTTAGTTGTGAACGCGTATTTCGTCCCGACTTATGGGATAAACCGATTGCAGTACTAAGCAATAATGATGGATGTATTGTTTCCCGTAGCCAGGAAGTGAAGGACTTGGGAATTAAAATGGCGGTACCTGTTTATCAAATACAACATTTAATTGAACGTCATAAAATCCGCTTATTTTCTTCAAATTATGCTCTGTATGCGGATATGTCCAGCCGAGTTATGCAATGCTTGGAAAGCTATACACCTCAATTGGAAATATATTCTATTGATGAATCTTTTCTAGATTTAACCGGCTTATGTGATGATACGTTTGTTTATGGGCAGCAAATAAAATCATCTATTTATCAAGCGACTGGTATTCCTGTATGTGTTGGTATGGCACCGACTAAAACCTTGGCCAAACTTGCCAATTACGCGGCTAAAAAATGGAAAAAAACAGGGGGAGTACTGGATTTATCAGACAATAATAGAAGAAAAAAATTGATGCAATTGGTTCCTGTTAATGAGGTTTGGGGGATTGGTCGGCAGACCACAAAGCGATTACAGTTAATGGGTATTAATACAGCTTATGAATTGTCAATTCAAGCAGTTGAATCAATACAGGCCCAATTTACGATTGTTATTGCAAGGGTTGTGATGGAGTTAAATGGAATCGCCTGTTTATCACTTGATAAAATTGTACCTGATAAACAGCAAATTGTATGTTCGCGCAGTTTTAAAAAACGATTAACTGAATATCATCAGCTCGCAGAAGCTCTTATCTATTTTTGTAGCCGTGTCGCAGAAAAATTACGCCAGCAGAACTCTGTCACGGGGTCTATCACTATTTTTATTAGAACTAATCCTAATAACCCTAATGAACCACAATATCAGCGCTCTATTCGTATTCACCTTGAACAGGTGACCTGTGATACAAGACGAATTATTAGCATAGCAAAAAGCTTGTTAAAAGGAATATTTAAACCAGGTTATCGTTATCAAAAATGTGGTATTCAATTAGGGCATATTCAACCTGGATCTATTCCTGAACAAATTGATTTATTTAATGTTCCAGAAAATACTGTCTATGATAACAGCATTGAATTAATGACGGTTATTGACCAAATTAATCAACGATTTCCTAACAAAATTTCTGTTAGCACTGCTAAACTTAATAAAAATTGGCGAAGTTCGGTTGATTTTTTATCTCAGTCTTATACAACAAAGTGGAATGATCTTGCCGTGGTTAAATGTTCATAAAAGCTTAATTATTTTTTATTCTTAATGAAAACTAGATTACTAATACTTATCAGTTTATTAACAATTTTAGAGGCCTGTACACCGATGATTCATCCCTCTGGTATACATGTTTCATCATGTCGAATAAGTAACGAATTATATATCACCAATGATGCGACAGAATTATCTTTAAAGGTCTGGCAACCATCTCAAGAGCAAGTTAATGCAGTTATTATTGCTTTACATGGTTTTAATGATTACAGTAATTTTTTTCAGCAACCAGGACGTTACTTTAGCCAACAAAATATAATATCTTATGCCTATGATCAACGTGGTTTTGGCGAAAGTATCAACCGTGGGCTGTGGGCAGGCGTTAATACTTACATTGATGATCTGGATTGCTTTATAGAACAGGTAGCAGATAAACATTCAAATATCCCTATTTATATACTTGGGGAGAGTATGGGCGGTGCTATTGCTATTTCAACCGTAGTTCAGTCAACTCATCCAGCAATCAAGGGCATTATTTTAGCTGCACCTGCAATATGGGCAAGAGAGACTATGCCATGGTATCAGAATGCATTATTAGGAACCTTGTCTTATACGGTTCCCTGGCTAACCTTGACTGGAGAATCTTTGGAAATTAGGCCATCTGATAATATTGAAATGTTGAGAGCCTTAAGTAAGGATCCATTAATTATAAAAGAAACTCGTGTTGAGAGTATTTATGGCTTGGTCAATCTAATGGATTATGCATTGTCTAGTACAAGCAAGATTTCAACCAACACACTTTTGCTTTATGGCGAGAAGGATGAGATTATTCCTAAAGAACCTACCTACCAGTTTCTACAAAATTTAAAGCATAATGGGGAAATGGCGCACCATACCATTGCTTTTTATCAAAACGGCTACCATATGCTGTTGCGTGATCTTCAGGCACCTGTTTTATGGAAAGATATTGTAGCCTGGATAAGTTCTTATAGTACTCCATTGCCTTCTGGTGCAGATAAACGGGCATTTAAACTATTAGAAAGCAATTAATTTTATAAAAATCATGTTTTTACAGTTAAATCGCCATCCTTTTTTTACTGCATAAATTATACTTGAGTCACAAATTATCAAAATTTTTTTTTTAAAAAATTAATTAAAAAAATATAAATATCACTAAATTTCAATAGGTTAAGTGAAAGTGTTAAGCGTTAAATGTTCCTTGTAGTTTGTTGCTATGATTGATTTTTTAGCCATTCAGTTCTAAATTTCTAATGTAAGGACTGAGGATTTAATAACTTCCGGAAGTTATTAAATCCTCAGTCCTAAGCAAACAGAACTGGAGAAATAAAATGAATAAGCACGCTGATGTTGAAATTGACTTTGAGCCAATGGATGATTTACCCCTTTCAGATCATATTGAATGGATTGAGTTTAGAGATAGTGAAATAATTATGGATGACCTGGACGTAGAACCGGATAATTATGATACCCAACAAGGTGGGTTACATTTTGATTAAAAAAGTCAGGTAAACTTTAAAATATGAAAGTGGTAACATTCTAAGTAATAAATAATTACCAAGGAATTATTACTATTACATTTAAGAAATGTACTGGGATAAGACATTTGATACGAACACTGTTGCACTTTAGATAACTGAAACGCAATATGACATTGTCGCTACGATTTATTTCTTAAAAGGTTTATTAGTCCTATCTAAGAATCTCTTTTCCAGGCTATATAACCACCGATTAAAGAAATTACGTTCGAAAAACCAAGATCTTGCATAACCTTGCCAGCGAGTGCAGATCTATTTCCACTAGCACAATAGATAAGGATGGATGTATCTTTGTTATTAGTTGGAAGTAAGGTTTCGACTGATGACTTTACTTCTCCACAAGGGAGATGTATGGCATTTTCAATAAACCCCAGTTCAAATTCATTTTTCTCACGAACATCTAAAACAATGACTTCTCCTGTTTGAATCATTTTTCTTGCAGTTGTAAGATCTACTTGTTTTACCTGTTGTTTTGCCCGATTAATATGACCTTGTACGCCACGACGTTCTTTATTTGGTTGTGAAAATTCACTAGGGTCTGCCATTTGTAACGCTTCGTCTTCGTCAATACCACAGTAAAGATTTGCAGGAACGGCTTTATCAATTAATTTTGGTACAGGCAAATTGAGATTGTCCATAATTTCAATAAACTCCTCTCTGGTTTTCCCTGCTAAGCGAGGATTGCTGGTTTTTTCCTGAAAAACACAACTTACAAAGTTTCCTTTATAGTCATGACCTGGATAAACTAAAGTCTCTCCGGGTAAAGTAAATATTTTTTTAGTTACAGAGTCAAATAAGTCACCGGCATTGCCATTTTGAAAATCAGTACGACCACAACCGCCAATAAATAAAGTATCTCCAGTAAATATTTTATCTTTCCATAAATAACTCATACTACCCGCAGTATGACCAGGTGTAGCAATAGTTTTAAAAGTTGAAGGGCCAAGAGTAAAAACTTCATTTCCTTCTAATTGATAATCTGCTGTTTCAGTACGGCAATGTAAACCTATTCCTGTTTTTGCACCTGTAACCTGTCTTAATAGTCCACTTGCGGTGATGTGGTCAGCATGAACATGAGTTTCGAATGAGTATTTAAGCTGTAAGTTGTGTTTTTCCAGTAAGGCTAAATATTCATCAACATGATTATCAACAGGATCTATAAAAAATGCTTCTTTACTCTCAAGGTCAGCAATAAAATAGGTAAAAGTACAGCTGGCTTTATCAAAAAGTTGTTTAAATATCATTGCAGTTTGTTTACTAAAAAATTATTAAAATGAAGTTTTAGGTGTTCTGGTTTATCCCTAATCCACTTTATAAGTATGGATTAGGGTTTACCATGAACCTTGCAATATTCAAGCATACCGCCTTTCATATTGTAAATTGTTGTAAAACCATGTCCTAGTGCTATTCTTGCTGCTCTAGCTGATCGGCCACCACTTCGACAGACGAATAAATGAGGTGAATTTTTGTCTAATTTACTAATCTGTTGTTCAAAATTATCTTGTAAACACATGAGTTCAGCTTCAGGAATATGTCCTAATTCTCCAGTAAACTCATCGGGTCTACGAACATCAATTATTTTCATTCCAGTAAAATCACTGGAAACAGTAATATCTTCGATTCTATTTCCGGTAACTTCACCTAATGTATCAGCTAGCAACCGAGTGATACCTTCTAATTGGGTATTCACTTCATTATTAAGCGTATTGAATTTTTCTTTAGATAAATCTGCCTCGGCCAAAGAAGATTGGGATATTTTATCAATAATATCAACCTCAATTTCAATATCAGCAAAACTTTCACTAACATCAATAGAGACTTCAGATAATAATGATACGCTCTCGGAAATACCATTTACAATTTTTTCAACTTCAGAGCGTGTTCTTTCTACAGCAGAATTTATCTCTACAGTAGCATCAGCACTTTTATTAGATAATTCACGCATACTGGTTGCAACAACTGCAAATCCTTTTCCATGTTCGCCTGCTCTTGCAGCTTCAATAGAAGCATTAAGAGCTAATAAATTTGCTTCTGATGAAACATCCCGAATTTGAACAGCCTTCTGATGAATCGCTTCGATTAAACCTTGAATATTCCCTAAGGTATCCATTGAGTTCCCCCAGGAATCAACAGATTGAGAGAGAGCATTTATTTTCTCTTTGCTCTTTTTAGTTGCATTCTTGGTATTTTGACTGGAAGTATAGATATTTGGTAAAGAAGAGAATGCACTTTCAACTAAGGATTGAGCATTTTTTAGTTCAGAAGATATAAATTCAAGAGTACGTCCATTTTCTAAAAAAGCACTATTTAGCTTAAGCCCTTTTTCTTCTAAATCTAATTGGTTAGCTTTAAAAAAACCATCAATAATAATTGATTGTTCAGCTAATAGTTGGTCTGAGTTTTCTTTAGTTTTTATCTCTAGCTCTTGAGATAAAATATTATTTTTTTTAATTTGGTTTTTTTTACTTAAGAACCAGCCTATAGTAAAGAAAATTAAACTGCTTAAAATCGATGTTAGTAAAGTAAACATATTATCTGTTTAAGTTCTATTAATTATAAGTAAGAAATAGTTGGATATTTTGGGTTCAAGATCAATTAATAAGAGGTACCTTTAGTAAAGGTCTAGTAATCGGTATGTTAAGTCTATAAATAGTGTAGTCTATAATTAATGGTTTTGTAAGATAACAAATAAAATAGAGGCTTACAGGAGGGGGGCTTGAGGGTTATTTTATATGCCTAAGCTCTGAAAGGCTTATATTGTTGAAGTAATTTAAAACGGAGTTGATAGCCTCTTTATTTAGACTAGATGTTCGGTTATGTTTATCGCATAAAGCACCTCTAAAACCTAAATAATCAACGTTTAAAGTTATAAGTTCTGAAATGTCATTTTTTTTTAGTGATCCTGCTAAACCACAAAGAAGTTGATATTCTTTAGCGGATGATACAAATTTTATAATTTTATCAGTGGACATAATCTCCATTAATGAACCTTTAGATTTATCCATAGTGTCGAGCATAACACCGAAAAAACCAGCATTATAGATGGCTTTTATTATTGTTATATCTGGTTGAGTATCAGCAAAAAGCACTGCAATTAATTGATGACCTTGTTGAGTTATTTGGGATAATTTAGTTAAACATCCTTGCCAATCGCCATTTGGGAAAAAACCGATTTTAATATAATCAACGCCTGTTGGCGCCATAGCAGAGACGGCATTAAAAATCAGGTCAGCTTGCATGGGTAAATCGCCAACTGTTGCGCTAACCGGTTTTTTTTGATTAATGGCTCTGACAATTGTAGAGACTGTGTTGACTGGTAATGCACCCAAAGCACCTTGTTCGGGGTTTTTTAAATCAATAATATCAGCGGAACTATTTAAAATTAACTGAGCCTCTTCTAGGCTGTTGACACTGGCAAGCATTCCTGTCATTTTTGATTAAGCTCCTGTTTGTGTTGGTCGACTAGCTGCATTAACCATCCCCATGCTTCACGTTCATTATCGCCTGCAGTTTTATCTAATCCAATTTTAAGATAATCAATCTCATTGTCAATTTTTGCTATGGGTAGCATTTTTAAGCGGCTAACTAAAATAGCGGCTTCAAGCACGGCATATTGTGCTCGGTTAAAGCCTTGGAAAGGAGCGTGATTAACTGTGTGAATAGGTTTACAAAAAAGTTTGGGTCGAGTTTCATCATCTTTAGTTCGGACTAGCTCTAATTCTCTATGGGCTAGAGCAGCAGAAAGGTAGTGGCCTTTAATTTTTTCTGTTTTAGATAAAGGCCAATCTCGTCTGCCAGTTAAGCAACCAGCAAAGACACGAATATCATCGGTATAATTCAGAACGGCTGTTTTTGAGTCTAATATATTGCTTAGCGTTGTTGATGGACGGAAAGGCAAGATGATAAATTCCTCACCTTTTAAATGGATGCCCATGGGGGCAATATGTGTTTCTCCCTTTGTATTTTGGGTAGTGACTATCACTTCTTGTATCATTTTTTCTTTTTTAAAGTAGTACCGGCTGGTTTAAAGCTGTGTAGGTCTATAGTGGGTTCGGAAAGCTCTGTGGCACAACCCCATGTTAATGGCTGATCCTGGCTAAACCGTTTACCTAATTGCCAGGCTATTTCCGCACGAGCCAATTCTACGCCTAAATAAAAGGCATGGCCTCCATCACTTTCAACTTGTAGTTTAGGGAATAGATCAAAAGGGTTTGTTGCTGTATGCAAACCATCACGATTATAAATATGGATGCCATCAGGGCTGGATTGAATGCGAAAACTAGGGTCTCTTATTTCTGCTGCAAATTCTTTTATTTCATCTAATTGATAGGGAAAAGGGGAGGGGTCATGCACGGTCATTAAACTGGCGTCTATATGTTTAGGCAAGGTCTTGTTTTGTTCTGCTGCACACATGATACGTCTCGCATGATCTGCTTCACTAATGGCTCTACGGGCATGTTGGCTAACTTCTGTGGCCAATATATGGTTGATGTTTAGTTCGGAACACATGCCCAGTAATAAAGTGTTCATGCCTGATGTGTCGGCATGTGTTAACTCGGTAATATTGCCTACACCCATCATCATTTCTACATCTGGATATTGTTGTCTAAAATTATAGTTACGGACGATAGATTCAGTAAAGCCGAAATGAATAGGGTCTAAAATAGGGTCAACGATAAAGGGTTTATTTTTTGCCTGTAAGGTCGAAATTGCTTGTTCCAACGATGACAAATCACCATGGGTTTCCGGGATTAAAATAGGCGTGGCATCGACTTCATCAGCAATCCAGATGCTTTTAGTCGTTAAGCTAAGCATATAGTCTGCTCCGGCTCTTCCCCCCCGAAGTAAATCCTCATCTTCCAGTGAATCAATACTTACATTAAAGCCTTCTTGTTTTAAAGTTTGAATAATGTCTTCAAGGTGAGGGAAAGGTGTTTCTGGTAAGCAACCAATATCAATCACATCGGCACCATTTTTTTTGTAATAATAAGCGCGCTTTACCACTTCTTCTACCGTAATATTAGGCGCATCAACGATTTCTGCAAAAATTTTTACTTTGTATTTTGATAAATCATAATGGTGAGCCGCTTTACCAAAATAAAGTGGTAAATCTTTTAGTTCTTCTGGTCCTCGTTCTACAGGTACGCCCAATTCTGTTGATAAAGCATCAATATCACCGCGACATCGCCCTGGCAGGATTATTTTATCGGCATTAAATGTGTCTTTTAAGCGGCGGCTAATCATTTCAGTGGTCATTAAGGCAGCAACTTTAACACCCAGTTGATGAATTGTGTAAGTAAATTCTGGCTGCATTTTTTCTAAAATTAGCATGAGTTGTTTTTTAGCCAGTTTCCCAGTTAAAAAAAGGATGTGTTCTGATGACTCACTCATGTCAGTGATTTAAGTCGTTCTTTAACTGTAATGATCAACTCATCTACACTTTCGACTACTTGGGTGTATTCAAAGCTGCGAATTTTATCGGTTGCGTCAAGGTCAATCTTTCGTGGATAAACCATCACTTTTCCACCCGGTGCGGTTGTTTCCATTTCTGGAGCAATATCGCAAGGGTAAACAATACTGGGAATACGACATTTACCCGCCTGAGAATATAAATTAGTCACCAGTGAATCAGCAATACCTAATACACATTTAGCAATGGTATTGGATGTAGTGGGAGCCATTATAAAAGTATGATAATAACCTTTATAAAAATGACCGACAGGGGGCGATGAGGCCGCTTTATCACGATAGACAGAATGCATTGCCCTCACATTTTTTAAATCAACACCATACATTTTCAGAACTTCTTCTCCTGCCTGACTTAAATATATATCAACATTATCTAGTGTTAGCAAAAATTCAAGACATTCTTCTATATAATGGCCAGAGCCTGTGATAGCCCAGGCAATTTTAGGCTGTTTTTTATTGTCAGTCATATTGCACGTATTATACCTGATAACTTATGATAAACATGTTAGCTTAACCTACTTGTTTCGTATGTATAAATAGGTAAATAATGTTCAATAACATAATAAAACCACTCATCATGGGGATTCTAAATGTAACCCCAGACAGTTTCTCTGACGGTGGACAATATACAGAAATAGAATCGGCTGTTGAACAAGCAAAAAAAATGCTGGAAGACGGTGCTGATATTATTGATATAGGGGGCGAGTCTACACGTCCAGGTTCTGAGCCAGTTAGCGCTGAAGAACAAATAACACGGGTGATTCCTGTGATTAAGGCAATCAGAGAAAAATTATCAAAGTCTGTCTTGATAAGCATTGATACTACATTAAGTCACGTTGCAACAGCAGCATTAGATGCTGGTGCTAATATCATCAATGACATTTCAGCAGGCCAAAGTGATAAAAATATTTTGACAGTAGCGAGTGAAAGAGGTGTACCTATTATCTTAATGCATATACAGGGAGCACCAGAGAATATGCAGGATAACCCACATTACGGTGATGTGGTTGCAGACGTTATAGCATCATTAAAAACCAGCGTTAAAGATGCATTAAAGGCTGATATAAAAAAAGAAAATATCGTATTAGACCCCGGCATAGGTTTCGGTAAAAGAAAGGTTGATAATATCAATTTGTTAGCTCATCTTTCAGAATTAGTTGATGTAGGCTATCCTGTTTTATTAGGGACTAGTCGTAAGCGTTTTATGGGAAGTATTTGTGATGTATCAGAGTCGTCCGAATTAGTGACGGCTACCGCTGTTACAACAGCATTGGGTGTGATGGAAGGCGTGCTGCTATTTAGAGTGCATGATGTTAAAGAAAATAGACAGGCTGCAGATGTGGCTTGGGCTATTAAAACAGCAAAAGACCACTGTGCACCTAAAGCTGATTGAGTTAGAAAAACAATTTAATCAATCAACATTAACGCAAGTTTTTACACCATTATTAACGCAAAAAGAAATTGAATTGTGGATTAAACGCGATGATTTGATTCACCCTATTATTTCTGGAAATAAATGGCGGAAGCTTAAATATATACTCGATCATGCGTTAACGCTGAATGTGCACACTATTGTTAGTATGGGCGGTGCATATTCTAATCATTGTCATGCCTTGGCATTTGCAGGTAAACAATTAAATTTAAAAACTAAAGCCTTTATTCGTGGTGAGAGACCAAAAAACTTAAATCCAACCTTACAAGATATTTTAGATTGGGGAATGGAGCTAATTTTTATTTCTCGATCTGAATATAGGCAATTAAGAAATTTTAAAAAACATGATGATTTACCAATGCTGAAAAAAGGAGAATATTGGTTGCCGGAAGGTGGTGCTACAGAACTGGCTTTGCATGGAGTAGGAGAGATAATAAGTGAAATTGAGTTGGGATATGATTTTATTTGTGTACCTTGTGGAACCGGAACAACACTTGCCGGTCTACTCAATTCAGTATCAAACAACTGTCAGGTGATAGGTTTTTCTGCATTAAAAGGTGCATGTTTCCTAGTTGACGATATTGAAAGAATTCTGGAAAAAAATAAATCCAAAAGATTAACTTGGTCCATCCAATTAGATTATCATTTTGGAGGTTTTGCAAAGTATAATAATGAACTATTATTATTTATAGAAGACTTTATTAAACGACATAATATTGAAATTGAACCCATTTATACTGGAAAAATGTTCTATGGATTGTTTGATTTAATTCGACAGGATTATTTTAATCCAGGGCAAAAAATAGTTGCTATTCATACTGGGGGATTGCAAGGAAATAGACAATGCTGTGGTTGAGCTAACAGCTCTGTTAACTACCCGACAATATTGGCTATTTCAAGTACGCTATGTTGGGTTGCCAAAAAGACGGCAGCCCAACCTATAAATTTTACCACTTCACCTATGCCGTACCCTATTTAATAAACTTAATAAAACAGATGGAAACAAACGAATTAGAAAACCCAGAACACTATATTAATCGAGAATTAAGCTTAATGGAATTTAATGACAGGGTGTTAGCACAAGCAATAGATGAAGAAATACCCTTGCTTGAACGGTTAAACTATTTGTGTATCTCAAGTTCAAATCTGGATGAGTTTTTTGAAGTACGGGTTGCTAGTGTTCTGCAAATGTTAAAAATGGATTCTGGGGCTGTAAGCTCTGATGGATTAACACCTCATGAGCAATTGGACAAAATTTGTAATAAAGCCCATGTGCTAGTTGAAGAGCAATATCGAGTACTTAATGAAATTTTACTACCAGAATTAGAACAACAAGATATTCGCTTTGTACGCCGTGACAAATGGACGGCAGTACAAAAAAAATGGCTGGAAAAGTTTTTTAATGTGGAATTATTACCTATTTTAACCCCCATGGGCTTAGATTCTGCACATCCCTTTCCTCGAATATTAAATAAAAGTTTAAACTTTATTATTGCAATGACAGGAAAGGATGCCTTTGGGCGAAATAGTGGGCGTGCTATTTTACAAGTACCAAGAGCGTTATCTCGAGTAATTCAATTGCCGCAGGAAGAAACCGATAGCGGCTCCTATGATTTTGTATTTTTATCATCCATTATTCATGCTTTTGTTGATAAATTATTCAATGGGATGACAATAAAAAGCTGCCATCAATTTCGAGTAACAAGAAATAGTGATTTTTTTGTTGATGAGGATGCCATAGATGATCTTCTTCATGCTGTTGAAGGCGAACTATTGATGCGTAATTATGGTGATGAAGTGCGCATGGAGATTGATGAAAATTGTCCTGAAGAAACCATATTGTTTTTAAAAGAACGTTTTAGAATACATTCTGACAGAGTGTTCCAGGCCAAAGGCCCTGTCAATTTAAGTCGTTTACAGGCAATCAATAAATTAATAGACCGAGCTGATTTAAAATTTGCTCCATTTAATTCATATATTCCCCCTCAGTTAGGACGTAAGAAGAACCTGTTTGATGCGATAAAAAAGCAAGATATTTTATTGCATCATCCTTATGAGTCATTCAGGCCTGTTGTTGAGTTTTTGCGTCAGGCTGCATTAGATCCGCATGTTTTGGCTATAAAGCAAACGCTTTATAGAACAGGTGTTGATTCCCCAATTGTTGCAGCGCTAGTAAAGGCAGCAAGAGCAGGCAAAGAAGTTACTGTTGTGATTGAATTACGTGCCCGATTTGATGAAAAGGAGAATATTGGTCTGGCTGCCAAGTTGCAAGAAGCCGCTGTTCATGTTGTTTACGGCGTGGTTGGTTATAAAACGCATGCAAAAATGTGCCTGATTTTAAGAAAAGAAGGAAAAGCATTACGAAATTATGTCCATTTAGGGACGGGTAATTATCATCCAAAAACCGCACGACTCTACACCGATTATGGTTTGTTTTCCTGTGACAAAGAATTAGGTGAAGATGTAAGGCGTATTTTTGCGCAATTAACCAGCTTAGGGAAGGTTACAAAATTAAATAAACTCTTACAATCTCCTTTTACTTTGCACAAAGGTTTGATCGATAAAATTGAGCGAGAAATTCAAAATAAGAAAAATGGTAAATCTGCAAAAATAATAATCAAAGTGAATGCGATTGTTGAAGAAGAATCAATTCGGGCGTTATATAGAGCTTCTCAAGCTGGGGTTAAAGTTAAACTAATTGTTCGAGGCGTGTGTTGTTTGCGCCCCGGAATAAAAGGTCTTTCCGAAAATATAGAGGTCCGCTCAATTATTGGACGATTTTTAGAGCATACAAGGGTTTATGCTTTTTCAAATGATGGCGAATGGGAAGTGTATGCAGCCAGTGCTGATTTAATGAATAGAAATATGTTTAGACGAGTTGAGACTTGTTTTCCGATAGATAATAAAAAGTTACACGATAGAATACTTAGTGATCTGGATTGTTATTTAAAAGATAATAGCCAAACTTGGTTTTTACAAAGTGATGGTCATTATATACAGGCTAAACCTAAAGAGGGAGAGGAAGTGTATATTGCTCAAACTGAATTGTTAAAATCCTTTCAGTAAGCTTCGGCTTCACAATCAGGTAGAAATAATTTAAAAACTGCGCCTCCGTCGGGGTTATGTTCTGCCCAAATTTTACCTTGATGGGCAAAAATTATTTCTTTACAAATTGATAAGCCTAATCCTGTACCACCCGCTCCATTTTTAGTTTTACTACTTTGTATAAATTTATCAAAAATTGTTGTCATTTCTTCGTCTGGAATACCCAACCCCTGATCAGCGATGGAGACTAAAACACCCTGTGTTTTTTTTGTATCTGAACTTCGTTTGCCAAGAATAATGGCCGTACTTTCAATCTTTATTTCAATAATTTTTGCCGGAAGAGAAAATTTAATCGCATTTGTAATTAAATTACTGAAGACTTGCAATATTTTATTTTTATCACAGGTTATTAATAACGGCGCAGTAGGTTGATTAATGATGAAATCAATCTCTTTTTCTTTGATTGAGGCGGAGCATTCGCTCTGTATCAGTTGGGCTAATAAAGTTAAATCATTTTTTTCAAAATTATAATCTTCTTTTCCTGCTTCAAGTTTAGATAGATCGAGGAGGTCATTTAACAAAGAAAGTAAGCGTTGACTACTTGTTTCAATATTTGTGAGGAATTTTTGTAATTTATCTGTTTGTTTCTCATCCAAAGGTAGATTTTTGAATTGTTTTAGACATAAGGAAGTAAAACTGATAATGCCATGCATTGGTGTTCTTAGCTCATGAGACATATTGGCTAAAAATTCACTTTTGGAGTTGTTTGCGTGTTCTGCGGCTTCTTTGGCCTGTTTTATATCGGAAGTTTGCTCATCAACTAATTCCTGCAAATTGTCACGATTTTGTTCTAGCTGAACCTCAAATTTTTTTCTATCAGTTATATCAAAAAGAATGCTTAAAAATTGGTAAGGGACTTTATTGTCATCTAAAAAGGGTGTTATATTTTCTGTAAACCAGACCGGTTCATTTTGATTATTTAAAAAGCAGGTTTCTCCAAACCAAGGGTTTCCTAGTGCTAGGAAGTCTCGTCTTTTTTTAAGTCGTGATTCATCATTAGGAATTCCAGAAAATTTTGAATTAATATATTGTTGGCCAAGAAAAGTCTCTCGTTTTAGACCTAAAAGTTGACAAAATTTATCATTGATTTCAAGGACACGAAACTCTTTATCTCGCAAAATAATCCCGGCTGAAAAATCTAAAGCAAGCTTGTGATCTTCAAGCTCTTTTTTAAGTTTTTTATCAAGCGTAATATCTCTGAAAAAGCAAACGATTACTTCGTTATCAATTGTTTCTTCATTTTCTTTTTCGTTATTATCTGCAAACGGGTCTGTTTCGTCTGTGTCATCAAATAAAATGGTTTCTTCTTCACTTGCTTGCCCCGTTGAGACATGAAGTAGAATATCAAACCCCATTCTATGTTTTCCTGGTAAAGGAATTTCTGCTGATGCACGGGATGAAATGAAATATCGGATATAGGCTCCAACATTATCTTTAACCCAATCAGGGCAGGGGATAAGGTCTGGTATTTTACGTTTAACTACTTCACCCTCACCGTATCCAAAAATTTGCTGCGCAGCAAGATTAAAGGTATTAACCGTACCATCAGGTTCAAAAGAAATAATTCCATCTGAAGCGTTGTGTAATAATGAATGTAGCTTGGTTTGTTCACTAATAAGATCAAAACCGGCTTTAGAAAGCTCTTCGTTTTGAGTTTTTAATGTGCTGAGTTCTTGAATTATTTCTGAAGTCTCTTCTGATTCATTATTTAGCATATTATTCATTTTGGCGAGTGATCAGTTCAAATTAAGATAGGCCGTCACTTCATTGCCTTTTCCTTTGTATTCTATTGAGGAAAAGCTCAATTTATTCGCCACAGCAATACCTCTGCCATGGTTGTCCATTCCACGGGCAGGATCAAACTCCATATAATGTTTCCAATCAAAGCCATCGCCTTGATCTGTCACTGTGATCTCAATAGAGTCAGTATGATTTATATAGCTTAAAAAGGCGGTCTTATCTAAATTTTCAGTTAATTTTAATCGCTTGTTGACCTCATCAATCCAGGAACCCTTGTTATTTAATTCACTTTTTTCGTCATATGTAATACCAAGATTGCCATGTTCTACGGCATTGACTACCAATTCAGTTAATCCCATGATAATTTTATCTGGTTCCGGGCAGGCATTTGAAACTAAAGAAGCAATTGATCGAGCTTCTTCCAATGTCTTAAATTGAAAAGAAGCAGATTTAAGTAAACCCATTGTCTGTTTTGCCTGCTCAAGATTGGCCTGAATTTCTTTTAAGCGGAAACGATCACTAATTGCTGTTTTGACAATTGACAGAAGTAATTCTTCTTCAAACGGCTTGGTTAGATAGTAATAAGCACCTGCATTCATACCTTCTTCTATATCAGTTATGCTGGCTTTTGCTGTTTGGAAAATAACAGAACAATATTTAAGGACAGGGTGTTTTTTTATTTTTTCTAAAACTTCCATGCCATTCATATTAGGCATCATTCTATCTAGCAAAATAACATCAAATGTATCTGGAGATTGTTCCAACATATCCCAAGCAATCTGCCCATCTATTGCTGTACTTATTTTATAGTCAAACTCACTCAGATATTCCGAAATAATTTCTAAATTAAATTCTTCGTCATCAACAATTAAAAGGTGTGCTTGTGTTGTAGTCATGATGTATACAAGTTTGGTAGTCTTATATGAATGATTCCTTAACAATTATAGATTGTAATTGTGAAAAAACAAGTTAAATAAATGTAACTGAATGATTTATAAAAATAATTATAGTTATGAACTCTCGCTAAAGCCTATGCCACTAACTGTGAATTATTGGATTTAACATGATATAGTGAGTTTCTATAGGTAAAGTCTTTCTGGGGAAATGAATTATTTAACTCAGAATAAGTCCGATTAATTGGCTATAGATTATAGAACTATGGAATTTTTTGATTCAATCAATTTATATTTAATGACTCATCCAATAATGATTGATCAACTTGAGTTTATATTCAGGATTAAATACTGGGGTTTATTAGGACTGGCTCTATATTTTGTACTACTGCCTTACAGAGAACAAAAAAAAGAAATCAAGAAACAAAAGGAGCTATCTAAGAAACGAGGGCATTTTCTTGCCTAAATACTTAAAGGGCAGCTCTATTTATTAATATGATCTTATTTAATAATAACGTCTTCATATTAATAGTTCCAAAAGTATTGGCAGTATAAATCTTGCTCCAGAAGCAGTTTAATCGCGAATCAATATGCCAGAACTTATGGAAATATTAATAAGATGATTTTTCAGCGATGAAGAACAATTATCTATTTTAAAAATTCTTTTCAGCTATTTTCGTTTATGCAGCAACAGCCGTAGTTTTTTTTCAATTATCAGCTTAACCGGATGTTCAAATTCGCAGGTGTTTGGGTTATATGTAGCATAATAATATTTTAGCTTCATTTTAACTTGCTGTTTTTTAAATAAATTCAAAGATTTAAAGCCGCACCCGTAGTGCTAGCCATAGCCCCAGCGGCACCAGGTAGGGAAGAGCGGCAAACCACCTACAGTCACTCTAAAATAAATAACATTAGCAAGCAGAAGATTATCTGTTTTTTTAAAACACATACTTTTAAGTCTTTATCCTCTTTCAAAGTAACGCCTGTTTTTAACCTAGGTGTATTATCTCATGAGTTTTTAGGGGCTAATTTTTAGTCTGTAAATCATTTTTAAAAGCTTAAAAAATGACCTTTCACTCTGATTGTGTTTAAAAACCAAATGAAATTCACGCTTTCTTTGTGGGACAAAAAGTGGCCGGTTCTGGAGGTGTTTTAGAAAAAACAAAAAGCAATAGGTTTGTACTAAAAACCTGTCAAGTATTTTTCATTAATTACGCTGAGTAATTACTTAAGTGTTAACATTTCTTTAGCATGAGCAAGGGTATTTTCTGTTATATCTACACCACCTAGCATACGGGCAACTTCTTCAATGCGCTCTTTAGTTTGTAATAATTCAACAGTAGAAGAAGTGATTTCTGTTTGGTTGGTTTTTTTAACGTATAAATGATGATGCGCTTGTGAGGCAACTTGGGGCAAATGGGTCACACACAACACTTGGCGATTATGACTTAAGCTGCGTAATTTTTTTCCTACTATTTCAGCGATTCCTCCACCAATACCAGAATCAACCTCATCAAAAATCATTGTCGGAGTGGTTTTATCTGTGCTGGTGGTGACTTGTATGGCTAGGCTGATTCGTGATAACTCACCTCCTGAAGCAACTTTAGCTAAAGGTTTTGCCGGTAGACCAGGATTAGCACTGACTAAAAAATCAATTTTATCGTTACCATTTAGTTTGGGTGTTTCGTCTTCATTATTTTCTACTTGAACGAGAAAATCACCTTGAGGCATGCCTAATTCTTTAATCATTTCTGAAATCTTGATTTGCAGTTTTTTACCACTTTGACTGCGATTTTCAGATAGTTTTTTGCTCAGTTCTTGATAGGTAGATAGAAACTGTTGTGTATCTTGAGTTAACTCTTCGATTCTTTCACTACTATGGGTGATTGCAACAAGTTCTTGTTCTAAATTTAAGGCTACTTGGGGTAATTCATCTGGGGTAATTTGGTGTTTACGGCTTATATCCTGAATAATACCAATTTGATTTTCTAGCCAGGTTAATCGTTGAGGATCAGCTTCTTGGCTTTCTAAATAACGTCGGAGTTGCTGTGATGCTTCTTCAATTTGAATTTGTGCTTCTGAGAGCATCTCATTTATGTCACCTATTTCAGGAGAAAATTGTGCCAAATCTGTTAATGAGCTTAAGCAATGCCCTAACATTTGATTGACTGAGTGTTGTTCATTTTCATATAAAATATCTAATTGTTGCTGACCTTCGGCTAGTATTTGTCCTAAATTAGCCCGCTTATTGTGTTCTTCAGAAAGGGAAGGGTAGTCAAAAACCTCAAGATCAAGTTGTTGCAGTTCATTTAATTGATATCGAAGTAATTCTTCGCGTTCAATTTGATCTGTACTTGCTTTAATTAACTTGTTTAATTCACTGTTAGACTTTTTCCAGGACTGGTAGAAGGTGTTTACTTCATCTAATAAATTTTGGTTGTTGGAAAAAGTATCTAGTAATTGTCGTTGTTGGTCTGGGTCAAGTAGAGTTAAATGCGCATGCTGTCCATGAATTTCGACTAATAAACTGCTGAGTTGTTTTAATGATTGCAAAGTAGTTGGTCGGTTGTTAATGTAGGCTTTTGAACCACCATCCTGATTGACTATACGACGAATCACACATTGTTCTTCATCATCAAGGTCATTTTCTTCTAACCATTTTTTTGCTACAGGCGCATCGGACAAATCAAAATCAAGATTGATTTCTGCACGTTTTGCATTTGGTCTAACATAGCCGGAATCTGCTCTATCACCCAAAGCAAGGCCTAGTGCGGTTAATAAAATAGACTTGCCAGCACCAGTTTCACCAGTTAATACTGACATGCCTTTATCAAGATCTAAGTCGAGTGACTTAACAACTGCTAGATCATTAATATTGAGATTTAATAACATAATTTAAATATGGTAGCCGCTACTCCAGCTAAGTTTTTCTCGTAGGATGTGGAAAAAATCATGATCTTCGGGATGTAAAATTGTTATGGGGTCGGGTAATTTATTAATTAAAATTTTATCATTAATAGAAATTTTTGGTATTTTAAGATGATCGCAGGTGACCAATGCGCTAATTTGTTTAGACTGTTTAAAGCTTATCTCTATTTCCGAAGAATCATCAACCACAATCGGACGGTTAGATAGAGTGTGAGCATTTAATGGCACCAAAACCAGAGCATGTAAGGAAGGGTGTAGAATCGGACCTCCAGCAGAAAGAGAATAAGCTGTTGAACCGGTAGGGGTAGAAATAATTAGTCCATCAGATCGCTGGGAATTTAAGAAAACACCATCTATATGGGTGACAATCTCAAGCATACTAGGGGTTATCCAGCGGTGAACAACTACTTCGTTAACCGCAGTTTCTTGATGAATAATTTCTCCATTACGAATAATTTTGGTGTGTAATAAATAGCGTTTTTCTTCTAAATAGTTACCTGTTAAAATACTGTTTAACTTTAAACCGAAATGTTCTGGTGAAATATCCACCAAAAATCCAAGACGACCTAGATTAATGCCAATTAATGGCGTGTTATATCTAACTGAAGCACGTGCCGCTGTTAGAAAAGTGCCATCACCTCCAATGGCAATAATTAAATCACATTTACCTCCTAATAATTCAATTTCGCACGCATCGGCAGTATTCTGAGGTAAAAGAGTGGCACTTTTAGAGTCAACAATTACTTTATAACCTTTTTTTTGAAGGTAACTCAACACTTCAGAAATAGTATTTGCAATACGCGAGTCGCTATATTTACCAATAATACCAATGGATTTAAATAATTTTTGCATTGCAGGTTTAGATTAAAGTCAAGGTGATTTGTGGATTATACAAAATAATTACGGATCGGAATGCGATTTTTAGTATAGAAAATTATTTTTGAAAAACTGGGGTATATTTATTGGATAAATATATCATCGCTGCCAATGCCCAGATTTACCCCCATCTTTTTCAACTAACTGGACTGATTGGATCACCATTCCACGGTCTACAGCTTTGCACATATCATAAATTGTTAATAAAGCAATTTGTGTCGCATTTAGGGCTTCCATTTCTACGCCGGTTTGGCCATTTGTTTTGACGGTTGTTTGACAATGAATCCGATTAAGGTTTTTATCATCTGATAACTTTATTTCTACATGGGTAATAGGGAGAGGGTGACAGAGTGGAATTAAATCAGCGGTTTTTTTACTAGCCATAATGCCTGCAATTCTTGCGATACCTAGAACATCTCCTTTTTTATGCTGACCTTGTGTAATCAATTCCAGTGTTTCAGGCTGCATTTCTATATAACCTTCTGTCACAGCTATGCGTTGTGTAATGCTTTTTTCTCCAACATCAACCATATGAGCTTCGCCTGATGGATTAAAATGGGTAAATTTGGTCATTTTTTTGTATAGTAAGTCAGATGAATGTTTATTTTATAGGAACTTTTACTAATGTCGATTAAAGTCCGCTATTTTGCGAGTTTAAAAGAGTCTATTGGACGATCAGATGAAGAGCTGGTTTTTACAAAAAACATATCTGTTGCTGATGTGTGGAAACAAGCTAATGATAGCAAAGAAATGGCTGAGAATATTTTAGCAGCAGTCAACATGGAATATGTTCAATTAGATTTTTTGGTAAACGATGGTGATGAAGTAGCTTTTTTTCCACCAGTAACGGGGGGTTGAAAATGAACATCAGGATCGTTGAAAAGCCTTTTGATCCTTGGCTTGAAATACAGTCGTTTCAAAATACTTCATCAGAGATGAAAGGGAAATATGGGGCAACCAGTATTTTTGTAGGTACCATGCGTGATTTTAATGAAGGGGATGATGTTAAAGGTATGTCGTTAGAGCACTATCCAGGGATGACAGAAAAAAAGCTGACTGAGGTTATAATGGCGGCTATGCAAAAATGGTCGATAATAGATGTATTAGTTATACATAGAGTAGGGAATGTCTACCCAGATGATGTTATTGTTTTAGTTGCTGTGTGGAGCTCTCATCGAGGCGATGCTTTTGATACCAGTCGATATATTATGGAAGCATTAAAATCAACAGTTCCATTTTGGAAAAAAGAATTATTAGTTTCAGATGATGAACGATGGGTTGTTAAAAATACAGATGGATATAAGGAGTAGTAAAATTTCCTTAGGAACGCTCACGGAATAAATTCAGCAACTGTCGAAGTTATTTCGTACATGTCCGTAAGGCAGGTTGGGCTGCCGTCTCTTTGGCAACCCAACATTTTTTACTACAATAACGGAGCAATCACCAATGAAACAACAGACATCAATTTAACCACAATATTTAAAGCAGGGCCCGATGTATCTTTAAATGGATCGCCAACGGTATCGCCACAAATAGCTGCCTTATGGATATCAGTTCCTTTACCTCCATGAGCACCGCCTTCAATTAGTTTTTTTGCATTATCCCAGGCTCCACCAGCATTTGCCATAAATAAAGCCATCAACACGCCTGTAACTAAAGAACCCGCGAGCAAACCGCCAAGTGCTTCTTTATTAAGTAAAAACCCAACTAGAACGGGAGTGCAGATAGTGACTAGACTAGGTAGTATCATTTCGCGTAATGAAGCTTTTGTTGATATTTCAATACAACGAGCAGAATCAGGTGGCGTTGTGCCTTCCATCAATCCCGGAATATCACGAAACTGGCGGCGAACTTCTTCGACCATATCTTGAGCAGCTTTACCAACTGAGTCCATTGTCATTGCAGCCACAAGAAATGGAACGCAACCACCAATAAACAAGCCGATTACAACCAAAGGATTAAGAAGATCAATAACAGCAATATTGGCTGCCGCTGCGTAAGCAGAAAAAAGTGCTAATGCTGTGAGTGCTGCTGAACCAATAGCAAAACCTTTACCGACGGCTGCTGTTGTATTGCCAATTGCATCTAAAGAATCAGTAATAGCACGGGTTTCTGGGCCTAGTTCTGCCATTTCACTAATGCCACCCGCATTGTCTGCTATAGGCCCGTATGCATCAACTGACATGGTTGCACCGGTAGTTGCAAGCATACCGACAGCGGCAATACCAATGCCATATAGTCCTGAAAAATGGTAGGCAACAAAAATAGCTACACAAATCCCTATTATTGGAAAAACTGTAGAACGCATACCAATTCCAAGGCCTGCAATAATATTGGTAGCAGGGCCAAATTTAGAGGCTTCTGCTATTGCGTGGACAGGTGCTTTTGAGGTGTAATAATCAGTGACTCGTCCAATAAAAATACCGACGATAGTTCCACCTAACAGTGCATAGAAAGGGCCATTAATAGAAGTAGCCTCGCCATTAATCATAAATTGAATACCAAAACTTTGAATGACGATAAAAGCAAGGACTAAAAATATTAATGCAGAGATCCAGGTGACACCTTCCAACGCATGGGCTGGGTTGATGTCTTTAAGCAATTGCATACATAAAACACCAATGATTGATGCCAATAGTCCTATAATAATGAGAGCTATAGGCAATAATAAGGCGTTAGATTGCATTGACATATCAACAAAATTTGTTGAAGCAGCTGCAATAGCAATGGTAGCAATAACAGAGCCGACATAAGATTCAAAAATATCAGCCCCCATCCCTGCTGTATCACCTACATTATCGCCAACATTATCAGCAATTGTTGCAGGGTTACGTGGATCATCTTCTGGTATATTCGCTTCAACTTTACCTACTAAGTCAGCCCCAACATCAGCAGCCTTGGTATAAATTCCGCCACCGATCCGAGCAAATAATGCGATAGATGAGGCGCCCATAGCAAAACCACTTAATACGGTATAGTTTGCTGCTGTAGAAGAATCGACTAATGCATAAGCAATTGCTAAACCTGTTAAACCAAGTGAAGCTACAGCTAAGCCCATGACTGATCCGCCACCAAAAGCAACCATGAGTGCAGCGCTCATACCTTCTTTATTTGCAGCTGCTGAGGTGCGGACATTGGCGCGAGTTGCTGCCTTCATACCAAAAAAACCAGCAAACATAGAGCAAGCTGCTCCGCCTAAAAAGGCATAGGCAGTGTTTTCGTTGATGAAGAAAAAAATTAAACAGGCAACGATAACGACAAAGATAGACAGTATTTTATACTCTGCCTTAAGAAAAACCATCGCTCCATCGTGGATTAATTCTGCGATGGCGATCATTTTTTCAGAGCCAGCATCATGTGACAAGATGATACGATAGATAATATAAGCGATAATTAACCCAGCGACCCCAAAATAGGGACCAATGGATGCAAAAAGATCAATGCTCATTCAAACCTCCAATTATTGTTATTATTAGATATGAATAGTGCAATAAAAAAAATATTATAGCTACTGATTTTTTTAAAGATAGAACCAGAAGGTTTAAAATTATGGGGTTTTTGCTGGGATTGTAAAAACGTATTCTTTTTTTTTACGTTGCTGTGACAAGAGAAGCATTCTTGACTAAAAGATTCGTTTTTCCCGCATGGTTCTTGCGACTCACCAATCCAGCGTACATAGCTCCAGCCGTCTATTACTTACATGTTTGCTAGAATTTTTGACCATAATTTCAGAGTGGACAAATTCACCAGGTATGATAAGAGTCTTCCAATCCAGGTGTCCAGTATTTTTTCAAACTAATTTAGCTAGTCTCTTTCTTAAGACCATGGCTTAGTTTTCCAGATCTAGAGGCTTTGATAGCAATAGAATTACCTAAAATTACCCGTTGTGTATTATTGTCTGTATGGTAAGTTATTGAACCAATAACTCGCCAGCTCTCTAACCTATAGGGTATTTAATTCCATTAGGTGCATTAAGTACTGTTTCTGCATAGACAACCGTTGATTTTAAAGTTATTAAGAAAAAAAAGTAACAATTTTTAGGTTTTTCATCTAAGAGCCATTAGTTGAGTTTGTTGCAAGATTGATATTCAATTATATTTTTTCAACTATAATTGAAACAAATTAGAATACAGGAAAAATTATGAGTCGCTATAAACGAAAGGATGAGAATAAACATTTACCAATTTTAATGATCATGCTTGTTCTTATTTTATTCACGTTAGGTGTTTGGGTATATATGCTTAATGATGAAGAGAGTGAGACTGTTAGTCAACTAATAGAAATTCCAAAACAAAAAAAGACCACAGATTTTGAGACAGAAAAATTGATCGCAATAAATCCAGCAAGAAATACGGATAAAAATAATATTTCTGGAGAAAATAGTACGGATGGGCTTTTAAACGATTTACCAAAACAGCCAGAATTAGTTGAACTGGATACAAGTGATGAAGGTTTTACAGCTGCTGTGACTGAGGTTTCTAAAGACTTAGGTGATTGGTTTAATGTTAAGGATGTTATTCGGAAATATATTATTCTTATTCATGATGTGTCTCAAAATAGAATTCTTCTTAAGCATAAGCGGTTTTTAAAGATGCCTCAAAAAAATATGGTTAAAGAAGATTCTCAGGGTTTATATCTAACAAAAGAGGGGTATAGAAGATATGATGGATTTGCGAATGCACTGGTTTCAATTGATATAAAAAAAGGGCTAAGTTTGTATCTTACTTTTAAGCCATTATTTGACAAAGTATATCAGACTTTTTCATACCCTGAATCCTATAAATTAGAAGATATTTTCTTGAAAGCTGCGGCAAATGTTATTAAGGCACCAGTAGAAGAGGGTAGGGTTGGGTTGGTTAAACATACGCTTTTCTATAAGTTTTCGGATAGAAAATTAGAAGCACTGAGCGATGTTGAAAAGCAAATGTTGAGGATGGGGCCAGAAAATACTAAAAAGATACAGACTAAACTTAGGCAGCTGGTTGAGGCGTTCTCATTGTTAAACGAATGATTTTGTTGATGAATTTTAATTTACTCCATTCATTGCTCTAATCTGGATAAAAAAATCAAACAGTAAATTTTAATTTATAGGATTATTTTTTGTCTGTTCGTGTAATTGAATGTTAATAATTCTAAGAGCAGCTAGTACGGCAGCAAATACTTGGTTGGAGTGAACCCCACGAGTTTTATATGTTTTATCTTTACAGTCCCAACTAATGACACATTCTGTTAATGCATTAGTATTACCACCTTTAGGTATTCTTACTTCATAGTCTAATAATTGAGGTAGAGTGTAGTCATGATCTTTTAATACTTTATTGATAGCATCAATAAATGCATCAAAACCACCATTTCCCGAACCCGAAGCAAGGTGTGTTTTTCCTTTTATATCTACTCGCAGGCTAACAGTTGCTTCGAGGTTTAAGCCGCTGGTAATAGAGCAGTTAAGTAGTTTTATGTGCTGATAATTTTTACTTTCCAGAACATCAGCTATGATGAACGGGAGATCGTCAGTAGTGATAGTTTGTTTGGAATCACCTAGTTTAACGATTCGTGCAAGCACCTTTTTTTGGTTTTCCTCAGATAAATCAAGATCTAGCAATTCCAGATTTTTTTTCAAAGATGCTTTACCACTCATTTTTCCCAAAGCATAGCTGTGGGTGCGAGAAAATCGTTTGGGAATTAATTTACTCTTATATAGATCCCCTTTCTGGTCGCCATCAGCATGGATGCCCGCAGTTTGGGTAAACACGTCTGCTCCAGTTATAGGTGTATTAGCTGCAACACGTTTTCCTGAGAAATTTTCAATCATCTTGCTGGTTCTAACCAGGTGACTTTCGTCAATGGATAAACCCATGTTCAATTTATCTCGTAATACAACGGCTACTTGGGCTAATGAAGCATTTCCAGCTCTTTCTCCCAAACAATTAATAGTGCAGTGAATTGAATTTATGCCAGCCTTCACTGCAGCCATAACGTTTGCAGTGGCAAGGCCATAATCGTTATGGGGATGAAAATCAAAATGAAGTTCTGGGTAACGAGTGGTCATGTCACTTAAATGATCAAAGACTTCTTCTGGTGACATAACACCTAAAGTGTCAGGAAGCATAAAGTGGGAGATACCAATATTTTTTATTTTATCTAATAGGGAAAAAACGTAGTCAGGGCTATCTTGATAGCCATTTGACCAGTCTTCCAAGTAAACATTGACAGTCAAGCCTTTTTTTAGCGCATAGTTTACTGTTTTTAGAATATCTTCTACATGTTGATCAAGGGTTTTTCCCAGTTGGTTATGGCAATGTTTCTCGCTTCCTTTTGTTAGCAAATTAATCACACTGCCTTCCGTATCAACGATCCAATCCACACTAAGTGTGTGATCAACAAAACCTAAGACTTCAATACGACCTTCGTATCCTTCTTGATGCGCCCATTGATTTATGCGAGTGACAGCCTGTTTTTCTCCTTCTGAAACACGAGCCGATGCGACTTCGATCCTATCCACTTGTAAGGCGTGTAAAAGTGTTTTGGCAATATTAACCTTCTCATCGGGTGAGTAAGAGACGCCTTGAGTTTGCTCTCCGTCACGCAGAGTGGTATCCATTAATTGGATATGCCTGGGTTGGATCATCATGTTTGTGCTAGCAGTCCAATCAAAATTTGAAAATTTTGTTTAAGTCCAAAGCCATGGATAGCTTTGTTTATGTTTTTCTTCGTATTGATCAATTTTATCAGTTTGTAAGAGTGTTAGACCAATATCATCAAGCCCTTTAGACAAGTTTCCCTTTCGAAAGGGTCTATTTCAAATTTAAAACCATTGCCATCAGGGGTTGTTAATTCCTGACTTTCTAAATCTACAATAAAACGAACACCTTCATTAGCTGAGATTTCTTCCATTAAGTTTGCAAGTTGACCCTTAGTTGCTATGATTGGTAAAATACTGTTTTTAAAGCAGTTATTGAAAAAAATATCAGCGTAACTTGAGGAGATTATAGTATTGAATCCATAATCAGCTATAGCCCAGGGAGCATGCTCACGTGAAGAGCCACATCCGAAGTTATCACCAGCAACAAGTATCTTCGCGCCTTTAAAGGTTGGGTTGTTAAGTTCAAAATCTGTATTGCCACTACCATCATCATTAAAACGCCAGTCGTGGAATAAATGTTTTCCAAAACCACTACGCTCAACTTTTTTTAGAAATTGCTTAGGAATAATCTGGTCAGTATCGACATTGCTACGATTCATTAATGCTGCAATACTTTCATGTTTATTGTATGGTTCCATAATGTTTTTCCAGTTATTCTATTTAAAGATTGCGAATATCAACAAAATGACCTGCTGATGCGGCTGCAGCAGCCATCGCAGGAGAAACAAGGTGGGTGCGGCCTCCTTTGCCTTGGCGTCCTTCAAAGTTTCGGTTAGAAGTGGATGCACTACGCTGACCCACTGTTAATTCATCACCATTCATTGCCAGACACATCGAGCACCCTGGTTCGCGCCATTCCCAGCCCGCGTCAATAAAAATTTTATCCAGGCCTTCTTCTTCTGCTTGTTGTTTTACATGGTATGAGCCAGGAACAGCAATAGCCGTCACACCTTGAGCAACTTTTGTTCCTTTAGTCACTTCAGCCGCAATACGAAAATCTTCAATACGACCATTGGTACAAGAGCCTATAAATATTAAATCAACAGGAATATCTGTTATTTTAGTATGTGCCTTTAAGCCCATATAATCGAGCGCATTAGTACAGGCTTGACTTTTAATTTCATCATCAAAATCTTCAGGAGCGGGGACAGTGTTAGTAATACCAACAACTTGTTCCGGTGATGTTCCCCAAGTCACTTGAGGTTCAATATCAGCAGCATTTAATTTAACTACTGTATCGTGTTCAGCCCCTTCATCAGAGGGTAAACTTTTCCAATAAGCAAGTGCTGCATCCCAGT
>CAZHUE010000009.1:0-27698 GCA_964535875.1 uncultured Methylomarinum sp.
GGAACATAGGTTGTGCCAGGTAATTTCATTCGTTGTTGAGTTACAAAAGAGCTTAATAATTGGTCAACAGGTTCCATAATGTCAATATCTCCGGTAATTTCAAAAAGACCATGTTTTTCTATTGACCGAATACCTTCATCTTTTACATTTCCTGCAACAATTCCAGAAAATACTTTGCGTAAATTAGCAGCCAATTGATGACATTCCATACTTTTATGTAATTTTAAGCCCGCCATATTTTGATGAGTCGGGTTAAAGGGCTGCTGAAATTCGGAACTAATCTTTAAAGACCAATTAAAATAGTATGCGTCATTTTTATTTTTTCTAAATTCCTGAACTTGCTTAATACCCGCTTTCATTTCTCTGGCAACTCGAGCAGAATCATCAATAATAATTTTGTAGCGTTGTTGAGCCTTAAAACCTAATGTAACACCAATAAATTGATTTAACTTAATAAAATAATCTTCTGCATATTTAGGTCCTGTAAAGATTAATGGAAACGGTATTTCTGCATTGTCAGGATGTAAAAGAATCCCTAGTAAATATAGAATTTCCTCCGCTGTGCCTGCACCGCCTGGGAACACAATAATCCCATGTCCAGTTCGAATAAAAGCTTCTAAACGTTTCTCAATATCGGGTAGAATGACTAGGTCATTCACAATAGGATTGGGTGATTCAGCAGCGACAATACCAGGTTCGGTAAGCCCGATATAATGTCCATCAGAGATTCGTTGTTTAGCATGGCCAATCGTTGCACCTTTCATCGGACCTTTCATTGCGCCTGGGCCGCATCCAGTGCAGATATTCATATTCCTTAATCCGATTTGATAACCAACATCTTTGGTGTAATTATATTCCTTACGTGAAATGGAGTGTCCACCCCAGCAAACAACAAGCTTTGGTTCCGTTTTTTGATTGAAAATATTGGCATTGCGAAGGATATGAAAAACTGCATTACTGATGCCTTCCGAGTTTTTTAGATCAAATTTAGGGTTGTCATTAATGTCATCACTTAAGTAAATAAGGTCTCTTAATACTGAAAATAAATGTTCTTTAATGCCTTTAATCATCTCTCCATCAACAAAGGCACTTGCTGGAGCACCTTGAATAGCTAATTGAATACCTCGTTCTTCTTGTATGACCTTGATGGAAAATTCACTGTACCGTTCTAATAGTTCTTTTCCATCATCAGAATTACTTCCACAATTGAGAACAGCTAACGAACAGCTATGCAGTAATTGATATAACCCTCCTTGGCTCGTATCAAGAAGTTCATTGACCTCAATTTTTGATAAAATAGCCAAATGACCATCAGGAGATATTGTTGCGTTTATAGTTGGTTCTTTCATAATATTTTGGATATTGATTTCAGTTAGGTGAACTAATCACTTGAATCTTTTATTGAGACAAACATTTACATATTTTTTGTTTAGTTGTAAATCTGTTTATAGACAGTATTCAAAGTAAATTCACTACTTATCTTGCTAAGATCAGTAGAATCAATAAGCAGAATTTTTTAAATTAATGAGTGCTATACTTCACGCGGTCATGGATGTTGATTTCTATCGGTCGATTTTTGCCGATAGGCAGAGTTACTGAAACAGTTTTGTAGCCCGCTATGCGTCCACTTCAATGCCTTGCTATCGACAAAAGTCAACTCGATATAAACTCCGCATCCGTGACCGCGTAGTATAGTAACAAGTATACTTACATTATAAATTAATGAGAAAAATGAACCTTGGTAGCCTTGTAAATTGAAGACATTATCGCAGAAAGATAATCAAAAAGCTTATGATGAAAGCAAGGCTAGGGAAAAAGAATGTCTCGAGTGGTTAAATTCAATAAAAAAAGAAGTTTCCAGGCTTATTAATACAGTTGCCCTAATTGGTATATTTAACGGCTGTTTGATTATTATTCAATCAGCATTATTAGCTTTTATTTTTCACCACTTAATCATTGAAAAGCAATCTTGGGAACTATTACTAGATTATTTTATTGCACTTGGTATAACCTTTTTTCTTCGTAGTATTTCTAACTATCTTGTACAAACCCTTGGGTTTAAAATTGCCATTAGAATAAAACGTAATGTACGTGAAGAATTATTAGATCAATTTTCAATGCTTGGTCCAGCCTATGTTAAACAGCAACAAAGTGGGGGGTTATCAGCAACAACATTGGAACATACAGAAGCATTAGAAGGATATTTTTCTCGTTATCTACCTCAGCAAATTATTGTCAGTATATTACCAATTATCATGATTGCTATTGTCATGCCCGTGAATTGGGTGGTTGGTATTATTTTTTTAGTGACGGGCCCCGTGATTCCTTTGTTTATGGCTTTAATTGGAATGGGAGCTGCTTCAGCTCAGCGTAATCAGTTTTTGGCGATGTCAAGGATGAGTAGCTATTTTCTGGATCGTATAGAAGGCTTAACTACATTAAAGTTATTTGGGCAAGCAGAAGCTGAGCTTCTTAAGGTTAGAGAGATATCAACTGGATTTCGTGAAAAAACGATGGAAGTTTTACGAATAGCCTTTTTATCATCAGCGGTATTAGAGTTTTTTAGCGCGGTTGCAATTGCATTAGTTGCCGTATATGTTGGATTAGGTTTGCTGGGATTAGTTCGTTTTGGTCCTGCGATAGATATTACTCTACAGGAAGCTTTGTTTGTTCTTTTGCTTGCTCCAGAGTTTTTTTTTCCATTGAAACAATTAGCTGTTCATTATCATGATAAAGCTTCAGCAGTAGGTGCAGCAGATCATATTTTAGCGGTATTGAGACAATCGAAAATTGAAACTACAGATCAGAAAATTGAAAAAACGAATTTTTGTATTGAGTTTAAAAATGTATGTAAATCGTATCAACAAAAAGAAATTTTTAAATCGTTGAACCTACAAATAAGAACAGGGGAAAAGATTGTCATTGTAGGTGAATCAGGAATTGGTAAAACAACACTGATTAACTTGTTGTTGGGTTTTGAGCATGAAAATAGTGGGAAGATATTAATTAATGGTAAAAAAGTTAATCAACAATATGCGGCTAAGAAAATTGCCTGGGTAGGTCAACAAGCGACGATTTTTTATGCAACGATTAGAGATAATATTAGTTTGTTAAATCCTGATATTACGCAACAACAAATTGCTGTTGCTGCAGATGCAGCAGGAGTAACAGAATACAGTGAAAAATTAGATAATGGCTTGTTAACTTTAGTGGGAGAAAATGGCTATGGTTTATCAGGCGGTCAAATACAACGAATTGCCTTGGCTCGCGCATTTGTAAAAAATAGCCCTATAGTTTTATTAGATGAGCCAACAGCTCATTTAGATAAAAAAAATAAAACAAAATTATTAAACAGGATAGAAAGCTTATTTAAGGATAAAACACTTATTATTGCAAGCCATGATCTTCAATTGATTGAAAGGATGGAGCGGGTTATATATTTATAATGAAAGATTTATTGATTTTTCTACAATTTTTTAAACCTTATAAAGTATGGCTGATAGGTGGCATATTATTAGCCTTTTTAACTTCAATTGCCTCGATTTCTTTACTTACACTTTCGGGATGGTTTATCACATCTTCTGCTATTGCTGGGCTTATAGCTCCTGATGGTGTTGCTGTTGCATTTAATTTTATGCAACCTGCTGCTGAAATACGCGCTTTAGCCATTATTCGTACTTTTGGTCGCTATGCAGAGCGAGTGGTAACACATGAAGCCACCTTCAGGGTTTTGGCAGAAATACGCTGTTGGTTTTTTGCTAAACTTATTCCTTTGTCTCCAGGTCGGTTGGCTATGCAGCGAAGTGCAGAATTATTGAATGGAATTACTCGGGAAATTGATGTCCTAGATGCCTTATATCTCAGATTATGTTCTCCGATACTGGTTGGGTTATTCGGCGGTGGAGCCGTTGTTTTTTTTATTGCTTGTTACTCAATTCAAATCAGTATTTTTGTTTTTATCATGTTAGTTATTACAGGCGTATTGATTCCGTGGATATTTAATCGTTTAGGTCAAAGCAGTGCAAAAAATATTGTTGAACAGTCGTCGAGCTTTAAGGTGGGGCAGGTTGAGATATTGCAAGCTATTGGAGAACTAAATTCATTTAATGCTTATCCGCGATACAAAAAAAAATTAACTGAGGTTTCGGAAAAAATGTTAAAAACACAAGTAGATCAAAATCTCTTGGAAGCACAATCTTCAGCAATTATTTTTTTTTTATCTCACCTGACTTTGCTTGTATGTCTTGTGTTAGGAAGTAATTTATATCAACAAGGTAATCTTTCTGGGGCTGAATTAGCAATGCTCAGTTTTTGTGTATTGGTAGTTTTTGAGTTAGTTACAACTCTAACATCAGCAATGCAGTTATTACCAAAAATGCAAACTGCTGCAAATAGAATCCTAAAGCTTACCCGTTTGACGCCCACCATTTCAGAGCCGAATAAACTAACTATTATTCCAAAAAATGGAGAAATAAAAATTGTAAAACTTAGCTTTCGCTATGCGCCCAATTCTGACTGGATTTTAAAAGATATTAACTTAACTATTCCTAAAGGAAGTAAAATTGCAATTATTGGGAATAGTGGAGCAGGGAAAACAACATTGTTACAAATGGTTATGCGTTTTTATGACCCAGAGAAAGGGAGTGTTAGCTATGATAGAACAGATTATAAACGGTTTTCATCAGATCAACTGATGGGTCGGTTTTCTGTGTTATCTCAGCGTACTCAATTATTTGCTGCAACAATAAGAGAAAATTTATTAATTGCAAAACCGAATGCTTCAGATTTTGAGATAGCACAGGCTATAAAATTAGCTGGGCTGGAGCGATATATTTGTCGATTACCTAAAGGTTTAAATACCTGGGTAGGAGAAAATGGAGCAAAGGTTTCTGGGGGGGAGGGGAGAAGAATTGCTTTAGCTAGAGTATATTTAAAAAATGCGCCCATATTACTATTAGATGAGCCAACGGAGGGGCTTGATAAAGAAACGGAAAATGATGTTTTAAATGCATTGGAAAAAATAGTCCAGAACAAAACGCTCATCATGGTGACTCATCGAAAGACTGGACTAAGATTGGTTGATAATATTTATACGATTAAAGATGGGGTGCTTATGTTAGATAGGATCTTAAATTAATTAAGATACGATTTAGAAAGTTGATTAGCTTGGTCAATTTTTTCAGCGTTGTTTAGGCTGACCATCAGAGTTAAAGATTTGACCACAGCATTTTTAATATGCAGTCTGGATGCCGAAAGAACATAGGCTAACCCTTGTACTTTATCAGCTTTCATTTTTCGCCCCCAAAATAAAGCTTCGCCGTACTGTAAAAGTGCAGTACCATTTTTTGCTTGCACAGCTTTTAACAACCATTCATTAGCTGCCTTTATGTTGCCTGATTTTTTGTAATTATTTATTAGTGCTAGTAAAGCATCTGCATGACTAGAATTCGCCGCTTTTTTATACCAGACAAGAGCATCTTCATTTTTTAAAAGAGTTTCATCTATAATGCCTAAAAGATAGGCTGCATCAGCATTGCCAGTATTAGCTAAGTTAATATAAACGTTTTTTAATGCCTCGTTACTTATTCCATTTCTTTGTCGGTAGATTTCAGCTAATTTTGGTACTGGTTTTTTAGAACCTTGAATAAAAGCTCTTTGATAAAAATGTAAAGCTTGGGTTATATCTTCATGCTGTAATTGAGAATAAAAACCAGCTAAAAGGAAACTTGCCTCCGCAACACCTTGCTCAGATAGTAAATGTAATTCTGTTTTAGCCTGATTAATATCCTGAGGTAAACCTTGTCCTTCAAGCTTCATTTTAGCTAACCTTAACTGAGCTGAAATATTTTTTTTCTTTGCTGCTATTTGGTACCAATGAATTGCTTTTTCAGGTATTTTATCACCAGCATCTATCGCTTGTTGTTCGTAGTTTTTTGCAAGTAAATAGGCGGCTTTATCGTATCCAGCATTTCCATATTGCAGAAAGATTTCTTCTGCGTACGGCCAGTCTCGTTCTACACCTAAACCCTTAGCATAATAATCAGCAACATTTAGTTTCGCGGAAACATCTCCTTGTGATGCTGCACGCTCAAAATAAAATAAAGCTTGTTTGAAGTCTTTGTCTGTAAAAGTGCCGGCTTCAAAAATTTTAGCTAAAGTTTTACTAGCTAACCGCATGCCTTGTTCAGATAAATTTTTATATATCTCAATAGCTTTAACACTATTTTGTTGCCATCCACTGTTTCCAGTTAGCATGTGTTCAGCTTGGAGAAATAATGCATCATCACTATTTTGTTGGCGTGCTTTTTGTTGCCATTTCTGAGCATCAAGCAAATCCTGTTGATTTTTTTGATGTTTAAAATAATAATCAGCAATTTTAAAAGCAGAAAGTTCATAACCTTGTTGATAGGCTAATTGGTAATATTCTAGTTCTTCTTTGTTAGCACTATCTCCATTGATAGTATTTTGTTTATTAATTAAACGTCCGAGTTGATAACTGGCCTTCCCTTCACCCTGGTTTGAAAGTTTTTTTAATTTTTGAACTATTAGTGTAGTATCGTTTGGATTTTCAGTAAGCTCAAGATTAATTAGTTGTAATTTTGCAGGTATGTAGCCTTGGTATGCAGATATTTTAAGCCATTCATCAGCTTTTTTAAGCAAAGGCTTTTTTTCTATTATAAATTGGCGTTGGTAAAGTTTAGCTAATAAATAAGCAGCTCGTGGGTTGTTTAATTTGGTAAAACGGAGGAAAATTTTTTCTGCTTTATTAAAGTCTGACTCTATAGAACCGTAACCGTGAGTATAAAAACGCCCAATATCCAGTTCAGACTCAATATTTCCTTGGCTAAGTGCCAGTTTATAATATTCTAGGGCCTTAACTTTATCTTTCTGTACATGTAGCCCTTTTTCATAAAATTTAGCTAAGCGGTTACTGGCAGATGCGTTACCATGGTTAGCTAAATCTTTATAAATTTTTAGAGCAGAATTGATATTTGTTGTTGTACTTTTGTCGGAAATCAGGATGTCTGCATATAGTAGATAAGCACCTGTTTTCCCTTGTTTTGCAGCTATTATTGCCCACTTTTTAGCTAGTCCTGATTCCTCAGGGTTTTTAGGATAGTTGAAATAGTAATGCCCAATATGGTATGCCGCAGGCTCATAACCAAGATCATAAGCCTGCTGGTAGTATTTTAAAGCTAGATGTCTTTCATCAATTGATGCTTCAGCAATTTTACCTAATTCTAAAAAGCCTTCTGGAAATCCACGGTTTGCCAAACCTTGCCAATGCTCCCGATCAAAGGTATTTGTTTGCTGTTGTACAGCTAATTCAGTTTTTTTTAAATCTGTACATGCAGAAAAAAGGGTGCTGAAAACAATTGCAATGAAAATTTTCTTAGTTTTCATGTTACCAGTAATATTGAAATTCAAGAACACCTTTATAAGCGTATTTAGAGTTAGCTTCTTCGTCATATGCATCACCCGCATGAAAACCACTGAGCGTTAATTGCGCATTAAAATTATTTTTCCAGGATGCCATTAAAGTTAAATCAATTTCGTTACCGATTTCTTTATTTTTTCCATTAGGTGAAACACTTAAAACAGAAGCATCTATTTGTCTATCAGCCTGGACTTGCCAATAATGAAAATAGCTTCCTTGTAACCAAAAATATTCATTAAATTGATGGCCTGCAGTTATATTAACTAACTGTAAATTGGATAACTCGGGCCTTAATAGTTCTCCATAGATACGAACTCGTTGGTTACCCAGGATTTTACCTCTATTATTTGCAATAGTTGGCTGTCTGTATGATGATTGACGGCTTG
Source organism: uncultured Methylomarinum sp. (assembly GCA_964535875.1). Lineage (GTDB taxonomy): Bacteria > Pseudomonadota > Gammaproteobacteria > Methylococcales > Methylomonadaceae > QPIN01. The sequence goes on from CAZHUE010000009.1 coordinate 7,825, forward strand.
AATCACTGCTATCACCAGACCCATAAGCATAATTAGCTGACAGTCCCCAGTTCTCATCAGCTGACTTCCATGTAGTCCCTAAATCTATTCCATAACCGTAGGAGACATTAATTTCTCGAACGTTGTTAATCACCTGTTGGTTTGATGAGAAATCAAAGGTACTAAATTCTCGTTCAGAGCCGTTAACAGTAGCAAAATCAACCCAATAATTTAGTGTGCTTTTATCGGCTAAAGAAAATAATCCGTTAAAACGAACCCCGACCCATAATAAATCAAGCTCTGAATCAATGCTTGAATCATTATCAAATACACCGCCTACTGTATTATTTGAAAAATCATCTTTTTGATAAATAGTGTAGGCCTGGAAGTGGTGTTGATAATAAAATTGATAATCAAGATGTGCAATAATAAATTCACTGTCTTCAAAACCAATGTTTTGAGTTTCGCTAATTACCCGTTCATCAATAAGTCTACCTCCATAACTGACAGTGGCATTAAACAATGAAGAATTAAATTGCAGTTGAGCAACATCAAGTTGATTGTCATACCACCAACCTCTATCATCTCTAAATTGTTTACGTCCTGCTAATACACCTATTGGCAAATCATTAATCAGTTGTTTATTTTCTACATAAAATTCTCTGGCCTCAAAATGAGCATTCCAAGTTTCATTTTTTGTAAAATTATTTCTAACCTGACGATGTAGAAATACACCACGAACGTCTCCTTTAAAAAACCAGTTATACGGTAAATTACGTTGATAACGCATGCCCAGTCTTAATTGTTCATTATCTTCCTTTGTCCGTCCGTCTCTATTAGACTCAATTCCTTCTCCATATAAGGCTCTAATATTGGCATAGAGTTGTAGTGGATTATTGGGTTCTAGCTGCGAAAAGTCCATATCAAATGGAAGGATATCTTCTGCGTGGGCGGGTATACTTATGATTAAGCACAATAAGCCTATTTTTATTTTTTTTATTTTCATGGTTGGGATAATATTGTCATAATATCAGAAAGTTTAATTTTATTGGCCGAGGCTCTGTGGTAATTAATTTTTTTCAAGAGCTCTTTGATCTTGGTCTTTAATTTATTTCTATCTTCTTCTGCAAAATGGTCGATTACTTTTTTTGCAGCGAAAAAACGTTGATTATTTCTATCTCTATTATTTTTCTGATCCCAATTAGCAAATGTTTCTGCTTCCTTATCACTTTTTAATCGTTTGTTTTTTGCTATCTTTGGTAGGTTATCACTAGCTACATCGGCATAAAATTTATTAATTTTAGCTTGGTTAATTGACTCCACACTGCTTAGCATTACTTCAAAGCACTGTTGTAATGGGTTGCACTTTAATCGAATACGTTCCTGAATAAATCGGTTGGTTGCGTTTTGAAATTTAACTAAACGAGCTGTTTTGACAGTAAAGGTTTTGTTATTGTCACAAATAAAAAAATTACAATTTATCAATGTTCCATTATTTAATCTTAATAATGCTTCCTCAAATGCAGTATCAATTTCCTGATAGGAAAAGGAACGAAGCTTAGGTAACATAACCAGATCTGATTTAGCAAAAGGATTTTCTAAAATAGCTGCAATACTGATTAAAATTAAGGATTCTTTACGCCATTCAATTTCTGCCCCTTCTTTTTCAATATAAGTTCCTAATAATTTATTTTTATTGTATGAAAATTTAAGTCCTTCTACTCCTAAGCGGTAGAGAGACCTTGTATGACCAGTTTGTGCAGCTTTTATATACCAATGAATTGATTTACGGAAAAAACTATTATGGTATGAAATACGAGCATCATAAAATTTTGCTAACACAAAGTAGGCCTCTTCAATTCCTGAGTTAGCTAATTCAATTAAAACTTCTTCCTGTTTGCTGATGATTTGTTTCTTTTCATCGTTAGCAGCGTAACTGTTGTTTTGAAAGAGTATTGCCGCCAAAAAACATATTGTTTTAATTACCGACATGAGTTAATCCCGTCGTATTTAAATTCTTCACCTTTTGGTGCAAATAATATTTCTCGGTTAAAAGTTTGAATATCACCTGTAAAATAAGTTGTTCCTGAATTATAAAATAGATTATCTTTTAGCCGTACACCAGGTTTGTTTTTACTGCTTATCGCAGAGCCCAGGTTGCTGTGAAAAGTATTAGATGAAAAAGTAGCATTTGCTAATTGGTGATAAGGATCCAGTAAAAAGTTTCGTGTTTCATGCTTATCAATATCGACTACCGATATTTCAGCTCCTGATTTTATATTACGAAACAGTTCGTTTGATTTTATTTTTATATGACAACTATTTCGTACAAAAATACCATTGTGCTCGTTTCTTGCAACAACATTATTGACGATTTTATTATTATTGCTTTCAAAAATAGCAATTCCATTACCCTGGTTTTCCATTGCCAGATTATCATAAACAAGATTACGTTCACTGTTTCTATCCAGCATTATGCCTGAACCCTGGTTTTTTAAGGTTAAATTTTCGGCAATTGTTGTATTGTTAACTTCTCGTGAAATGATAATGCCATGAGAGTGTTTTGCTTTGTAACTTAAATTACGAGCTATTAAAAAATTGCTGGAATAATCATGAGGGTCTATATTATAGATAAGGTTATTTTGAAAAGTATTGCCCACGATGACCACATTGTTGGCTCCATTACTGTAATAGCCAAAATAATTATGTTCAAAAGTATTACCAATTAACCAACCCGTTGGGCTTTTTAATTGGTGTTTTAAATAATCAGTAATTGCGGTATGTGTGTTCTTATTAGGTAGGCCAGCATTCATGGAAAAACCAAAACTACCCGTCTGTCCTTTATAGCCAAATCCGCGGAAGACAGAATTTGCTGCATAAAACTCTGATCCATTTAACATTAGAAAATAAGGTCTTGGAAATTGATTTCCGTAAAATAATAATTTTTTTTTTGGTATCTGTTTACGGACCCCATAATTTTTAGCGATCTCATCCCATGATGTAAGCACACTATCTGTAGTAAAGACTTTACCATTGGTAATTATAAATACCCCGTCAGCTATTGATAAACGTAATTCTTTTTCATTTATAACTAGTGTTGCAGTGGGGGCAATATAAATAGGACGGTAACTAATATAGGTTTTACTATTAATTTTTTTAAAAATAGTTGGATTAGAAATTAATTGTCTAATGCGTTCCAAATTATAAACACCATTTGCAAGTACAATGACTTTTGGCCAACGTTTCCCAATTGCTTTCCATGCGTGATTCATTTCAATAACATTATCTCCTGGAAGAAAATATAGGCTTTGAACTGGTAATAAGCTTACATCTTGTCCATCAATTTTTTTTGGCACCTTCTCTTTTAAAGCAGCCACAGTGTATTTTGACCAATCAATTCCTTGATACAGTTCCAGCCTATTTATTTTGCTTTTATTATTTATTGTATTCGCTACACTGGGACTAGTAATAATCAATAATAGAAGCCCAAGACCGATAAATCGAAAAATAATTGTGCGGATAAATTGCATCATTTTTGTTAGTTTTTAAAGCTATCTATACTGACTGTTGCAACAGTTCCAAGCAAATTAATGCTGGGTTTAGCTTCAGGAATAATAACAACCTTGGCATGATTTACTGGAGTAGAAGAGATACTTTTTAAAGGCGTACTGTGTTTAAATTCAAGAGATTCACTACTCAATATATTACTGACTGAACCTTTAACCTGTTCTCCATTAATAAATTGAATTGTGGCAGGTTGGTTAATCGCCAGTTTATTTACATCTTTATAATCAAATTTTGCTTCAATAAAAAGATCGCCTCCCTTTATAGGAAGTAATGTAAATAGTGGCTCACCTTCAGCGACAAATTGTTTAAATGGCACATGACTGGAAATGATTTTACAATCACATGGGCTCACTATATTTGCTACTCCACCATTAACAAGGCGTAAAGTTGCAAGTAAGTCTCCTTCCTTTAGTTTGGAGTCTTTTTTTATACTCGGGATTTTATCAAAATAACTACTTCGAGGCGATCTGACTATTACAACAGGTGCATTAACACTGGCCGCTACACTATTGAGAATAAATACACGATTGTAAATGCTATAGCCAATAAAGCTTAAAAGACCTAACAAAGTTACAATTAGAGCGAGTGCACCTGCAATCTGCTTGAATCGAAATAAAAGCCTGTTTTGCAAACCCAGATTTTGTGATATTTTTTTGTCTTTATCTTGAAGGGTAAAAGCGTCTTTTTTAACAATTTGTATAACAGATCCGGTATCTACAATTTCCCCACTAAGATATGCATTGATGACATGATGTAATATTGAAATCTGTGAACGGCGTAAATTTATATAACGATAGCCTATTGTGCCCTTATCTTCATTTCTATGAATTTCTTCTAATTCTATGGGCATACTGGTAGAGACAAGATCGAATCTGAATGCTAATCGACCTGCTATTATTTTAGACTCGGTTACTTCCTTTGGTAATTGCACAGTTAATCCAGAAACGGACCAATCTATAAGGCTGTGAGTTTGAGAGCCTACAACTAGTTTGACGGGAAGTTTAAAACGAGCATGCTGTCGCGAGTTTTCTGCTTCATGAGTTATCTGAGCAACCATTTGTATCTCTCCAAAATAATTTAATTCTGTTAGAACCTGTTCAAGATCTACTGCGCCACTGCCAGTTACGCTTGGGCGGTGCTCGAAATCCTCATTTACTTCGTGTAAATTCGGTAATAGCTCCTCGATAATTGCTCCTGCATTATTCTATCTACGGGCTCCTGCCCTAGTGTATTACTCTACCTGAAGCCATCCTTGGCTTAGTCCGGTTTCTGCCCTCTGTCCACACGCAACTGACAGCGGCTCGTAACGATCTTGAGCAGGTTCTTACAATTTATAGGAACGGTATCAAAGTAAGTTTGATAACTTATTTTTTCGTCCGTTTTTCGGTCTTTGTTCGTGTTTACTTAATTTGTATTAGTTGAAAACAAGTAAAAAAATAATAATTGTTTTCAAACTTATTGCCATGCATGATTTCTAATAAAAAAATCGGTGGCGTGTTGTAAATCTTGTGTGTTTAGAGCGCCGCTAATAAAAGCAACAGAGGTTAAAAAAACAGTCGCGTAGGTTACCATTGATAGTTTAGAACTGAATTCAATATACCAGTTATTCCAATAACCATCTTTTTGTTTAAATGAGGTTTTTTGGCGTGTCCATCTCTGTTTATGTAAATGATTAAGCACGTATACTTTAACCATAGAGCCATAGATTTGATTAAAGTAAATAAAGAAAGGCCAGGTTATAGAAACTCTTTTTCGAGAGGCTAATAACATTAACGTTTGTGTCAGGCGAATAAAAGCAACCCACCAAAGATAGACAATAAATAATTCAAAGCCATAGACAAATGCCCCTATAATTCCTGCACATAAGCCAAATAGAGATGTCCACATTGAAATACGTTGGTCAACTAAATTCCACCAGGTAAAAAACCCCATGACCTTAATTGGCACTGTTAAAGCTCTACTATTTGTGCGCAACATATTACCAAACCATCTACGCATAAGGGTATTGGCACCTATAAAAAAATTTTGATGGGGAATTTCTTCGATGGTAACAACATCAACATCAGGGACATACCACATTTCCCAACCATTTTTTAGTAAATAAAACCATGATGACTTATCATCACCTGTTAAAAAACGAAATTGACCTAATCGCCAGTGGTTTATATGATCTAATTCTACAGTATCAATGAATCCGGCTTGACTCACTATGTTTGCACGAAACATAGACATACGACCGGTCAGGGTTAATACACGCTTTGATAAACCCATAGATGACATGTAGGTATGCCGTTGTGCAAAACGCATACTGTACCAGCGTCGGTAAACTTCAGTTGCAAAATCATCTCCATCTAATTTGCAACTTTCTTCCGTTGTTAGTGCACCTAATTTAGGACTTAGAGCAAACAACCTGGCACAGGAATCTGTTGACCCGAGAGGTAAAATTGAATCACCATCTACCACAGAAACAACAGATTTTTCTTTGTTAACTCGGGCATTAGAGACAACACGAAATGCGACTGCCAGAGCATCGCGTTTACCGGAACCTTTAATACGAACAATTTTAAGGCGGACATGATCAGGAGGGTTTTGTAAATCAAAAATAGATTTAATCAGTCTTTCTTCGCTAAGTTCTACTATTGAGGTAATAATTGTAGTGGGTACCCCTGTTGAAATTGCGTCTTTAATAGCTGCAAGATAGACTTCGACTGTTACACTGGTTCCAATTCGAAAGGTGGTCAATACTAGAAAGATATGTTCTGGTTTTGCTGTATCACCCAAGTCATTGGCACGTTTCCTTAATTTAGGGAAAGCAATTTTGCGATAGATCAATGCTCTAAAAAAATGAGTCAATGACCAGCTATAACGCCAAATAGATAAAAACCCGATTGCCAATATAAACTGTGCAGCTTCGGGGTCAAGATAAACTTCCGGGAGATAAAAAGCCGTTGCGACTAATATAAGTATATAAATAATAAATCCAATCACTTTTATCTCTCACATGTTGCTTTATAACGAGTTTTATCCATATTTTTTCCAACTCTGATTGACTTTTGATCTTTTAAGGTAATGATTGTATTGCCACAAACACGGCTCTGAGGCTTTCGCATAATTTTTAATCCGCCGTTTTGGTTATCATGAAGGTAATTACCGTAGACTTCGTTATTAATACCATCCAAGACTGTATCTCCACCTAAGCGGATACCTGCTCCTAAGTTAGAAACGACATGATTATAACGGACAGTATTATTATTTCCTCTTATTGAAATTCCTCCAACATTCAGGTCTTTTGTATATTTGCAACTATTATGTTCTATGATATTAAAACTACTGCCTTCCTTTACATCAATACATTCGCTACCATGACTTTCAATAATATTGTGGTGTATCCAGTTTTGATTTGACTGATCAATCTCATTTGTTGGGTTTTTTCCTTCAGCAATTTGCTCAGGTGCAGTTCCAATATAGATAGCTTCACCGTTGTGGTTTTCTTTCCCATCATCAAATTGATAATCTTGAATGCCGCAGTAGCTGATATGCGAATAAGCGACTTCATTTTTTACTGCTTGGTATTTAATTCGAATACATTCGTCGCGAGCATTTTTTATATTCATGTAGAGTAATTTAATACCTGTAATTCCTTTGTTCTCAATACCCTTGATGTAGATTAGCTTTTTTCTAAAAGCAGTGGCTTGGTTAGAGGAGGAAAACAAACCATCAATGCTGAAATTGTTTAGCTCAATATAACTGTGTTGAATATCAAAAATGGATGTTTTTCCACCACCTTTTACAATTGCTCCAGGCATGCCAGTTATTCTAATGGGCTTGTTTTGTAGTCCATCGCGAATTGTTGATACATCTTGCAGGTATTCACCTTGCATCAATAAAATCGTATCTCCGGGTTGTGCAACATTCACGGCCTGTTGAATAGTTGCGAAGGGTGTTGATAATGTATTTTCTGATTTATCATTACCCTTAGGGTGAACAAATATTGTTTTTTCTTGGTTAGGGCTGGACAAGGATAGTAAATTATTTGCAAAGCAAAACGTTGAATAGGGTAGCAATAAAATTGTTAATACTGAAATGAGAACTGATCTATAAGTCATAAAAATTTTTCTTATCATTAAAGGGAGAGGATCTCCATTAATGTTTATCTAAAACAACGGAATAGGGCTATCAACTATCCAGGCATGATTGTATAAAAATATCTTTTACCAGACCTTTTCTACCCCGAACTGCTTGCTGTTTACCTTTAAGTACGAATGTGTTATTACATATTTTTCCTTGTGGCTCTGCCATAATTTTCAAAGCTCCAAACTGGTTGTTATTTAATTGATTTCCATAAATATCATTATTAATCCCATCAGTAGGTGTGTCGCCGCCAAGTCTAATACCAGCACCAAGATTTTTATGAATTATGTTATGACGAATAATGTTCTGATTTCCTCGGATTACAATACCCGCAACTTTTCGGTCTTTTCCCTGACTACATTGGTTGTATTCAATAATATTAAAACTACTGCCTTCTTTTACATCAATACATTCACTACCGAAAGGTTCGATAATATTATTATGGATCCAGTTGTTATTTGATTGATCAGTTTCTGATGTCGGGTTTTTATTAAGTTGCTCTGGAGCTGTACCTATATAAATTGCCTCTCCATTATGACCGTCACCATTAAACCTAAAGTCTTCTATACCACAATGAGTAATACGTGAATTAGCAATTTCTATATTTTGTGCAAAATATTTAAGTCTTATACACTCATCTCTGGCATTAAGTATTGTCATATTTAATAATTTGACATTTTGTATTCCATTATTATTTAAGCCCTTTATGTAGACCAGTTTTTTTTTGTAATTCTTGAAACTCGAACTTTTGCCAACTAACCCATCAATTGTAAAGTTTTTTAGCTCAATATAACTATGTTGAATGTTAGCAATAGAAGTTTTCCCTGCCCCTTTTACAACTGCCCCGTGTGAGCCAGTAATAAGTATTGGTTGACTCGAAGTTCCTGCACGGACAGTTGTTATATCCTGAAAGTATTCTCCACTCATTAATTTAATCGAATCACCTGGTTGTGCCAGCTCTAGAGCATGGTTGATTGTTTGTAAGGGGGACTGAGTATTATGTCCCGAATCTAAATCATCTCCATCTGGACTAACGAAAAAAATTGTTTTTGCATATGCTTGAGTGGAAAAAAAGCTTAAGACAATTATGTTTAAGATACATATTAGAAAAAAAGAGTTATAATTTTTGATTACCTGGATACTTTTCATGTATGAATGATTGTGAAATTTTATAAATGATTTTTAAGTGTAGTTGTTTTTTTACTGTATTACTGAGGTGGGAACCTCAAAACAATTGTTACTAACAAATACAATTATCATTTAGAGAATATCATCATTTAAAATAAATATCTTTTTTCCTTTTACGGTTATAATGAAGAATTTGATGAGTGATTGAATCGAGGCCCATTCATTTAAAATTAAGTAACGATTAAAAGAAAAGTAATGATACAGGAGCATAAAAAATTCATATCACTCTTTTCTTTATTAAGTCAGTACCTAAATTAAACTATCAAATAGTAGTAACTACCAACAAATACCTTGGTAAAGAGGTTTATCTTCCAGGTTTTTAATTCTTACCAAGTCAATAATATGCGTACCATCCTTTATTATGGGCCCAATATTTTGGAATTCTTCTGCATTATTGCCAATAATAATTACATCGGCATGATTAATAACTTTCTCTAAGTTCTCTTCTAATAAATCAGAAACATGAGGAATATGTTGCATAATATATTCTTTATTGGCACCAACTAACTTGGCTATACTGACACATTTATCATAAATTTTTATAACATAGCCTTTACCAATCATTTTTTCGACAAGCTCAACAAGCGGGCTTTCTCTTAAGTCATCAGTATTTGCTTTAAAGCTGATACCAAGCATTGCTACTTTTTTCTTTTGAGTATGTTTTAATTGACTGAAAGCGTGTTCAATTTGCTCATTGTTGCTAGGGATCAATGATGAAAGTAATGGGGTATGAATGTCAAGGTCTCTCGCTTTGTAAGTGATTGCCCTAACATCTTTTGGTAAACATGATCCGCCAAATGCAAATCCAGGTCTAAGATAATACGAAGATAAATTGAGCTTTTGATCCTGACAAAAAATATCCATCACTTTTTGTCCATCAATACCCAATTTTTTTGCGATATTGCCAATTTCATTACCAAAACTGACTTTTACGGCGTGCCAAGCATTATCTGCGTATTTGACCATCTCAGCTATTGCTACATCAGTTCGGATCAATGGGGCTTCTAAGTGACTGTACAATGACGCAATTATTTCGCCACTTTCTTTATCCGTTTCACCTATGACCGTTTTAGGTGGATGATAAAAGTCAAAAATTGCAGTGCTCTCCCGTAAAAACTCAGGATTTGAAACATATCCAAAACCTTCCCCCATTTTTTTTCCAGAAGATTGTTCAAGAGCAGGAATAGCTAGTTCTTCTGCTGTACCTGGTAAAACGGTACTGCGCATGACAATAGTGTGTCGTTCTTGCTTATTTTTGATTGCTAATCCAATTTCTTCACAGACTAATTTAATATAATCTAAATTTAAACTACCATTAATACGACTGGGTGTTCCTACACAAATGATAGAAATATCTGATTCTTCTATTGCCGTCTGTACATTTTGAACAGCTTTTAGATTGCCCGATGAAACGCCTGCAGAAATTAGCTCTTCAAGTCCTTCTTCAATAATGGGTGATTTGCCTTGATTAATTAAATCAATCTTAACTTGTTGAGGGTCTACTCCAATAATTTGGTGGCCGTCTTTCGCAAAACAAGCCGAACATACTGCCCCAACATATCCCATTCCAAATACACTAATTTTCAATTTTTACTCCTAATATTGTTGTTATATTCATCTTAATAAAGACTTGCTGTGTTAATATTTTTTGTGGATTAGTTCACAAAATTATAATTTTTCTTACCTGTCTCTAAGCTGAATTTAAAAAAGTATTACGTACGCTGAAAACTAGGGAGGCGGGGCGATAGCGAAGTGATGATTTTTTTAGTCTGCGGTAGGTGACAGGGGGGTTGAACCGGCGTGTGCTATAGCGCGCTTGAAACACTAAGATTTAACGAAAAAATACGAGTAAAATTAGTTACTTTTTAGCTTTCCATTTTTGTTTTCGAGCCTCTTTTTTTACAGCTTTTTGCTCTTTTTTTAAAGATAGCTCAATAAGCTCTTTTTCTATCATTTCTGGCGTTTCAAGAGTGATTTTTCCTATTGCTCCTGACCGGAGTTCGCCGATTATTATTTTACTGGTTTTTTCAATATCTACTTGCTTGCCAGAACGTAAACAGCCGCGTTTTTTCCCAATAAACTCAATTAAGTCAGCTTCACTGTCCGGGAGAGAATCCAGTTGAAAACGCTTTTTAATTTCTTCAGGATAAGCCTGTAATAAATATTCAGCAGTAAAAAAAGCGACATCGTTGTAAATCATAGCCGTATCTTTTATTGCGCCTGTTGCCGCCAAACGGTAACCACTGTTTTGGTTTTCAATATTAGGCCATAAAACGCCAGGTGTGTCAGATAATACGATATTATCTTTTAGCTTAATTCGTTGTTGGCGTTTGGTAACAGCGGGTTCATTCCCTGTTTTAGCAATGATACGATTAGCAAGAATATTGATAATGGTCGATTTTCCTACATTGGGGATACCCATAATCATAGTTTTAATGATTTTGTCATTACTGCCTTTCATTGGCACCATACTTTGACAAAGCTGAGTGATTAACTTAATTTTTTCTGGTTGCAGCGTTGTGACGGCTAATGTTTTAACCCCTTGTTCTTGTTCCAGATAGCTTTGCCATTGCAATGTAATATCAGGGTCAGCCAAATCAGATTTGCTAAGTACTCTAATACAAGGTTTATTACCTCTTAATGTTGACAACAAGGGGTTTTGGCTACTAAAAGGAATGCGCGCGTCTAGAACTTCAATAATCAAATCAATTTTTGGCAGGACTTCTTTAATTTCTTTGTTGGCTTTGTGCATATGGCCCGGGTACCACTGAATGTGCATGATTTAATACAGTTCCTTTTAGTCATTAAAAATTTATATTTTACCTTATCTCGATATAGCTTTCAGTGCTGAAAATGTATAATGGTTTCTAATCAAAGAAAGTCGGGTTTAGAAATGGAGTCAATGGAGACTTTACTTAAAGTACCGCAAGGACAATTTAAATTACAGCGATTACCGCAAAGAAAGAATGAAACTCTCAGAGCATGGGATGCTGCTGATGAGTATTTATTAAACTATCTTGCTGAGAAGAAATTGTTACAGGATGATTTTAAGGTTCTCGTTTTAAATGATAGCTTTGGTGCATTAGCAGTGGCTTTAAATTATTATCAGCCGCTTGCAGTTTCTGACTCCTGGCTTTCCCAACAATCAACTCAACTCAATCTTTCTATTAATCACTTGCCTTTAGAAAGTGTTTGTCTAAAAAGTTCGCTAGAATGGTCAACTGCTTTGGTGGATGTGGTTTTAATTAAAGTGCCTAAGACTTTAGCATTGCTGGAAGATCAACTCTGTCGTCTTCAAGCATTATTAGTGCCAGAAACAGTTGTGATAGCGGCAGGCATGGTAAAAACGATGTCGGCTTCAGTCTGGAAGTTAATGGAAAAATATTTAGGGCCAACTAAACCTTCCTTAGCAAAGAAAAAAGCACGTTTGATTTTTACGACTTTGTTGAATGAAAAAAAACAGTTTGTTAATCCTTTTCCTGTTTATTATCAATTAGAAAGTACTGATTATCGTATTGCCAATCACGCTAATGTTTTTTCAAGAGATAGTCTGGATATAGGGACTCGGTTTTTATTGCAGCATTTACCTGATAATACAGGAGCTAAGGATATTGTAGATTTAGGCTGTGGCAATGGAATAGTTGGCTTGTTGTTAGCTCGCGATAATCCTCTAGCCTCTTTATATTTTATAGATGAATCCTATATGGCAGTTGCTTCAGCAAAAGAAAATTTTGAATATGCATTTCCAGATAGGGTGGCTAATTTTTGCATAGCCGATGGGTTAACTGAATTTAATGATAATTCGATGGATTTAATAGTTTGTAACCCGCCTTTTCATCAACAAAATATTGTGGGTAATCAAGTGGCATTAACAATGTTTAAGCAATCGAATAGAGTCTTGCGTAAACATGGAGAATTAAGAGTTATTGGGAATCGCCATCTTAATTACCAAATTGATTTAAAAAGAATATTTGGAAAATATGAAGTTATTTCTTCTAATAAAAAATTTATTATCTGGACGGTTAAAAAATGACAATTGAGAAAATTAGACAAGTAGTTTTAGATACGGAAACAACGGGTTTAAACCCTAAAGAAGGGCATAGAATTATTGAGATAGGCTGTGTTGAATTAATTAATCGTAGACTAACGAACAATTCTTTTCATGTCTATATCAACCCTAATAGATTAATTGATGATGGCGCTATTGAAGTGCATGGGATTACCAATGAATTTTTGGAAGATAAACCTCAATTTGAAGACATTGTTAATGATTATCTGGCATTTACCAAAGGTGCAGAATTAATTATACATAATGCCCCGTTTGATGTAGGTTTTTTAAATCATGAATTTTCAATGCTTAAAACTAATAAGGGAAAGCTTGAAGATTACAGCACTGTTTTTGATACACTTCCTTTTGCCAGAAAAAAACACCCAGGAGCAAGAGCCAGTTTAGATGCATTATGTAAACGCTATGGGATAGATAATAGTCATAGAGAATTGCATGGTGCATTGCTAGATGCCGAGATTTTAGCAGAAGTATATTTAGCCATGACAGGCGGACAGTTTTCTTTACTTGAAACAGATGACAATGAGGAAGAGAAAAAACAGAAAATTGTCCGTTTGTCCGCTGATAGACCAAAACTAAAGGTTATATCTTGTACGGAAAAAGAGCAAGAAGCACATCAAAACCGCCTGGCAGCAATCGAAAAAGTTAGTGATGGGTGTATCTGGAATCAATAAATTCAAATGAAATGCCGAAAAATACTGTCTTAAACATAAAAAGTCATATTTTCACTGTTTTACTATAAAGTTTACCAATATGGATATTCTTCTTACTTATGTTTTTAAGGCACTAATTTTACCGCCTGCGAGTCTAATCATTTTAGCAATATGCGGCTTGTTAATCAGTAAAAAAAGAAAAAAACTAGGGAATATTATTATAACGACTTCTATCTCGGCGTTATGCATTTTAAGCGTGCCTCTAGTAGCAACATTCCTCGCTTCAAGCCAAGAGAGTCATAAGGCTTTGCAACTAAGCCAGCTAGAACAAAGTCATGCGCAAGCAATCATCGTTTTAGGCGGAGGAATTCGTCCCTTTGCTCCAGAATATGACAACAAAGCCGTGATTCTTAACAAGGTTTTTGATCGTCTGCGCTATGCGGTCAGGTTATCAAAAAAAACAGAGTTACCAATTTTAGTCAGTGGCGGCACAGTCTTAAATAAAGCAAGCCCAACAGAAGCAATACTTATTCAAGATACGCTAGTAAATGACTTTCATCTTAAAGCAAAATGGCTTGAAGATAAAAGCCGCAATACGGCTGAAAATGCGCAATTTAGCTACAACCTTTTAAAAAAAGAAAAAATCAGCAGGGTTATTTTAGTTACTCATGCGTTACATATGGCCCGTGCGGTTGAACAGTTCCAAAAAGTTGGATTTACAGTTACCCCCGCACCAACTACTTTTCATTCTTACCCTGTCCAAATGACAGTCCTTGATTTTATACCTTCCGCTTCTGCGCTCAAGTTAAGTTCTAACGCATTACATGAACTTTTTGGTAGATGGTGGTATCAACTGAGATATTAGGTGAATTCTTCTAGGTACAGGTACAGCTAAAGGGAACTAGAAAAAATATATTGGAAAATCAATCAGGTTTTTCAATAAACTCTAAAGCATTTCCATCTAAATCTCGACAAAAAATTGCCCTACGACCTGAGGCACTTAAAGTAAATTTTACTTTCCCCCGCTCAAGATTATCTTTTAATGGATCAAGGCTGGTTACATGAAAAGCAACATGACGATCTCTACCGCCATGATCGGGTCTGCCTGTTGTTGGGTCGGGGTTATCAAGTTCTAATAAATGCAATTGTTGGTTGCCTAAGTCTAGCCATGCGCCACCATAAGGTAGGTTGGGGCGCTCAAGTTTTTGTAATCCTAAAATGCCACAATAAAATTTTAAAGAAGCTTGGGTGTCTTTTACTAGCAAGCTGGAATGGTGAATGCATAATATATTTTGAGACATAATTACTTTTTAAAAAAGTGGGAAGAATTTTTAAGCGCGAGACATAAATTTACCAGTAGAACTGTTAATTTTAATAACTTCGCCTGTTTCAATATATTCTGGTACTTGAACTTCAAGACCTGTTGTCAATGTTGCAGGTTTTGTTCTATTTGTTGCACTGGCTCCTTTCATAGCAGGTGGTGTTACTACAATTTCTAGGCTGACAGTAGTCGGTAGTTCAATACCAAGTGGTGCGTCATCTAATAGTAAAATAATAATGCCTTCCAGAGATTCTGTTAGATATTCTGTTTGACCATCTAAATCTTCTTTGTTTAGCGTATATTGCTCAAAGCTTTCAAGGTTCATAAAAGTATAGTTTTCCCCATCTTGATAGGAGTATTGAACCATCACTTTTGAACAATCAGCTTCTTTAAGAAAATCATCTCCTTTATAACTTTCGTCTAATTTTTGCTTGGTTTTCATGTGAGCAAAACGAATTTTATATAAAGTGGAAGCTCCGCGCGATGTCGGGTTTCTAACTTCAATTTTTTTAACAGCGTAAGGCTCGCCGTTTATTTCTATTGCGGAACCTTGTTTTAAATCACTGGCTTTAGGCAAAATCTTGTCCTCTTTTAGTCTGCTTGTGTAATGAATGGAAAATAAATAAATTGTGCATTCTTTTGCTTGACTTGATTTGTGTAGCAACAGTTGCGTAGCTTGCTATGCGCCAGTTGCTACACGAGCTAGGAAAAACAAAAAAACTACGTAATAATGTACAACTTATTTATTTTCCATTCCTAAGTTGATGAATTATACTTGTACTTTATCTTAACTATGTTAATTAAGGTGTTTTTATGTTTTGTTGCAACTGCGGTAATCAATTGTTAGCAAATGCAAACTTTTGTTCAGAATGTGGCAATAAAGTATTTCTAAAAGTTGTAGATTACAATAGTTTGCAAAAAATTAATAATTTGATTTGTTATGAAGGGAAACCTTTTAGTGGAACAGGAGTCGCTTATTATCCCCAGGGAAATAAAAAGAATGAAGAAACATTTTTTAATGGGCGAGGAAGTGGGGTTTGGCATTCTTGGTACGAGAATGGACAAAAAGCACAGGAAGTAGGGTATGCAGATGATAAATTAGATGGGGTCGAATTTGAATGGTTTGAAAATGGAAATAAGAAAAATGAAGTAACCTGGTCTAGAGGCGTGTTAAATGGTTCATGGACTTCCTGGTTTGAAAATGGACAAAAAGAAGGGGAAGTCGATTATTGCGATGGAAAAAAGCAAGGCTGTGAGGTATTGTGGTTTGAAAATGGCCAAATGTATTCTAAAGGATGTTGGGAAAGAGGTGTTCAAGTTGGAAGTTGGACTATCTGGCAACCCGATGGTCAAGTAAAATGGCAAGGGAGTTATTCAGGTGATAGAGCAAGCAATACAAACTAATGGACACCTCTAATAATTATATTTTTATAATGGTAACTAAATAATGTTTTGTCATAATTGCGGTACTAAATTACCGAAAAGTGGGTCAGTAAACTTTTGTTCAAAATGTGGTACTGAAGTCGTTAGTAAGGTAGTTAATCGCTTGGTTGAACGAGGAGGTGTTTTTTATGAGCCTAGCCAAGATAGACCTTTTACTGGAAAGTTTTTATCTCGTGATAATAATGGACAAGTTAAAAAAGAGGAAAGTTATAAGGATGGACTCCTGGATGGACATTTTAGTGCCTGGCATTCAAACGGCTGTAAAGAAAGTGAAGGGACCTATAAAACGGGAAAACAGGAGGGGCTATGGACCTGGTGGAATAAAAAGGGCCAACAAATCATAGAAAAATACTATAAAAATGGCGTAAAACACGGGCTTTGGGTGGACTGGCATGAAAACGGCCAAAAGAGAGTTGAAGGTAAATTTATCAACGGAAAAAGAGAAGGGGTAGTAACCATCTGGGATATTAATGGAAAGAAAATGAGTGAAACGATGTATAAGAATGACGAGAGAGTATAATAACGAATCGTTTTAATCAAGGAATTCCAATTGTTTGTTTTCCAACTAAAACACTATTTATTATGTATAAAGCAGAAAAAATAAAAAGAAAAAATGCTGGCGTAGGTTATTTGATAAATAGGGTACAAACCCTATTTGTAGGCATGCTCAAAGTATGGACTATACCTATTGTTTTAATGTTGAGTATTGCATCAGGGTTTACTACATATTATGGTTTAAAGCACTTCATCACACCCTGGATAGCATTAGTCATCACGGTTGCTATTCAATCAATTATTGTTATTTGTTCTTTAGAACTTGCTGGAATTCATTGGAAAGCCAATCGTCAGCGTTATTTTTCTGTTGTGTTGTCGTTATTGATTGCTTTATTGGCATCGATTTCTTTTTCATACTTTAAGTTTTATGAAATATCGCAACATGACACAGTACATATTAGTCGTCTAAATCAAGTTAGAGAAGATATAAAGCTTTATTTGGGTAAAATACTAGTGATCAAAGGTAATGTTTTAAAACAACAAAATGTAGAGCTAAAGCAAGCGGCGGAGGAAGTCTCTCAAGCCTATTTTGGAACTCATCCTTCCGCTGTCGAGAAATACAAAAACCAGGTAGGAAAAGGGCCTTTTTGGAAACATTACAACCAGATTCACTTAGAAAAGAAACAAGCCTTGGAGTTACTAGAGCAAGAATTTTTAGACTTAGATAAAAAAACTCAAGGACTGCAAGCGGGTTTGGGGAATCTTGATATATCAAATGATCTTGAAACATCTTATTATCAAGTGCTGGATGATTATAGCGAAGTACAATTACAAATAGGTAGAATATCTAACACCATTGGACTTGGTTTGCCCGAGGCACCACTATTAATGACCTATAAGCAATTTATTGAAGAAGTAAAACCTGATGTTTCGATGTGGAGTGGTTTCAATTTGTTTGCTTTTGTCTGTGCAGCAATGGTCGATTTTTTTACGGTTTTATTATCTTATCGCCTTGAATTTACAGCGCCAGGTCCTTTAACTGTTGAGGAGGAAGACTTGGTTTTTGAATGCTTAAGACAATTTACCGAGTTTAATATAAATGAAAATGATGAACTACAAATGGTGATTGAAAAAACAGAAATCGAAAAGGCCAGGCGTTATTCAGATTGGTCTAGAATGTTTGCTGTTGGTTTACTGCTGAACCGTGGTTTTTTAAGAAAAATAGATGATAGAACAGTCGAGTTTTCTCCTAACTTATATCCCCTCGTAGCTGAAAAAATGGGTGATAAAATTAGGCAATTACGGGTTGCAGGATCACGTACAAAGTGGGTTGATTCAAATGAATAGTGTGGCGACAGAAATAGATAACTGGTTGGTTTCTGCTGATGTGGATATAGCCAACACAGGTTTGTCAGACGATGTGTGGGAAGCTGGTTTTGAAGTCGATCGTCAAATTGTTTATAGCAAGTTTGGAGCGTATAAAAAAGTCTTTTTACGCCCACAAAGTTTTGTAAAACGATTTTTTCATACCGTATATCCACTTTCAATTGAAGAATGGAATTGTACAGATAAGGTTGAATTGTATGATGGTTTTTGCACTATTGATGTAACCCTGGATGTAAGGTTTCAAGCGACATATAATTATGCCTTAAGCAATATAGAACTTTTAGCTGAGCTAAATGAACATATTAAACAGGCTTATTATGGTACGGTGACAGACATTGTAAACAGAGAGCTTCTTAATCTTTCTGATGGTGCCTGGGTACAAGAAGGTTTAGAACCTATTGAGAAAAGGATTTGTTCTAAAATTAATGAAATTTTGATTTTGCAAAATATTCAATCTCAAGTGACCTGTAGACTTAAACCTGGTTTTGAAGAGTTTCCTGATGTGCAATTTGCGAAAGAAAAAGTTTATCTTAGTGTGCTTAAGAAAAGCTTTGAATTTAGTGAGCAACAACGAGAAGAATTATTTCGTCAACAACAAGAAGAAAAAAACCAAAATATTGATCATAAACGATTGCAGTTAGAACAAATAAATAAAATAGCTGAATTAGATCGAGAACGAACGGCTGTTGATGCAGAGAATCTAAAACTATTGTTATCAGAAAAAGAACAGCACCAACGTGAACAATTCATAATAAGGAAAAGACTTCATTCTGATAAAGTTAAACATAACAATAGCTTAAAAGAAATTACTTTGTCGGCCGAACTTGAAGAGAAAGAAGTTTATCAGGCTAAGTTAAGAGAAAAAGAAGAGCAAGAAAAAATTGAGCTAATTGCTCATGAAACAAAATTAAAGGAAAAAGAGCTAGAGGCAAAGATTGCTGAGTTTGAAAAGGAACAGGCAAGTTGGAGAGACACTAAAAGTAAAGCTCATGTTGAAGAACTAGAACTAAAACAGCAACAAAAACAAATAGAGTTTGATACCGATGTTAATGCTAAAAAACGCTATGAATTGAGACGTTTAGCTATGCAAAAGGAAAGTTTTGCAGTTAGAAAAAAAGCTGATATTTATTTAAAAAGAGAAATCGAATTGCTTGAATTAGATAGACAACGTTTAGCTTTACAGCAGACGATAAAGAAATATAAAGAGGATAGTAATCAACAAAATAATGAGGAAACTGAATTATTTAGGTAACTCGCAATAAATAACGGGTCTATCGAATGTTGGGCTAATAATACAACTGTTAGGTGTCTGCGACGCAAATATAGCCAATCGCCTTATATGCAAAAAACCCTTTAATATATCAGAATGAAATATTATAGAAAAATGATTGAGAGTTTTATAACTATCGATGACGACGAGTGGTCTCATGCTTGTGAAGGCTTTCGTCAAGTGACTGTTAAGAAGGGTGCGATGGTTCATCAAGCTGGTGAAATATTTAAAGATATATGGTTTATTAAAAGTGGTTTAGCTAGGTCATATTTTACAGACTTAAATGGCAAAGATTTCACATGGCAACTGTATTTTCGGGGTAAAAGTAAACATGGTTTGAATCATTTTATGGATGACAGCGTTAGTTTTTATGAA